>DATLYH010000259.1:0-12542 GCA_035575035.1 Gemmataceae bacterium
CTCCTCGGGTGGCCGATAGCCGTGCTCGGTCACGTAATGGTAGATCAGGTTCGGAGCGGCATACACTTTCCCGTCCGCTCCGAAGACGCGGATCTCGGAGAAGCCCAGCAATATCGACTCACTCCCCCGCACCGCCTTTACGGGTGTCCTAGTGCTACCGTGACACAGGTCACACACATGGAAACCAAACGTGACCAGCGCAGGGACACGGCAGAAGGCCCACAACCGTTCGATGAACTCTGGCGGGACGTCGCCTTGGGGATAGCCGAACCGAGCATCGAGCCACCCGACGTTCAGGACAGAGCCTGTCGCAGCTGACGAGTCGTAGCTGTAGGGAGAAAGGTCTGTAAAGAAGGTCACGCGTAACCCCTCCTCTGGGGAAAAAAGGGGAAAAAAGGGGTCGGGAGTGCTCTGTAGAAAACCTTGCATCTCCGAGTTGGGTGAGTGATTACGTCAATTCCTCCGAGGGATTTCGTCGTAGTACCACACCTGATCGCACCAGCGATTGAGGTACGGCCACGGGCTAGCTTCGGGTCTAAAGCCGGGTGGCCCGACATAGATACCGTAATGGCGAAATCCAGCGCCAAATACGATAGCGATGTAAACTATTCTTCCGTCGGGCGACTGAACAGGTGCTAGGTCGACAATCCCTAACATCTGCGCATCTAGAGGTAGCTTTTCTTTCTCGGTAAAACCTTCCCATTTCTGAGATGACACGCGCTCTAATGCCCACCTCTTCAACACCGGAAGTGCTTCCACTGCCTCAAGACGTTCTCTCAAATGCTCCTCGCTCTCATGGGGACGATAGGGATACAGCATTACCCATATCATCACGGCTACTACCAGGATTGGAATCAATACATATGCTATTAAGTTGATAAATACTCTGCGCTTCATCGCTTAGTCCGGAACAAGAGCATTTGGGATGACCGTGCCATCTTCCATGAGTGTTCCGCTCAGCCGGCCAGCACCAATCTGAAAAAATACCCGTTTTGTATACACCTCATCCGAAGGTGTTGCTCCTTGAATTGCATATGGTGCGGGTAGGTTCAGGTCACTGAAGTATCCTGCTCTCAACCAGGCAGCACGGCCGGGAGTTCCTGTGCCTCCATAATTGTAAACTCGGTGCGCCCAAAGGTTGAACTCCGCGATACTAAGATCCTGACCAATCTCGCTGGCCCAAATGCCATAAATGTAATAGTTTACCTCCTCTTGAGGATATACCTTTCCATTGATCGTCACTGTGCGGGTTCCATCACTTAGCATCCCTCTATGATTAGGATCACTTGCGGTACTCACACTTTGCGCCGCAAGTTTGCTGATATCCCAGGAAAACTTCTTTGGATCGCTGAAGTCATCATAAAGCGCCTGTCTCAGGGCAGGGTTGTTCCGGATAGAGGTCCTGATGTATTGCTCTATGCCCTTGAGACGGTTCGTGAAATCAGGGCCACCTTGTCCTGTGGCCGTTCGCGTTGTGTAGTACACGCCTCTTGTCCACCACCTGACGCCAAGCCCATAAGCTAGGGCAGCAATCGTAACAATGATTACAATGCTGACTTTGACTGTTCCAAGTGGAGAGTTCCCGCTCGGATCGACATTAGAGATGGGGTCGGCGATCGCGTACAAGTACTTGTGAAGTGTTGCAGGCTCGGTAGTAAAGCTGGGAAACGGGTCCATCGCGGTGAACCGCCCGGTCGGCGGATGGTAGGGCCGGGCTCGCAGGTAGTACTGGCCCAGCACTGGGTCGAGCCGCTCGCCGCGGTAGCCCACTGGGTTCACAAAGCCGCCGGGCTGGGGCGCCTGTGCGACCAGGTTGCCGAAGGCGTCATAGCGGTACGCCGCCAGCACGGCCGCGGCCAGGTCCATCACCTGGCGCACGCCGCTGTGGCCGTCGGCCAGGTACAGACCGACGGGTTGGCCAGAGCGGGCGAGGGAGATCGGGTCCAATCCGGCACCATAGACATAGCTGGCCACGATCAGGTCGCTGTCGGTGCGCTCCTCGATGACCTCGGCGTAACCCGCCGGGCTTTGATGATCGACCACCAGCAGACGCACTTCCGTGGCGGTCACCCCACCCGTGGTGGTCGTCACTTCCTCGCGCAGGCGGATGCCGTCGGGGTCATAGCGATACAGCGCCTGCTTCGTGGTGCCACCCTGCACGTCGGTGGCGCTCTGCAAGCGGCCACGCACGTCCCAGATTTGCGTCAAGCTGCCGCCGGTTGTGGCAGTCCGAGATGTCAAAGAGCCGTTGGTATCGTAGCCATACGTCAGGGTGTTCGTCAACGTCCCGCCGACGGCCGCGTTGCTGCGGTCGGAGTTGGTGAGCGTGCCGAAGTCGAGCGTCACCGTCCGCCCCGGCTCGGCCAACAGGGCGCGGGCGTTGTCCAACACGGCGGCGAAGCCGCCCGAGACCGAGGTGGTCACGGCGGCCGACGCCGTCAGGCTGTCGAGGCTGACCACAGCCAGGCCGTCCGGGAGGGTGTCGGTCAGCCGGGCGTTGGTCGTGGTGCCCTCGGGAACCGTCATCGTCACCCGGTAGGTGACCTCTTCGCCGATCACCAGGTTGCTGCCGGTCGTGAAGTCCCGACCGGTGGCGACGACCTGCTTGGCTGGCCACGGCCCGACCACGACCGTGGCGGTGTCCACCGGCCAGCTGTCCACGAAGCTCGGGCCTCCCTCAAGGCTGGCATAGCGGAGCAGGGTGGCGGTGTTGGTCAGGTTCTGGGCGGTGATGGCATCGACCACCTGCAGGTCGTAGGTGATTACCGCGATGTTCCGGCCGGTGTTCAGGGTGGTGCCGGCGGGGTCCCGGCCGGGGTCGAGGCTGCCCGGGGGCGTGCTCGTCGGCCCCGGGTCGCCCAATTCGATGCCGCTGCCGAACAGGCCGCCGCCCAGGTCGGTGTAGGTGAACGGCGCCCCGGTGCCGTCGGTCACGCTCAGATTCAGGCCGCTGGCGGGGATGACAAAGCCAGCTGGGAGCGTGTCCCGGACTTGCACGTCGAAGGCGCCGTAAGGTCCCCGGCCGACGTTCTCGATAACAATGGCAAAGCGGACCAGGTCGCCGGCGTCCACGTTGCTCAGGTCGCTGTTGACCGGGCGGCTGGCCAGGCCGGCCGAGGTAATCGTGCCGCTGAAGCCGGGGCTGCTGCCGGGCGCCCCAAAGGTGACCCCCGTGGGGCCGACCTCGGCGGGGGAGAACACGCCGTTGGGGTTGCTGGTGCTGACCACCCCTTTGGTGATCCGCGGGATGGCCGGTTCGGTCAGTAAGGTCCGACTGATGGCGGCCTGGGTGAAGACGGCCGCGGCGCTGTTGGCCTCCGCCGCCTGTGCCAGGTTGGTCAGCCACCAGCCGTCGGGGAAGGGCTGGCCGCCGAGCGGCAGGGTGAACAGCAGGTCGATGGTGGCCGGGCGGTCGGATGGGTCGCTGTTGCTGCCGTAGGTGAAGATGACAGCATTGTTGCCGTTGGCGGTGTTGCGGCTGAGGGTCGGGACAATCGAAGGATAATAGAGGTGGAAGGTGTCGGTAGGTCCCAGCCGGGCGGTGCCGACCGGCGGGGGTGTGGCGCTGCTGGTGTAGTCGAGGGTGGTCAGGGTCTGGGCGTGGAAGACCGGCGGCGGCAGGTGATCGGTCAGCACCAGATCACGTAGGTCGCTGGTGGAGGTCGTGTAAAGGATGCGATAGGTGATGGTGTCGCCGGCGGTGACGAAGGCCGGTAGGTTGGTGTCGCCGTTGACCGCGTAGATGCTGGTCTGGAGGATGGAGCGCGGCACCTGCGTGCCGGCGGCGTGGCTGTCGCTGACCGTGGCCCCGGTGGGGGCAAAGTCGGTGATGGACAACAGCCGGCCAGTGACGTCGCCCGAGGCGGTCAAGGCGTCGCCCTGCTTGACGACGTGGTTGGGGGAGGAATAAGCGTCGGTGTAGGCCTCCTGGATGACGGCCCGGAACTGGACCGTGAAGGTGGTCGGCCCGTCCCCCGGCGCTGCGACCCATCCCCCGCTGGGATTGACCAGTCCGCCCAACAGCCGGCCGTTCTGACCCCGACTGATTAGCTCATCGGAGATACGGAACACCAGGCTGGTGGTGCCGTCGGTGCCGTCGTTGGGGTTGCCGTCGGGCGGGTCCGAGTAGCGTGGCGTGACCGTGTAGTTGGCGGAGGCGATGGCCGCGGCCGCGAGCGTGAAGCCGTTGCCGTTGACCTGCAAGGTCGGGGTGAAGGAGCTGTCGTAGCGCTGGCCGTCGGAGAGCACGTCGGTCAGGACGACCTGGTCGAAGGCAAAAAAGTCGGAAGCCTGGACGGTCACGGTGTACTCCAGGGTGTCGCCCGGGGTCGGCCCGGGGTAGCCCGTGTCGGTGACGACGGCGACCGCCTGCTGAGCGGCCAGGGACTTCAAGCTGAGCGTGTGGTCGGTGGCAGTCCGATCACTGGTGACCGGCCCGGCCGGGTCGCGCGGGTCGATGGGGGTTCAGTTGGCCTGGACCTTGGCGTCGTCGGCTGCCGTGGCGGAAGCCCCGGTGGCAGGGTCCAGCACGGGGGCGCCCGCCGCGTTGTTGAGCGGGGCGTGGAACGTGAAAACCATCTCCGCGTCATCGGCGGCGGTGGTGCCGGTGACGCTGGCGAAGCGGCGCGTCAGCGTACCCCCCGGCGTCGTGGTGCTCGGCGTGCTGATCGCACCGGTTGAGGTGGGCACGCCGCGGATGGTCGTGGCATCGACGCTGACGAACTGGAGGTGGGTCGGCAGTACGTCGGTCAGGTCGAGGTCGGTGACCGTCTGGCCGTCGGCCACATCCACGGTCAGGCGATACGGCCGGGGGAAGTTCGGCCCGGTGGCCGTCTCGTCTTCCGGCCCAAGGTAACTCTTGCTCAGGGTAAACAGCGTCGGTCGCACCGAGGCCGACACCACCGCGCCCAGGATGCTCGGATCGCTGGCCGGGTTGTCGAGGGGATCGACGCCGAACTGGAAGCCGCCGCGGGCCTGGATCGTCAAGGGGGTGCCGACATCCGCCTTGTCGCTCAGGCGGGCGGTGACGGTGACCGTGGCCGCCGGCTGGTCCGGGGTGAAGGCGTTGAACGGCAGCTGCAGGACCACCAGCTGGTCGCCCGGCGTGCCGCGGACGATCACCGGGCTGCCGGCGCTGGTCTTGGCGTAGGGGTGGCTGACCTGGCCGGCGGCGTCGAAGGTCAGCACCGTGGCCGTGACCGGCACGCCCAGGTAAGTCGGGGCCGGGTCGCTCACAAAACGGATACCATCATCCCCATCCGCGCCGGTGGCGGGCAGGAACAGGTCAAGGTAGGGACCATAGCCGCCGGCCGTCGGCGAGGCATTGTCGAAGGTGACCGCCACGGTGAAGGTCTGCCCCAGCGGCACCTCGGCCGGCGCTGTCAGCGAAGCCACCGGTAGGTCGTCCCAGAGCTTGAGCACAAAGGCATCGGCGCCCCCGCCCCCGACTGGCTGCAGCGGGTTCAGCGTCGGGAAGTCGCTCGACGTAGTGACTCCGGCCAGGTAGACGAAGCCGGCGTCGTCCACGGTGATGGCCGCCCCCGCTTCCGTCTGGCTCCCGCCCAGATAGGTGGCAAAGCGCAGCGCGGCCCCGGTCGGGTTCAGCCAGGCAGCGAAGGCGTCGGCAATCCCGCGGCGGCTGGCCTGGAACGGCTGCACCGTGGGGAAGTCGGCCGAGTGGGTCGTGCCCACCACCCAGGCCTGGCCGAAGGGGTCCACGGCTAGGTCGGCTCCCTGCTCCAGGCCGCTCCCGCCCAGGTAGGTGGCGTAGACCAGGCTGGTGCCGGCCGCTCGCAATCGGGCCACGAAGGCATCCTGCAGCCCCCGCCGCTGTCGCTGATAGGCCCCGGCCGTGGTCGGGAAGTTGAGTGAGCCGGTCACGCCGGTCACGTAGGCCTCTCCCGAACCATTCACAGCGATGCCTTGGCCGAGGTCACTGCCGCTGCCCCCCAGGTAGGTCGAATAGACCCAGGCCGTGCCGTCGGCATTGACCTGGGTCACAAAGGCATCCACTGCCCCGGCTCGTTGCGGCTGCAGAGCATTCTGGATGGGGAAGTCGGCGGAGGTGGTGGACCCGGTCAAGTAGGCCTGGCCGGCCGCATCCACCGCGATGCTGGCTGCGGCATCGTTGGCGCTGCCCCCCAGGTAAGTCGCATAAACCAGCGTGCTGCCCGCAGCATCGAGTTGGGCCACGAAGGCGTCGGCAGCGCCGGCCAACTCGGCCTGGATGGGATTGGCTGTTGGGAAGTCGGTCGAGCGGGTTTGGCCGGCGATATAAGCCTGGCCGGACGTGTCGAGGGCGACGGCCCGGGCGGCGTCGGTGTCGCCACCGCCAAGGTAGGTCGAATACTCCAGGGCGTTCCCTGCCACGCTCAGTTTGGTCACGAAGGCATCCGAAGCGCCGGCCAGGCTCGTCTGGAAAGCCCCGGGGGTGACCGGGAAGTCGTCCGCGGCTGTGGTTCCTGCCAGGTAGGCGTGGCCGGCCGCATCCACCGCCAGCCCCAGCCGGCCGGAGGGCAAGAGGCCGTCATCCGTACCCCCCAGGTAGGTGGCATAAAGCAACTCGGTGCCTGCGGCGTCGATCTTGGCCACAAACAGGTCATGCGCCCCCCGCAACTCCTCCTGGGCCGGCCCGGCCGTGGGGAAGTCGGCTGACCAGGTGAGGCCGGCGATATAGGCGTTCCCGTCGCCATCCGTGGCGATGTCCAGGCCGAGGTCGCTATCGCTGCCCCCCAGGTAAGTGGCATAAGTCAACACCGGGTCAATCACCAGGGGATGGTTCGGGTCGTAGGGGCCGACCTGGAAGCCGACCTGGCCCGGACCACGGAGCACGTAGCGACCAGCGACCGGCCGACGTTGCCCGTCCACCTCCTGGTAGATGACCGGGGCCTGCTGCACCACCTCGCCGCCGGAGGTGCGGAGGACCAGATGGCCCTGCGGGTCGAGGGCGAGGGCTTCCGTCCCCGTGAAGGCGAGTTGCACGACGCCGGGGTCGGCCCCGGGGGCGACGACGAAGTCGTACTCCAACTGCTGCTGCCGGCTGCCATAGAAGACCAGGTCCACGCCGGGGTAGAGTTCCTCATAACTAACCCGGCGATAGCGGGGGATATCGGTCTGCCAGTGCTGCGGGTCGTTGCCCCGGAAGTAGTGGACGCGACCGGGGAGCGGATCGAGGCCGGTCACGGTTGGGTGGGGGTTGGCCCCAACGAACTGCATCCGCAGCACGTCGGCGCGGACGGGCCGGTCATCCCTCTCCGCCCGGCCCCCGGCATCGCCGTCGTCCAGGCCCGCCGGGGAGAGGTCGGTCGCCGGGGCGCTCGCGGGCTGGGGCTGGCTGAGGACCAGGACGGCCTCGGCGGAGGTCAGGAAGAGGGTGTAGCCCCGGCCGCGGGAGAGGAGGTGGACCTGGGCATCGACCTGACCGGTGTTGGCTTCGAAGGTCAAGGGCAGGCGGCTGAGCGGGTCGAGGCGGGGCGTGGGGCCGGGGGGCTGTTGATGGTCGCTGACCGAGGAGGCGTCGGCCGGCGACGCAGCGGGCGGCGCCGGGGCCGTTGGGGGTTCCAGGGGCGGCTGGAGCGTGAAGGAAGTGGGTGTGCCCGGCATCGGACGGCGGCTGGCTGTGGTGGCTGCCGCGGAGTTGGACGTAAAGGACCAGCCGGCACCAGTGGCCATTGCTTCCAGGGTGGCCTGGTCGGCGAAGGGCGGACGGACACCAGCCCCCGGCGCTGCAGGCTCGCCCACCGTTTCGGACCGCCCACCTCCCACCCCAGCGAACACGCCGCCCGCGGCGCCGTCCCACGCGGTGCCCCCTGCACCCGGGCCGGCCGGGCTGCCGCGGCTGGGTTCCCCTGGAAAGTCGGCCGCGGCGGCTGGTCCTCCGCCGAAGAGGTCTTGCCCCGCACTGAGGATGTCAACCAGGGCATCTTGCTCCCACCCCTTCTCGAAGGACCAGGTCGGGCCGGCAAGGGTGATGCTCCCCTCGGCCGAACCGGTGGCCGAAGTGGTCGGGGCGTGACGGGACCGCCACCGCGAGCAGAAAGAGGAGAGCCAGCTCATGGCAGCAAGTCCTCGGGAGCAACTCCGGAGCAGGTCTATGCGTTGCCGGGGTCTTCTCTGCGGCCGCTGGGATGAAGGGATGCCGCGACAGCAAGCAAAAAGGTAAACCCATTCCCGACTGGGAGAGGGGAAAGTCCCCTTTACCACCCCTGGGACGACCCTTCTGGAAAAAGGACTAGTGGGAGTAAAGGTGGTGGGAGAGTAGCAACCGGAGAAGCGGATATCAAGCAAAAACTTTCCCAAAAGTAAGAATGTTTTCGGGGGGAAAAGGAAGGGTCTGGAAATCCCAGTCGGCATTGGGCTTAAGAGAGCAGCCTGGAGGTGCCTGTTTCAACGGACGCCAGCTGAGTACCGCTTCGCCGACTAGAGAGTCCGCAAGGGTCGTTGCTCTGACTCCCTGGCCGATCGTCGGTTAATCCGACAACCGCCGTGAAGTCCAAGTCGGACCCTTGTTTGTGCGGGTCTGTGCTCAGCTCGCCTGCTGCAGTTTCGTTGACCGGCGCGAGGCCAGCCAACATGCTTTCGCGTTGAGGGGCGGGAAGTTTTTGAATGGCTGGGCGGCTACTTGCCGCTGCGAACCCCCCCTCCGACCACCGCCATCGCCGCCCCACGCTCCGGGCGTCGGCGAAGGGGGACCGACTTTGCCCGGCCATACGACCGACCCGCAGCGTGCAGACGCCGGCAACTGCGCGAACAGCAACGCCCCCACGATGTACAGGCCGAATAAGCACGGCGTCGCACGGTGCTGCATGCGGCGGCACCCGCCGCGCGTGGTCTGCCGTCCCAGGGGGAACTACCGTTCCGGAAAGGTCGTCGCGTTGTTCCAGCGCGCCGTGTAGGAACCGAGGAGCGCTAGCATGGCTCGGGAGGGGGAAGAGATCCGTAGGGGCGTTCCCCACGCAACGGGGCCAGGGGGTGAAGCGCGATTGGGTCCGTTCGTCTTCCGCCGGGGACACGTATCCCAGCGCTGCATGGCGGCGCGTGCCGTTGGCGAAGCGACGCCCCCGAGGTATTCGCCGCGCGCCGCACGGGCGGGCGGCCGCGTCGGTCGCAGTGGCTTAGGGGAAACCGCGGTCGGCTTTCCCGAGCAGAAGTTTGCGGCGGGGCGGCAGCGTGGGGTAGGGTTTTCTAAAGAGGCCCACCATGCTCCGCATCACCCAGCAACGCCAGGCCAGCGCCGCCCAGGCCTACTATGCCGCCTCCGACTACTACCGCGAGGGCCAGGAGTTGGTCGGCTCCTGGGGCGGGATCGGTGCTAAGCTGCTCGGCCTGGAAGGCACCGTCAGCAAGGCCGCGTTCGACCGGCTCTGCGAAAACCGCGACCCGCGTACCGGCACGCGGCTGACGCAAAGGCGGAAGGCGGAGCGCACGGTCGGCTATGACTTCACCTGGTCGGTGCCCAAGAGCGTCTCGCTGCTCTCTGCGCTGACCGAAGACCCGCAGTTGCTTGATGCCTTCCGCCAAGCCGTCGAGGAGACGATGCAGGAGCTGGAAACTGCTTCGAGCGGGACTCCGTCGTCGCGGAGAAAGCGCTGCGGGCGGCGGCCCTGCGGCGGGGGATCGGCCAAGTGAGCGTGGAGCGGGTCCGCCAGGAGCTTTCGCGGCGCGACCTGATTGCCCGCGAGGTGGCCGGCCGGCGGCTCGTGACTTCTCCCGCCGTGCTGCGGGAAGAGGCACGGCATGATCGCGTTTGCGCGGGAGGGCCGGGGCACCTGCAAGCCGCTGGTCGGCTTCGACCGGCCGCTTGGCCGCAGCTGGCTGAACGAGCAGCAACAGCGGGCGGTACGGCACCTGTGGCAGTCGCCCGACCGGGTGATGCTTCTGCGCGGGGCGGCCGGCACCGGCAAAACGACGCTCTTGCAAGAGGCGGTCGAGGGGATCGAGGCGGCGGGCCATCGTGTGGTTGCCCTGGCCCCGAGCGCCGAGGCCAGCCGCGGCGTGTTGCGGGAGGCTGGGTTCCAGGATGCCGACACGGTCGCCCGGTTTCTGCAAGATCCCCGGCTGCAGGAACAAGCTCGCTTCGGGGTGCTGCTGATCGACGAGGCTTCGCTGCTCGGCGCACGGACACTGTCGCGGGTGTTTCATCTCGCCCAGAAGCTCGACAGCCGCGTCATCCTTGTGGGTGACGTGCAGCAGCATGGCTCGGTTGAGCGCGGCGCGGCATTCCGCCTCCTGCAGGAGAGGGCCGCCGTGCCGGTGGTCGAGGTCACCGACATTCGCCGGCAAAAGGGCCGCTACCGCGCTGCCGTGCGGCTGCTGAGCGAGGGCAAGGTGGCGGAAGGCTTCACGCTGCTGGACCGGCTGGGCTGGGTGGAGGAGCTGCCCGCCGCCCAGCGCGAGCGGCGGCTGGCGGCCGCTTACCTGGCCGCGGTCTCCGCGCCGAAGCGGGGTGGGGAGCCCCGCACGGCCCTGGTGGTGTCGCCGACGCACGCCGAGGGGGCGCGTGTCACGGCCGCGATCCGCGGCGCGCTGCAGGCCGCCGGCAAGCTGGGGGAAGAGAGAGGACGTTTGCCGTCTGGACGCCGGCGGGATTGACCGAGGCGGAGCGGGCGGATGCGGCCAACCTCGCTCCGGGCGACATGCTGCAATTCCATCAGAACGTGCCCGGTCATACGAATGGCAGCCGGCTGGTCGTGCGGGAAGGGGAAGCGCTGCCGCTGCGGTACGCCGCGCGCTTCCAGGTCTACCGCCCGGCAGAGCGGCGCGTCGCGGTCGGCGACCGGCTGCGGGTGACGGCCAACGGCCAGACCAAGGACGGCACGCACCGGCTCAACAATGGCATGCTGCTCACCGTCCAGGGGTTTACGCCGGCCGGAGACATCATCGTAGACAAGGGATGGGTGATCGGCCGCGACTTCGGGCACATCGCATACGGCTATGCCGTGACGAGCCACGCCAGCCAGGGCAAGACGGTAGACCGGGTCTTCATCGCCCAGTCAAGCCTGTCGTTTCCTGCCTCCTCGCGGGAGCAGTTCTATGTCAGCGTTAGCAGGGCCAAGGAAAAAGCCGTCATTTTTACATCAGACAAGGCGGCGCTGCGGCGTGCGGTGCTGCACGGCGAAGACCGGCTGTCGGCGACCGAGTTGCTGGGAGCGCAGCGCCGCGGGGTGGGGCCCACTCTGAAAAAACATCTTGCGCGGCTGCGGCGGCTGGCTACTTTGGGTTGTCCCCGAGGGACGCCCCCTCTCGCGCCCGTCCGGGCGGAACCTTCGCGAACCGAGGTGACGTATGAGCGATAGCCTGGAGTTGCTCAAGCGGTCGGCGGCGCCGCGCGTGGCGTCCGCCCGGCCCCTGCCGCCCGCGGGGGAGGACGAGGACGAAGCCGCCTGCCCGTCGTTCGGCTACCTGCGGGGCCTACGGGAACGCGCGGACAACATCGAGTTCCGCCGGGAGCGGGAGGGGGATTCCCTCTCCTTCCCGTACAGCTGGCTTGGGCCGAAGCGGTATCATCCGTCCTTGGGCATCGTGCTGCTGTTCGTCGGCAGCGAGATGTACCTGGTGACCTTGCGCGGCCGCAATCTGAACCGCCTGAGCGAGGCCGGCATCAGCCTCTACGAGCGGGGCATCCTGCGGCACCGCGTCACCTGGGTGCGCGAGGTCCAGCGGGAGGAGTCCGACGCCCTGCCGGAGGAGGAGTGCGTGGTCGAGCGCATCGAGGTCCAGGCGGTCCCGCCGGAAGGGGCGGCCAGGGCCTTCGGAATGGAGCCCGTCGTTAGCCCAGGCAGATGAGAGGTGACGCCGTCCTCGTTGGCGTCGCCTCGCGGAACGGGCCAGCCCATCTCACCAGGGGGGCCGCCGGCCTTCAGCGGCCGATTCGCAGGGCCGCGCAAAAGCCGAGGATGAAGCCGATCACCAGGAAAGTGATTTTCGCCGTGAATGCGGACATGGTAAGGGCCTCCTTCCCCTGATGCCCGCGCTGTTGTGAATCAGCATGAAGTCATCGCCCAGGCCGCCATAGGCTTGGGTTAGTGCCCCGTACACGTGAATGGTGTCATTGCCGTCCTCTCCGGCGATATGGTTCTGATCCCCGAATGCGTAAAGGACATCATTCCCAGTGCCCCCGTAGAGCGCGCTTCCCAGCCCTGCGCCAATAACCGTATCGTTGTCATCCCCGCCGTAAAGCTGGTCATGATTGCCAGCTCCGTAAAGCACGTCATTGCCTGCACCACCCACCAGCGTACTGAAGTCACCCCATGAGAAGATCCCGTCGCTGCCCAGGCCGCCGTCGGCGAAATCACTGCCGAAATAGGTAGATGTAGTCGTCCTCGTCAGTGCCGTCGAGAACGTCATCGTCGTCCGTGCCATAGATAAAAGCCATACCACTCCCTTTCCTTGCTATTGCAGTCAGAGTCTGTCCGATAAGGGCAGTCAACCAGCCTTGTGATAGTGAAACTCCGGCTCGCTATCCGTTGGGCACAGCCGATTGAGCATCAGATGGATCATCGCCAAGCGAATCCTGGCCTCCGCCGACCGGGTCGTCTTCTCCC
>DATLYH010000260.1:0-22669 GCA_035575035.1 Gemmataceae bacterium
GTGAGGCGAGCGGCCGGCGTCAGCCGGCCGGTACTGGCGAGCGGCCGGCGTCAGCCGGCCGGTACTGGCGAGCGGCCGGCGTCAGCCGGCCGGTACTGGCGAGCGGCCGGCGTCAGCCAAGAATCAGGACCGAGCAAAGGACAGGAATGAGCCTCTCCGACCTGAGCATCCGGAACCCGGTCTTCGCGGTCATGCTGTCGGCGGCCATGGTCGTCTTTGGCTACCTCGGCTACCGCGACATGGGGATCAGCCAGTTCCCCGAGATCGAC
This sequence comes from Gemmataceae bacterium, assembly GCA_035575035.1. GTDB lineage: Bacteria > Planctomycetota > Planctomycetia > Gemmatales > Gemmataceae > DATLYH01. The sequence goes on from DATLYH010000260.1 coordinate 270, forward strand.
TTCCCCGTCGTCAATGTCACCACCAACTGGGAGGCCGCCTCTCCCGACATCATGGAGAGCGATGTCACCGACATCATCGAGGACGCCGTCTCCAGCGTCGAGGGAATCGACTATATCCAGTCGCAGAGCCTGGAAGGGACCAGTGTCGTCATCGTCTACTTCCATCTCAGCCGCAACATCGACGTGGCGATGCAGGACGTGCAGAACGCCGTTAGCGCCGCCATGAGCCGTCTCCCTGCTGACATCGATCCCCCCATCGTCTCGAAGATCAACCACAACCGCTTCCCGGTGATGTGGCTGCGCGTCCACGGCCTCCGGCCGCTGGCGGAGGTCGCCGCCTTCGTCGATGATAAGCTCAAGCAGCACATCGAGACGATCCCCGGCGTCGGCGGCGTCACCTACGGCGGGCTGCGGCCGCGGAACATGCGCATCTGGCTGGACGGCGAGAAGCTGCAAGCTTACCAACTCGATGCGGTCGATGTAATGCAGGCTCTGCGGAGCGAACATGTCGAGAAGCCGGCCGGTTACCTGGAGGGGCCGCGCCGCGAGCTAGGCATCCGCATCATGGGGGAAGCACGCACCCCTGAACAGTTCCGCCAGATCCCGATCGCCCAGCGCAACGGCCAGATCGTCCGGTTGGGGGACGTGGCCGTCGTCGAGGACGGCATGAGTGACAAGCGCACCTTCTCCCGGTTCAACGGCGAACCCAGCGTCGGCATCGGCGTGATGCGGGCCACCGGCGCCAATGTCGTGGCCTTGTGCGACGAGGTCAAGGCTCGCCTGCCCGAGCTGCGCCGGATGGCGCCGCCCGGTATCAAGATCGACATCGCCACCGACTACTCCCAGTTCATCCGCGACGATATTGCCGAGGTCAACCACGCCCTGCTCCTGGGGATTGTCCTGACGGCGCTGGTCACGTTCCTGTTCCTGGGATCGATCGGCACTACCTTGAACGTCTGCATCTCGATCCCGGCTTCGCTGATCGGGACGTTCATGGTGATGCGCTGGTTCGGCTTCACACTCAACTTCATGACGCTCTTGGCGCTATCGTTGTCGGTCGGGGTGGTGGTCGATGATGCCATTCTGGTCCTGGAGAACATCTACCGTCGGCGCGAGCACGGCGAGGAGCGGCGCGAGGCGGCCCGCCGCGGTGCCCGCGAGATCACCTTCGCAGCGGTGGCGGCCACCTTCTCGATCGTGGCCATCTTTCTGCCGGTGGCGTTTCTGCGCGGGGCGGTCGGCCGGTTCTTCTTCCAGTTTGGCATCTCGGTCAGCGTGGCGGTGCTGCTGTCGCTGGTCATCTCGCTGACCATCACCCCGATGCTCTGCTCGCTGTTTCTGAATGTGCGGCGGGCGCGGCGGCCGCTACCGGGGCGTTACGGCGGGCTGCTGGGGCCGGTGGCGACAGGGGCGGCCCGGGCCTACTGGCTGATCGACCGCTGGGTGCTGGAGTTGCTCCTGGTTCGGCCGGTGGGCTGGCTGATGGACCAGGCAACTCGCTGGTACGGCGTCGGCCTGCGGTTTGGTCTGCGGCATACCTGGTTCGTGGCCCCGGCGAGCGCTCTGCTGGCAGCGGCCGGCTTGATCTTTGCCCTGGGCATTGAGGTGCCGCTGCCCGGCTGGGTTGGCGGCGGTCTCACCGTCCGCCCGGGCCGGGACATCGAAGTTACCACTCAGCCGGCCTTGACAATCGAGCCGGTCGGCCAGGAGTTGGTCCCCAGCGAAGACCAGAGCCGCTTCGTCGCCAACATCATCTGCCCGGTCGGCAGCAACATCGAATACATCGAGGCGATGCTGGAGCGCTGCGAGGAGGTCCTGACCAACCTGGTAGACCCGGTGACCGGCGAGCGGGTGATCGCCGACCTCTCTGCGTCGGTCTCGTACCGGCCGGGGCAGCTGATCAATGAAGGGGTGATGTTCATCAACCTGATCCCGGCCGAGCGACGGTCCTGGACGCAGAAGGACGTGATGAACCAGGTGCGGCAGGCGTGCAGCCGGTTGGCCGGAGTGCGAGTGGTGGCCCAGGACCTTTCGACCCAGGGCTTCACGCCGACGCGGGGTTTCCCGGTCAACTTCGCTGTGCAGGGGCCGGACTGGGCCGCGGTGACGAAGCTGGCCGACCGCATCCGGGAGCGCATGATCGATAGCGGCGTAGTGCTCGATGTCAACTCCGACTATCGACCGGGCATGCCGGAAGTGCGGGTGGTGCCCGACAAGGAGAAGGCAGCAGCGCTGCAAGTGCCGATCCGGCGGATCGCCTTCACCCTGAACGTGGCCTTCGGCGGCACGCGCAACGGCCGTTTCAGCGACCGTGACCGCCGCTACGACGTCCGCCTCCGCTACCTGGAGGGCCAGCGCGAGTCGCCCGACCAACTCGACAATGTCTACGTTAAGAACGACCGGGGCGTGTTGGTGCCGCTCCGCGATGTCACGCGGCGCGAGACCGTATCCACCCTGCCGATCATCAATCGCTACAACCATCTCCGCAAGGTGGAGTTGACCGCCAACACCGCCCCGGGGGTCTCCCAGGGGGAGGCGGTGGCATACTGCCGTGACCTGGCCGAGCAGATCCGCGAGGAGCTAGGGTTGCCGGCCAGCTACCGCGTGGTGCCGCTGGGCAACGCCCAGGCGATGCAGCAGACGCTGGACAGTCTGTGGTGGTGCCTGGCACTGGGCTTCGTCATCGCTTACATGATCCTGGGGGTGCAGTTCAACTCCTTCGTCCACCCCTTCACCGTCCTTCTGGCGGTGCCGTTCGGCGTGACCGGCGCGCTGGCAATCCTGTGGCTGACGGGGGACACGCTGAACATGATGAGCATGATCGGCATGGTGCTGCTGGCAGGGTTGGTGAAGAAGAACTCGATCATCCTGGTGGACTATACCAACCAGCAGCGGGCGCAGGGGCTGGGGCTGCGCGAGGCGGTGCTGACGGCCTGCCCAATCCGGTTGCGGCCGATCGTGATGACAACGTTTGCCACCATTGCGGCGGCGCTGCCGTTGGCCCTGGGCGTCGGCCCGGGGGCCGAGACGCGGGCGCCATTGGCGCGGAGCATTATCGGCGGCATCTTCCTGTCCACGCTGGTAACGTTGATCATCGTGCCGGTGTTTTACGTCCTCTTCGACCGTTTCGGCGCCTGGGTGCGCGGCATGGCGGAGCGGGGCGCGCCGGCCGAACCCGCGGAGCGCCCGGTTGCGGTCACCCTGCCCGCCGTCCGCCCGTCCGCCGCGGCCGTGGCCTCGGCCAACGGAGTTCCCGTCCCTCACCTGGCGCCGGTAAAAACGAATGGCGCGATAGAGGAGACCGTAGCTGCGAAGAAGTAAGCGAGGACCATCAGCCGCTTGCGGCTTAGCGACAAGTCGCAGGTCGCTAAGCCGCAAGCGGCAGAGATTACCGACCCTGCCTCATGACCCTCTCCGACCTGAGCATCAAGAACCCGGTCTTCGCCGTCATGCTCGCCGCCAGCATGATCGTCTTCGGCTGGCTCGGCTATCGTGACCTCGGCGTCAGTCAGTTTCCGGAGATCGACTTTCCCGTTGTCAGTGTGACCATCACCCGCGAGGCGGCCTCCCCCGAGGTCATGGACGGCGATGTCACCGAGATTGTCGAGGATGCTGTGGCCGGCGTCGAGGGGGTCGATTACATCATGTCGCAGAGCCTGGAGAGCACCAGCATCGTCACGGTGTACTTCCGGCTGTCGCGCAACATCGACGTGGCCATGCGCGAGGTCGAGAATGCTGTCCAGGCCGCCCGCCGTCGGCTCCCCATAGACATCGACCCGCCGGTCGTCTCCAAGGTCAATCCCAACAACCTGCCGGTGATGTGGCTGACCCTCTCGGGGAATGTCCCCTTGCAGAAGATCAGCGACTTCGCCGAGAAGGAGTTCAAGCAGCAGATCGCCGCCATCCCGGAGGTCGGCGGCGTGCTCTTCGGCGGCCTGCAAGCGCGCAACATCCGCATCTGGCTCTACGCCGACAAACTGGCCGGCTACAACCTGACCGCTGAGGATGTCCTTAACGCCATCCAGCGGCAGCACAGCGAGATGCCGGCCGGCTACATCAAGAGCCATCAGGTCGAGTTCAACCTGCGTACCATGGGCGAGGCCTACTCGGTCCAGGAGTTCGAGAAACTGCTCATCGCCGAGCGTCAGGGGCAGCCGATCTACCTGGGAGACGTGGCCGCCATCGAGGACGGCCTGGAGGACCGCCGCAGCCTGGCCCGTTACAACCGGATGCCGGCCGTGGCCATCGGCGTCCGCAAGGCGATTGGCGGCAACCTGGTCGCTGTCTGCGAAAACGTCAAAAAGGAACTCCCCCGGCTGCGGCGGACCCTGCCCGAGGGGGTCGAGCTGCATGTGCCGGTCGATTACTCCCTCTTCGTCCGCCAGAATGTCGATGAGCTGCGGCTGACGCTGTTTCTGGGGATCGTGCTGACGGCCGTGGTCTGCTTTTTGTTCCTCGGCTCGCTCGGCACCACCATCAACATCTGCCTGTCGATCCCGACCTCGCTGATGGGGACGTTCGCCGCCTTTTATGTCTGCAATCACCTGATGCGGCCGCTCGGCATGCAGCCCTTCACCATCAACCTGATGACGCTGTTGGGATTGTCGTTGTCGGTCGGCGTGGTGGTGGATGACGCCATTCTGGTGTTGGAGAACATCTACCGGCACCGCGAGCAGGGCGAGGAGCGGAAGTTGGCGGCCCTGGTCGGGGCGCGGGAGATCACCTTCGCGGCGGTGGCGGCGACGCTGTCGATCATGGCCATCTTCCTGCCGGTGGCGTTCATGACCGGCGTCATCGGCCGGTTCTTCTTCCAGTTCGGTGTGACGGTCAGCGTGGCGGTGTTCCTGTCGCTGATCGCGGCGTTGACGCTGACGCCGATGCTGTGTGCCTTCTTCCTGAATGTGCGCGAGCGCTTTCCGCGCCGGCCGCTGCCGTTCCGGGTGCCGCTGGCCTTGTTCGTCGCCGCGCTGGTGCTCTTGGCAGGGACGGCGGCCCGCCTGACGGCCCGGTGGGTACCCGAGGTAGCCGAGTACGCCTGGCCGTTGTACGCCGTGCTGGAGTGGCTCCTGCCAGAGACGGTGGTCTTGCCGACGTGGGGCTGGTGGGCGGCGGAGTCGGCCGCCGAGGTGCTGCTGGCCTTCCTGCTGACGCGCTACGGGCCGTTGCTCTACTGGGCATTGACCCGTTTCGTGCTCGACCCTCTCCTGATCGCGCCGACCGAGTGGGCAATGCGGCGGATGACGGCCGGCTACGGCCGGCTGCTCCGCTGGTCGCTGCGGCACTGGGTAGCGGTCCTGGCCTTCGGGGCCTTTCTGATCGCGATGGCATTTGTCTTCCTCTACTATGATCTGCTCGGACGGGAGTTGGTGCCCAGCGAGGACCAGAGCCGCTTCGTCATCCATGTCACCTGTCCGGTCGGCAGCAGCATCGACCAGGTGGATGAGCTGCTGCAAGAGTGCGAAGCGATCCTGTCGGAGCGGGACGATGTGGCCGGCATCCTGACGACGGTGGCGACGCAGCCGGGCCAACTGATGAACCAGGCCGACATCTTCGTCCACCTGGTGCCGCACGACCAGCGCCGCCTGCGCCAGCAGGAGATCATGCACGAGGTCCGCCGGCAGCTGGAGCAGGTCCCCGACATCCGCGTGGTGGTGCGCGACCAGTCGGTCACCGAGGGGTTCACGGCGCAGCAGGGCTTCCCGGTCGATTTCGCTATCCAGGGGGACTGGAAGGAGCTGCCGCGGGTGGCCCGGGCCATCATGGAGGACATGGCGGCCAGCGGCATGGTCCAGGATATCGACACCGACTACCGGCCGGGCATGCCGGAGCTGCGCATTTACCCCGACCGCGACAAGCTGGCCCTGGTGCGGGTGCCGGTCAGCCGGGTGGCCGACACCATCAACCTGTATGTCGGCAGTCCGCGCGTGGCCAAGTATACCGCTGCCGGTCGGCGCTATGACGTGCGTGCCCGCCTGGTGTTGCAGCAGCGGGCCAGTCCCAACGACCTGGAGCCGATCACCCTGCGCGGCGGCGACAATCGGTTGGTACATCTGAGCGACCTGGTGCGGATGGAGACGGTGGCCACGTTGCCGGTCATCAACCGCTACAACCACGCCCGCAAGATCGAGATCACCGCCACGCCGGCGCCGGGCGTCTCCCAGGGCGAGGCCATCGAGCGCTGTTTGCAAATTGCCCGCCAGCATCTGCCCGAGGGCTTCACCCTGGTCGAGCTTGGTAACGCCCAGGCCATGCACGAGACCATCCGCAGCCTGGTCTTCGCCCTGGTGCTCGGCGTCATCATTGCCTACATGATCCTGGGGGTGCAGTTCAACTCCTTCGTCCACCCTTTCACCGTCCTCCTGGCCATGCCGTTCGCCGTTACCGGGGCGCTGGTGACGCTCTGGCTGACAGGGGACACGCTGAACATGATGAGCATGATCGGCCTGATCCTGCTGATGGGGCTGGTGAAGAAGAACTCGATCATCCTGGTGGACTACACCAACCAGCTGCGGGGCGAGGGTCTGGGGGTGCAGGAGGCGGTGCTGGCGGCCTGCCCGGTGCGGCTGCGGCCGATCCTGATGACATCGGTGGCGACGGTGGCCGGGGCAGTCCCGGCGGCGCTGGGCCTGGGGCCGGGGGCGGAGACACGGGCGCCGATGGCCCGCGGCATCATCGGCGGCATCGTCCTTTCGACGCTGGTGACCCTGATCATCGTGCCGGTCTTCTACGTGCTCTTCGAACGGCTGCGCGGCAGCACCGGTAAATTGCTGACCGCGCCTTCCGATGACGGCGTGGCGGAGGCGCCGGTGATGGCGACGGCCCATCCCGCCCCGGCGACCGGCAGCGCGGCAGAGGTGAAGAAGTGACCGCCGGCCTGACACGTTGACTCGCACGGCCCGGCCTCATCGGATACCATTGGGGAGTAAGTCGCCGCTGACCTGACCGGGAAAGACCCCGCCATGCGACGGACACCCTGGCTGACCGTACTCCCCATGCTGATCACGGCCGCCGTCGTGGGCGCAGCCGAGCCGCCCGCCGGTGATGTCGCGGCCGCTCCCCGCTACGAGTACCGCAAGGAGCACGACCCCAACGGCACCGGCAAGTTTTACATGGGCCGTGAGATTGCCCTGGTCATGGGACACCAGGCGGCCGGCTGGCTCGAACGGCCGCAGCGCGAGCGCGAAGAACAACCGGCCAAGCTGCTCGAGGTCCTCAAGCTTCAGCCGGGCCAGGTTGTCGCCGACGTCGGCGCCGGCAGCGGCTACCTCACCTTTCGCCTGGCCGAGAAGGTCGGCCCTACGGGGAAGGTGCTGGCCGTTGACATCCAGCCCGAGATGCTTGACCTGATCCGTCAGCGGATGAAGGCCCGCGGCGTCACTAATATCGAACCGATTCAGGGGACCGCGACCGACCCGAAGCTCCCCGCCGCGTCGGTGGACCTGATCCTGATGGTGGACGTTTACCATGAGTTCTCCCACCCCTGGGAGATGACCGTGGCGATGGTCCGCGCCCTGAAGCCGGGCGGTCGGATGGTGTTTGTCGAGTACCGGCTGGAGGACCCGCAGGTGCCGATCAAACTAGTCCACAAGATGAGTGAGAAGCAGGTACTCAAGGAGATGGCGCCGCACCCGCTGCGGCATGTGGCAACCGTCGGCGTGCTGCCGTGGCAGCATATCATCATCTTCGAGAAGCAACCCGGGCCGTCGCCTGCCAAGGATTGACCCTCCGACCATGATCGACTATGACCCGCACCGCTGGTGGCAGCACTTCTTCGACATCAAAGGCTCGATGGTGCGGGAGATCTTCTATCGCGTGCTGTTCTGCGTCCTCTGGTCTGCGGTGGTGGTGGCGTTTCATCAGTGGGTCCATCCGGTGGCCATCCCGCAGCATGGGCATACCCTGGTCGGCTTCGCTCTCGGCCTGCTGCTGGTTTTCCGCACGCAGTCGTCGTATGACCGCTTCTGGGAGGGGCGCAAGCAGTGGGGCGCTATCGTCAACGAGACGCGCAACCTGGCCCGGCTGGCCAGCGTCCTGCTCGCCGACGCTCCGGCGCTGCTGGCCCGACTATTGCAGTGGACCGTCGCCTTCCCCTACGCCGTGATGCACCAGCTGCGCGGCAGCCGAGGGCTTGGCCCCATCGCTGACTGCCTGCCCACCGACGAGGCCCAGGCAACCTTAGGGGCGGAGCATCCACCGCTGGCCGTCGCCCGCCGTATCAGCGAGCAGATCGCCGAGGCCCGCCACCGCGGCTTGATCTCCGACTACACGCAGATGACCCTCGACCAGAACGTTCAGCTGCTCGTCGATTACATGGGCGCCTGCGAACGCATCCACAAGACTCCCCTGCCATTTGCCTATGTGGTCCATCTGCGCCGGGCCCTGATCCTGTACTGTTACTCGCTGCCATTCGCGCTGTTGCGGGACTTCGGCTGGGAAACAGTGGCTGTGACCTTCGTCATCGCCTACATCCTGTTCGGCATCGAGGAGATCGGCGTCGAGATCGAGGACCCGTTCGGCTCTGACGACAACGATCTGCCGCTAGAGCGGATCTGCGCCACCATTGAGGGGAACCTGCGCGGCCTGCTCAACGCCCAGCAGTCGGACAGCACTCTCCCCATCCGTGAGGGGACGGACCAGACGGTAGTCCTCCAGGTCGGCCCTGGTGAGCCGCCTTCCTGAGCGCCCCACCGTGGAGCTTCAACGTTCGCCCCCCAGCCGGGGGATTCGGGCGCGGGCCTGATGCATCACCTCATCGAGTTTGACCGGAGCACCGCCGCGGCGCTTGCTCTCGTCGGCTGCCTCCATGAAAGCGAAGATCTCCAGCGTCTCCTCGGCGCTGACGGGGGGCTTGCCGGTCCGGAAGAACTTGCAAATCTCCGCCACCAGCGGCTCGTAGCCTCCTCCCTTGGTATCAGGCACCACCACCGCCTTAGCCCCGAAGACCACCGCTCCATAGGGAGCGCTGCCGCGCCGGATGCCGCGGAACGTGCCGACTCGGCCGTCCTTCCACACGCCGGTCACCACATCGGTATCCTTGGTGTGGACCCGGGCCACTGACTCGCAGCCAGTCCCCATGATGGTGAACAGCATCTCGACGCCGTGAATGCCGTACCAGAACAGGTCGGGGTGGTGCTCCTCCAGCGAGCACGGGCCGTAGGTGATGCAGCCGAGGACGCCACCCAGTTTGGGGTCCTTGGCGGCCGCCTGGACGCCGGGGTTGAAGCGCAGCGACGAACTGGAGAAGACCGGCACCTTGTGCTGGCGGGCCAGTTCGTAAATCTGGATGGCGTCGGTCAGCGAGCCAGCGACCGGTTTGTCGATGAAGACCGGCTTGCCCGCCTTGAGGACCGGCCGGACCTGTTCGAGATGGGGCCGGCCGTCCACGCTTTCGAGTAGGACCACGTCCACCTTTTGGAGCAGTTCATCGATGGAATTGACAATCTCGACACCGAACTGTTCGCGGAGGGTTTTGGTGAACCCTTCGATTCGGTTGGCACTGGCGGGGATGTCGGGGCTACCGCCGGGGAAGGCGGCCACAACGCGGACGCCGGCCAGGTCCCCCTTGGCGTTGGGGTTATGGAGGATGCGAGTGAAGGCGACGACGTGGGAGGTGTCCAGGCCGATGATGCCGGCCCGGAGGGGTTTGGCGTCTTGGGCGGTCGCGAAGGAGGGCGTCAGGCAGGCGACCGCCATGCCGATCGAAAGGAGGAAGCGCAACACAGCAGGACCCTCGTCAAGGAGCGGGGATGGAAACCGGCCTTGCGGCCGGGGCAGGTGGTCGGAAACCGGCTCAACCCCATAGCCCAGGGTACGCACTGCGCTACCCGGGGTCAACTGCCAGCCCTGACGCGGGCGCCCCCTTTGATGTCGCACTAGGCACTCGTCAGGACCAGCATAGGGCTCCCTCCTCAGGAACCTCGATTCCTCCGGCCCGTCTCATACCAAATCATCTTCTCCCACTCGAGTGGGGCACCCAGCACCGCTGCACATTGAAACCAGCGCTAGGGACATCAGCGACGTCTCGGGGACAATCGAGGTCCTGAACCATCCTTACTTGCTCCTGAACACGCTTGTAGAAGTCGAAGGGGTCCGCAATGTTCGCACAGGTCCGGCGGGTGCCACCGCTGCCAATCGTGACCAAACTGCCGAAGCCGAACAGCTTGCCGAAGATCTCCTGCTCGAGCCGAATCGCTTCCACCTGGCCCAGCGGCATCTCGCGCACCTGGGTCGTCACCCACCCGGACTTGATGACGATGCGTTTGTCGGTCAGCCCAAACTCCGTGGTCGCCCGCTGAATCATGTGGTCAAGCACGACTAGGCCGAGGAACACTGCTAAAGCACATCCCAGGATGATGCGTGGAAGCCCGTTCTGTCCCAAAACGAGACCGACCACAAGGAGAATGCCAGGCAGCGCGAGCAGAACGGCTGGCACGGTGACGGTCGCCGAATGGATGCGAGCGGACGCAATGAGCCACTCTCCCGGCATGAGGTTTTGCTCGATGAACGGCACAGCTTCACTTGCCATTGGGTCCCCCGTCAGCGGAAGAACGAGCCTCCGCCGCCGAACGCGGCGCGGCGCGCCTGGAAGGACGGAGCCCGTCCCAGCGCTGCCGGGCGCGGCCGCTCCCGCGGAGAGTTCGGCCACGTCGCAGCGCAGCGCGCCGCGTTCAGCCGCGTCGCGTCGCTCCGCTCGCGCTCCCTGTTCAAGCCGGTCGCGGGCGGCGCGGCCGGCCGGTGAGGCACTCAGACCGGGGACCTCACCTCCCATCAGGCCGGTCGCGCTGCCCCTGACCGAGACTCGCGACGCGGCTGAACACTCCGCATCACCTGCCAGCGGAAGCGGGCTTCGCCCGCTGTAGCCGGTCATGTGCATGCGGTTGTTAGCTCGCTTGCGCACCTGTGGAGGGCCAAACAGCAGATATGACCTCGCCTCCGACGAAGTCCGCCAGCATGCCGCTTGGACGGCCTTGTCCAAGAATCTTCCCGAGGCGGACCGTCCACAAGAGACTTCTAGGATCAAGAATCTCCGCTATATGATGGATGATCGGTTTCAGGTCGTCATTGCGCCTATCGATTGTTCTGATCTTGGCGAGGGCCTTAGCCTTTTCCCCGTAATTGCCTGACTTCTCTTCAATCAAAGCACAGGCAGTGTCCCAGTCGTGGCCAAGTACCTGCAGTACCTCGTCAGTGAGATACAGATTCTCGATCTCCCGACATCCTAGACGGATTACGGGCACATACTTGGCGTCAGGCTTGCCATCGGGGTATTTATCACCGTCGACCAAAGCGTACCCGCGCAACTGAACGTTCTCAGAGAGCGCCTCAAACATTCGTTCAAGCGTCTTACGATAGGCCTTGATTTCATCCCCATTGCACGGAAGCACACAGAGGTTCACCAGCCCAGAGCGCGCCACCTGGACCCACACGCGATAGTCGTCGTCACCTTCGACGAGCAACACCGGCGCACCAAAGAGTGGCCCCATTAGCAGATGACCGCCCAAGAGCGCGGCCAGCTCGCGAGAGATGCTTGAGAATGGTTCAGCATTTACAGTTGGTACATCTGCAGTTAGAAATAGGACTGCTGCTTCTGCGCCCCCGAACTGTCCCAAGGCCCCTAACAGCGTTGTCGAGTGCGTGGCCACGAAGACTTGGACCTTGAACTCTTGTGCGATGTGACAGAGGAAATCGGCAAATTTGATCTGTAGGTCGGGGTGAATGTGGGCGTCAGGTTCGTCAACTAGCAACAGCCGCTTTTTCTGGCCGTCCAATTCCCACATTCCGACAATAGTGACGATGTCTAGCCCGATAGAGAGAAGTTGCGATTCGCCGCTACTTAAGTTGGAGACAGAGGTAACGGAACTTCCGTCTTTAGATCGTCTGAGGTCGTAGAAGGGTGACTCACTCTTGACCTGAACCGTGAAGTCAGGCAGCACAAGACTCATCGTGCGCAGGAGGTCTTCCGGGTCATGCTTAATGTCGACAACACGTTTACTCCCGCGACGTGTGTAGTAACCCTGAATTCGAGTGACAACGTGCTGCCTGTAGTTCGATAAGAAGTTAGTTGTGGAAACGTTTCTTCGACGAGCCGCCTCAATTACTTCCGCAATTAGGCCAGGCTCAAAAGAAATATCTCCGCTTCGCTCTGGAACGATATAGTGAGAGCTTGCCGGATCGACGTCTCGGAGGTTTCGGAGAAGAATGCTCTTGCCGGATCCGTTCCGCCCAAACAAAACATTCACTCCTCCAAGCTTCTTAAGCGACCACGTCCCACCCCCAAGAAAGTCAGGGCGAGGGACGTCAACTTCGGATACGTATACCGTCATTGGAGGCGAGCTAACACCCCGCTCAGCAGCGGCCGCCGCCCCGCTGAGCACTGAACTTACCAGAAACCACGACAGCGGCGGCTGTCGGCTGCAGCGCCTGGTTAGGCCAAACACCTGCGTTTCGGCGACACGCGTGCTCAGGCCTCTTTGACCACCCCCCGCTCGCCCTCGAGTTCCACGGGCGTGATGTAGTCACAAGGCATCTTCATCTTCTGGAACCAGGCGGCCAACGCCTGCTGGTCGGGGGCTTCCATGATGCAGAAGACTTTGCCTTCGGACAGGTTGAGGAAGCTCCGGTAGGGCCGCACCGTCGGGTCATTCTGTGCGGCCTGGGCCAGCTGGTTGACCTGCTCGCGCTGGAGCGCCCCGGCAGGCATCGTGTGACTGCTCATGAACTTCGGCATGGTAGATTCTCCTTTCAACCTCGATGTCACAGAAACTCCGCCGAACGACTAAGCTCAGCAGCGCCGGCCGCCGAGCGACAGTAAGCTCTCAACACCAGCACCGCGGCCCCGGTCTGCTGCAGCGGATGGTTCGGCCACTGCTACCCGGCCGGTTGCGGCTCGGACAGCGACTCGAACTCCACTACGAAGCGCCAGTCGCCAACGACCCTCGCCGACTCCCGCCACTGCTCGCCGGCCCGCTCGTACAGCTTGCCCGGCTCCTCCTCGGCGTTGACGGTCAGCTCGGTGCCGTCGGCCAGCGTGATCGTGTAGTCGAGGCCGCGGGTATTGACCTTGCGGACCGCGCCCAACTCGGGGTGCCGGATGGCCGCGATCTTGCCCCAGGCCACCACCGCATCCTTGGGGTGCCAGAGGGTGTTGTAAAGGACCAGAGGCTCCGGCCCGCGGAGGTGGTCCGGGACCACCCGCCAGAACGCGAACTCGTCGGTCTGCCCGACCTCCAACGGCGGGTCGAGTTCGTACCACCCGGGAACCCAGGCCGCAACTGCCGGGCGGCCGCCCTCGGACGGGAACCGCTCTCGCCGGACCGCGGTAGGGTCGATTTCAGGCGGCTCGTCCGATCCGTACCGACAGAATCTGTTACGGCACCGGGTGCCATCCCAGGTGAACAACCGGCCGCATTTCGGGCACGGTACATTCACGGCACCTCCGCCGCCGAACGCAGAGCGGAGCGGCGCGCCTGGAAGGGCTGAGCCCGCCCATGCGCTGCCGGGCGCGGCCGCTCTAGCGGAGAGTTCGGCCGCGTCGCATCGCAGCGCACCGCTCAGCTCCGCGTTCAGCCGCGTCGCGTCGCTCAGCTCGCGCTCCCTGTTCAAGCCGGTCGCGGGCGGCGCGGCCGGCCGGTGAGGCACTCGGACCGGGGGCCTCACGTCCCGTCAGGCCGGTCGCGCCGCCCCTGACCGGGACTCGCGACGCGGCTGAACGATGAAGTTCAGCAGTGGGGCCGGCGGAGAGGACTTCATACCTCAGAAAGCCCTCATGCCGGCCCCGTCTGCTGCAACGGCTGGTTCGGCACACATCGGCTCAATCGCGAAAGCCCGCTACTTTCGCCTTACCTTCCTGGATGCGGATCACGACGGTAATTCCATCTCGTTTCAACACGACGAGCACGATCCGGTCATCCTTGTCCAGGATCTCCTTTAACAACTCTCGATCCTTCTCGCGGAACTTCTCCAGCCCCTTGGCAAAGGGGTGGGTTTCCCTGATGGTGTATTCGAGTTGCGTGAGATCCTTTTCCGCGAAGACCTTGGCAAGACCCTCTTTCAGTTCCTCGCGGTCTTTGATGTTTTTCACGCCGTCCTTATTGCCCATCTTTGACAGGGTATTCCTTCACTCGCTTCTTGAAGTCGTCAAAGTCAGGTCCGAGCAGACGTTCAAGAAGCTTTATTTGTTCCTTCGATTCTAGGGCCGTCCGGAGAAATTGCACGATCTCCGACGAGACCGCCTTCCTATCGAACAGGCCCACTGCCCAAGCCAACTTGATCTCAGGGTGAGCAATCTTCGCAAAGTGCTTTACGCCATGCTCCCGTGGTTCCTTGCGGTCGAGAAGGCCATAGCTCACTGCGAGCAGGCGATACATAAAATCGTCATGCTTACCGCCCAATTCCTTGGCACGCTGTTCGATATCCTTCCGAGTGAGTGCCAGAAGAACTCGTGTCTGAGGAATTACCAAGTCAATAGCCTCGTCCGTGGGAAATTCACCCTTGAAGGGTAACGTCTCAAGCAGCTTGAGAAAGGCCGTCTTCTCCTCAACGGAAACGGGTTTTCCTTCCGGGCAAGCAACAGGATTCATAACTAGTACGACTCCTAATATGGTACTAAGCCGCCATGTCGCAGATTGCATCCGAGCCTTCCTTCCTGAGCTATCTCTTCTTCGGTGCTGTCACCGTGCCCGCGATCTTCTCGAAATCTGTTGCCCAAGGATCATCCGTTTTCATGTAAATAAAAGCCGCCTTCACTTTCCAATCATCGCTGATGAGTGCCTTCCATCGCTCCACACGAGCGGCGACCTGTTTCGCATAGTCCAGCTTTTGCTCTTCGGAACCGAGCGCAAACTGCCGCTCAATCTTGTTCGCAATATCTTCCCATTTTACCTTCGGATCATTTTTGCAGCATTTCTTAAGGTATTCAGCAAGCACATCATAGGTTGCCTTGGCCATTCTCATCGCTTTCTTGACATCCCGGGAGGGGTCATCGGGGTTATGGCCGGCATGGAGATGACCTACTGCTGGCCCAAAGCCCTCATGGGAAAACGAGTCTTGAAGGGCATGAAGGCCGATTCCCGTAAGAAGCGGGTCGCACTTTTCAACACCCATCTTCGCGATCTCTGCGGCCTCAGCGGAACCTGCTTCTACCTTGTCTCCCGAAGTCCGAAAATGAAAACGCCTCCTGACATCTTCGCCGCCCAAGATTATGTCGGGGCGCGTTTTCGGGTTATAGTCGGTGTAGGCAGCCGCCCAAGCAATCACGAAAGCTGCGGAGACGTTTTTGGTTTCGCCTTTGTTCAGACAAGTCTGGCACTCTCCCAAACCCAGCGCCAAGCCGATGTAATAAGTCATATAGAAATGGACATCATCGTCGTACAAACCCAGTGGGTCCAGAGAGTTCATCGGGCTGTTGCCGACGTAGCGGTACAGGTTGGTGTCTCCGGCGTTGAAACCCAAGGGACTCCGGCTCGCGAGCAGCCGGACGTACCAGGGAAGCTCGCCCGGGATCGTCTGCCGCCCGGCTTCAGCTGAACGCAGCATGCCACACCTCCTTACGAGTTGATCCTGGTGAAGACCACGTCCCGAATCGCCAAGTCGGCAGGAGTGGCCCACGCCGGTCCACTGCCGTACTGCTCGGTGATCGCCTCGGCCAGGCTCTGCGGCGAGCCCAACTCGCCCGGCTCGAACAACGCCGCCCCACGCGGCACTGCCAAAGCCATGGCGTCAATATACAGGTGCCGGCTGTTCGGGAACAACCAGCGAGCCAGCAGGTAGTCGGCCTCCGCTTCTTCCCAGCGGCCTGTGTCCCGCATGTGCCGGCCGCGGAACCCGAGGAACACCCCGAGCATCTCCCGCGGCTTGAGGGCCCGCAGGTCGGAGCCGCTGCGGATCGCGACGGGAGGCAGCCCGTATTGGCGGATCAGGTAGTCGTCGGGGTCAGACTTGAAGCCGCCGTAGCCGGCCTGCGTCGCCTCGATGTTGTGTGTCACTTTGCCATCATCGTAGCGGCAGACGAAGTGCGACTTGACGCAGGCCAGCGACACGGACCAGCCCAGCCGCCAGCCGATCGCTACGTGCAGCGCCGCCATGTTGCCGCAGGTGCCGCGGCGCCTGTCCATCACCCCATTGAGGAACAGGTCGGACGGGTCGGTGTAGAAGACCGGGCCGCCGTCCCGCTGGTCCTCGTTGTAGGCGATGCCCGCCTCGTATTCGAGGTAGCCGCAGAGCACGCCGAGGCGGAAGAAGTTGATGTCGTTCTTCCACTCCCAAGGGGTCTGCCGGAACACCGCTTCGGCTGCTGGCAGCCGCTGCCGCACGTCCTCGGCCCATTGGTCGGCCTGGCGCTGGTAGCGGGGTAGGTCGAGGTCGGCCAGACTGGGGATGCTCTTGGCGACCAGCAGGTTCAGGACCAGGGGATCAACGCGGGCGAGTTCCTCGTCGGTGCAGGCCAGCAGCTGACGATAGTCGGTCATGGCAACTCCTTACAGAGCGGCATCACGCGAGTAGGCTCCGCCGCCGAACGACCAAGCTCAGCAGCGGCCGCCGCCCCAGTGAGCTACGAGCTCCCAGAAACCAACGAAGCGGCGGCCGTCTGCTGGAGCGACTGGTTCGGCGCGACCGCCTGTCCTCAGCCGGGACCTCGCTCCTCAGCCGCTGAAAATGATCGCGTTGCGGATCGCGTCGCCGAGAGCGTGGCTCAGGCCCGGCACCCACAGATTACCACTCCGACGCCAGAACAGCGAGAGGCATACCCCATACGGGACATGCACCAACAGCAGCCCCGCGACCGTCCCCCAGTCGATGTCCCCGGATATCGGCAAGTGCCATAACCCCCACGCGGCCGAGATCGCAAACGCCGAGAGGATGCCCCGGCCTGGGCGGCCTTGGTGGAGGTGGCCGTCCAGCATGCGGAAGGAAACCTCCTCCATGGCAAAGACGACGGCCAGGTACTGGAACAGCGAGTACAACCCCACGGCGATCCGGACCGGCCATCCCCCCTCGACCGCTCCGAGTTGGATCATCCCCGAGCCGAGGAATACGGTCCACAGCACGGCGTCGATGCCCAGGCAGATCACCAGGCACAGGAACAGCGGCCGGAGGGATGCCCGGTCAAAGTGCCGCAGCGCGTACGCCGCCGCGACCGCCCCGACGATGGAACAGAGGCTGAAGAGCACTCCGACCGCCTCCGCAGCCGCGGTCGCGATGACCAACTCCACCAGCGGGATGACGGACAGGCCGAGGGCGATTAGCAGCCCCTTCCACCCCAAGCGGAACGCCGGTGCGCCTCGCACCCACAGCGCCCGAAGGGATTGCCGGCGCACGAGCAGTTGGAACAGGACCGTCAGCGGGACGCCCAGGAGCAAGTAGGCGTTGGCATCGAAGCGCAGTAGCCAGCCGCTAGCCATCCAAAGCGCGATGAACAGGATCACCGCGGTGTACCGCCGTGCCGGACTGGCTGCGCCTGACCGCTCGCTACCCATACACCCTCCGTGCCGCCGAACGACCAAGCTCAGCCGCCGGGCCGGCCGACTTACCGTCATGTCTCGAAAAGCCGTCATGCCGGCCCGGTCTGCTGCAGCGCCTTGTTCGGCGCTAACCGCTCTCCCCAAACTCGAACCGCGCTTGCTTGGCCTTCAGGAGCGCTTCCTTGAGCGTGACTTCATCGGTCGGTGGCAGCGAGCGGTACACCAGACACCAACCCCGTGACAATGGCACCGAGCCGAAAGCGACACTTGCCCAGTCGCTCAAATCGGACAGGAAGTCAGACACAATGTCAGCTTCATCTGGCTTGATTTCATACTCCCACTCGTACTCCTCCAAAGGACGACAAGTGCAGCGGTTGATGAGGAACATTTCCTCCTGGGTGGGTGTTCCGATGATGAGTAAGACATTCTTGTCCCAGCCAAGTGCAAACTCGACGATCTTCTTGAGGTCTGCGTACGGGATCGACCGATTCGGCTTGACTTCCACGTATACGGCCAGGTCAGGCAACACGAAATCCGGCAAGTAGCCGGCCCCGGATGGAAGACGGTATCCCTCAAGCTCGTACTCGTACTTCAGCCTGAGCCCGTCGAAGAAAACCGCCCAGCGGGCTTCCAGGCGGGAGCGAAACCGGAAGCCCTTGTACACGGTTTCAATTGGCCTGATGTCTGCCATCGAACCGCCTCTCCTCGCCGAACAACCCCGCTCGGCAGCGGCCGCCGCCCCGGTGAGCTACGAACTCCCGGAAACCGAGAAGGCGGCGGCTGTCGGCTGCAGCGCCGGGTTCGGCCCGGGGCCGATCCCCTGACCGGGCAGCCTCCGGCCTGGTGGGTGAGTCCGCGGAGCCACCCCGGCCGCCGCCCCACCGGGCGGGTCGAGCCACCGCCCGCCCCACCTGGCCACCACCCCATACCGGACACGACAACGCCACGCTACCGCCGAACGACCCCGCTCAGCAGCCGCGGCGGCTGAGTGAGCTTGAACCCTGAAAAAGCCTATGTGCCGCCGCGGTCAGGTGCAGCGCCTGGTTCGGCGCTGGCCTCACTCCCGCTCCTCGCACTCCTCCGGGATGAACAGAGGCACGGCGGGGCGCACGGCCCGGCGGAGGCAGGAGGCGTGGCCCCATAACTCCTGGCTGGAATCCTCCGGCCCCAGCAAGAGGAGATGGACCAAGCAGGGGTCATCGCCGGCAATACTGTCGCCGCAGAAGCAACACTCGTATTTCCGCGACTGCGCCTCGCTCACCCGTCACCCCGCGCCGCCGAACGACACAGCTCAGCCGCCGGGGCCGCCTGCTGTGACTTCTACCTGCTCAAGCCGTCATGGCGGCCCCGGTCGGCTGCAGCGCCTGGTTCGGCGCCGCCCCCCTTCCGATTGACAAAGCCGATTGCCCACCGCGCCACCCACTCCCGCTGCGCCGCCGTGTCGGGGACCGACAGCCCGCGCGCCTGCTGGATGGCCGACCACGCCGACGCCAGCGGCAGTCCCAGCGCCGCCAGCACGCAAGCCGAGACCATCGCCGAGCGCCCCACGCCGATGCGGCAATGGACCCCCAC
This sequence comes from Gemmataceae bacterium, assembly GCA_035575035.1. Taxonomy (GTDB): domain Bacteria; phylum Planctomycetota; class Planctomycetia; order Gemmatales; family Gemmataceae; genus DATLYH01. Next base: position 19,301 of record DATLYH010000260.1, read on the forward strand.
GCCGCGACCCTGCCGCAACTCCTCCGCCAGCGACACGACCACCGCTGTCAGGGCGGTTTCGGAAGCCGGGACGCCGCGGTCGGGGAATGGGAAGCGGAGGAGCCGCAGCCCGGCCTCCCGGCACAGCGCCTCCTCCTGGCCCAGGCCCAGTTCGGCGACCTCGGGGTCCTCGAGCAGCGACACGATGACGTCGAGGCCGGAGCGCCGCCAGGAGCTGATCTCGTCGGGCAGCCAGTCGCCGGCGCGCGGCCGGGGCATGATGGCCAGCCGGCCGCAGGGGACGTCGGCGATCGGGTAAACTTCTGCCCGCATGATGCTTCAACCAAGGCGCCGAACACCAAAGTTCAGCCGCCGCGGGGCCTCCGGGACAGTGAACTCTGAAGAACCACTGACGCCCCGCGGTCGGCTGCAACGGCTGGTTAGGTGCACGACCACCCTGCTTAATCACCTGAACAGCCACAGAACACAAGCTCCACAGGCACGTCGCCGTCATAGACGGTAAAGTACGCGGCCTCCCACCGGCCGCGCATACTGAACAGGGCCCCTTCCTGCTCCTTGCGGCGAACAAGTTCCCGCGTGGGCTTCTCCGTCCCAAAGAGCGCGCGTAACTCCTCACCCGACAGCGCGGTTGCCAGCCCGAAGCCCCTGGTCGGGGCCGTGCGTTCGATGTCGAGAATCGAGTGCGTGCCCGACTCCGCGGCAAGCTCTCGCGCCTGGTCGATCGACTTTGGCTGCCGCTTGCCTTTGGCTGCGACAGCTTTGCGGGCGGCCTTCGCGGGCCCTTGTTGTTGCATGTCCCGCAGGAACTTTTCCACACCCGCCGTGTCCTGCTCAGCTTGGGCGGTGTCGGCTCCGAGGCCCTTCATGGCTTGGTCCAGGGCCTTGCTGATGTTCAACAGCTTCTGTAGGTCCGCGGGCGACGGCATGGCCGCGGCGATAGCGGGGTCGCTGAGGCCGCTGAGGACATCGCCGGGCAGCGTGTAGGCCCTGCGGGCGAATACGTCTTTACGCAGGTCCTGGAGGGCGCGCTCGGGGTCCTTCTGGTATGGCACAAAGTAGGTCCAACCCGTTGCACCCATCGCTAGTTTCCTCGATTGAGCACCTAACGACCCCGCTCAGCAGCCGCGGGGGCTCGGCGAGCTGTGGTCACGGAAAGCCGTAATGCCCCCGCCGTCTGCTGCAGCGACTGGTTCGGCGTGTCTTACTGCCCGCCGCGCTCCATCTCCGCGAGCCGCCGACCCCGCTCGATGACTGCCTGTACTCCCTCCGGCGTGCGACCCCGCGCCATCGCCGTCCGGAGGTGCGCGAGCTGCTCGTCACTGATGACGGCGGCCGGGATGTGGACCACCGATCCGTTCCAGTGCTGAAGCGTCCACACGCCCGCCGCCAACTGGTCGATGCCGGTCAGCCCATCCAGGAACAGCCACCACCGCTCGCCGTTGGCCAGGAACCCCAACCCGTTCTCCTCGATCCGCAGGTCCATCGGGGCCGACCGGCGGAGCGCCACGTCCGCCAGACCGCAGAAGAAGTTGCGGAACAGGAGCGCCCAGACGACTGCCCCGAGCCCGGCCCACCACGTCACCAGGGCACTGGCGACGAGTACGGCCATCACGCACGGGACGAGGACGGAGAGCGGCCCCCACAGCCTGAGGTGCGGGGCCAGCCGCTGCCACCGGCTCAGCGAGTACCGGAGTTCAAACGGCACCACCGCCATCTGCGCCTCCGCCGCTGAACGAAATAGCTCAGCAGCGGCGGGGGCCGAGTGAGCTACGAATTCCAGAAAGCCTACATGCCCCCGCCGTCTGCTGCAGCGCCTGATTCGGCGCTACTCCACATCGGAGAAAAGATCACGCTGAACCGGCGACCGCTGCCCGTTCGCCGGACTGCCTGCGACAACTGCCAGGTACGATTCTCTATCCCGAATGACCTGGGCGAGCAACCCCTGCCCCGACAGGGCGACGAACACAGCCGCTGACCGAGCCTGACAGTTCAGTGACTTCTCCGGATTGAACGCGATGTCGGAGAACGCCTTGAACTCCACTACCTCCCGCGCCAACTCTGGGTGCTGCGCCAAGGCGGTGATGTACAGCCAGTCATAGAAACAGGTCTGCGGTTCGGTCGGCCACTCCTCCCCAAGAAGGTTGAACCCGATGAGCTGCCCGGAGGACCGTATCCGCTCGTCCGTTTTCGCGTCCCGACTCGATCCGCTGTAGAGGTCGTGGAATGGCCCCCCGTGCTCGAACACCTTGCTGCCCTGGAACGCGGCCTCCACGGACATCGTCCGACCCCCGAGTTGTAGGGTCAGGTTGAAGGCACTCAACGCCACGCCGAGCGCCGTATCCGACTTCGACGAGATCTCCAGAACCGGACTTAGCCCCCGCTCCCGCGCCGCGGCATGGAGCGAGGCTATCGACTTCTGGGCTTGGCTCTTGGCGAAACCCGGATACCAGTCGAAGTCGAGGACCACCTCCTCCACGAACGGGGGGCCGCTCAGAACGGGACGGAAGACGGGGCGTCTTGCCATGTATCACCTGAACTGGTTTCGGCACCTTGTCTCCACACTTGCCAATCGCTTCTCGCGCTGAAGTACGCCGGCTTCACATCAACGGCGATGCGTGTGCCGTTGGGCGTCGGGAACCTTGACCTGCCGGCCTGGTCCTTGAAGCAGACGGCGGTCACGTAGCCCAGCGGCACTCCCGAGAACACCACACCTCTGCCTGCGGGTTCGTCGGGTAGCAGTCGGGGATGCCACACGCCGCCCGCTTGATCCCCGACAATTCGCACTGCTCGGCGAACATCCTCTCCAGTGACGACAGCTCCTTGCGGATGGCCAACGGCACCATTCTGATGGTGGAGCAGGCCGCGTTCGCCCAACAGAAGGCGCACTCCAACTCCCACAGCACGTCGGCCCGGATCAGGAGGACCGCCCAAGTCGCGGCCGGATCAGCCGAGCGGTACTTGTAGAACATCTTGTAGTTCGGGAAGCCGATACTGAGACACACCGCATCCGTGTGGCCGTCAGTCCGGATTACATCGTTGAAGATGACCCGCCCCCCTCGCCCTTCGAGAGCCGCGCGGGGAAGAATCCCGTCTGCCAAGATGCCCGGCAAGTTCTCCAGTCGGGTGAAGTGTACCAGGGTGTCGATCCGGCGGGCAGCGCAGTAGGCCCGGATCGCGTCGCGCCGCCTCGTGTCGGTCATGGGCGACCCCCCGCTTCTTCGCTGAACAACCCCGCTCAGCAGCCGCGGCCTCGGGGCGCTGAACCCTGGAAACAACCTATGAGGCCGCGGTCTGCTGCAGCGCTTGGTTCGGCGATGCTGCCCGCCCGGCGGGCCGGCTACCCGAGGGTATACCAGATGATCGCCCCGC
>DATLYH010000261.1:0-12921 GCA_035575035.1 Gemmataceae bacterium
GCCGGAGACTCGCCTTGCTCTCGCTGGCCGCGCCGGGGGAAAATGAACTAGGATTGGTTGGACCCGCCAAGGGGGCAACGCCCGGCGGCCAACCGGAAGGACGAGGTGCCCGATGCAAGAGACAATCCTTCAGTGCGTGGGCCACACACCGCTTGTTCGGCTGCGGCGGCTGACCGAGGGGCTGCGCGCCGGTGTCTACGTCAAGCTCGAATCGCTTAACCCCGGCGGCAGTGTCAAGGATCGAATCGGCCTGGCCCTGATCGCCGAGGCCGAGCGGCGCGGCTGGCTGCGGCCGGGCGGTACCATCGTCGAGGCCACCGCCGGCAACACCGGCGTCGGGCTGGCCATGGCCGCCGCCGTCAAGGGGTATCGCTGCATCTTCGTCCTGCCCGACAAGATGTCGGCCGAGAAGGTCCGTCTGTTGAAGGCCTACGGAGCCGAGGTAGTCATCACCCCGACCAGTGTTCCCCCCGACTCGCCGGAGAGCTACAACGGTGTGGCCGATCGCCTGGCCCGCGAGATCCCCGGGGCCTGGCGGGCCAACCAGTTCGCCAACCTGACCAATCCTGACATCCACTACCACACCACCGGCCCGGAAATCTGGGAGCAGACCGACGGCCGGGTCACCGCTTTCGTGGCCGGCGTCGGCACCGGCGGCACCATCTCCGGCGTTGGCCGCTACCTCAAGGAGCGTAACCCCGAGGTGAAAATCATCGCTGCCGACCCGGAGGGCTCGGTCCTTTCCGGCGGCGCACCGCGGGCCTGGAAGGTGGAGGGGATCGGCGAGGACTTTGTCCCCCGGACGTTCAACAGCCAGTTGGTGGACGAATGGATCCGGGTCGGCGACGCCGAGTCGTTCCACACGGCCCGGGCGCTGGCCCGGCGCGAGGGGATCCTGGTGGGCGGCTCCAGCGGCACAGCGGTGGCCGCCGCTCTCCGCTACGCCCGCCGACTCGGCCCTGAGCACTTGGTCGTTGCCCTCTGCGCCGACACCGGCCGTAATTACCTGAGCAAGTTCTTCGACGACGAGTGGCTGGCCCAGAACAACCTGCTGGTCCAGGAGCAGCCGGCCCACTCGATCGGCGACCTGCTGCGGACGCGGGGCCCGCGCCAGCTGGTGACGGTCAGCCCCGAAGCCACCGTCGAGGAAGCCATCGAGCTGATGCAATCGACCGGCATCTCGCAGCTGCCGGTCCTGGAGAACGGCAAACCGGTCGGCAGCGTCCAGGAAGTGACCCTGGCCCGGGTGCTGCACGACAACAACGACCCCGGCCGGGTGAAGGTTGGCGAGATCATGGCCAAGCCGCTGCCCCAACTTGACACGACCATCCACCTCGACGAGGCGTACCGCCTGCTCTTGGCCGGCAACACCGGCGTACTGGCGGTGGAGGACGGTAAAGTAGTGGGGATCGTGACCCGTATTGACCTGATTGAGTACTGGAACCAGCTGCGGCATCGACCGCAGCCCCTGGCCAGCGAGTCGCAGCCGTGAACAACCAAGGGCAGGAGTGAGCCCGAAAGGAATCCTCGAGAGGGCATGGAATGGCCGAAGCGATCGAACCCGTCGAAATCGCCGGCGCCAGCAAGTACGAGTCCACCCTCTTGGTGCTGTTCATTCCCAGCGTTGATCGCCAGATGCAGCCGATCGACCAGGCGAGCTGGGAGCGCGCGGCCCTTGAAATGCTGGGGAAGTGCTTTGGCGGGGCAACCGCTTTTCCGAGAGCTCATGGCGTTTGGCGAGACGATCAGCAGGGCGGCAAACTGATCTACGATGAGCCGATCGTCATTCATTGCTACACTAACAAACATAGGGGCGATTCGGCAACACGTCGGCGAACTCCGCGAATTCCTGCTCCGCATGGGGACAGAGACGAACCAGGGAGCGGTAGGGTTTGTCATCGACCGGACCTACATCGAGATACCATTTCCGTTAAAAGAGGCGGACCATGGCTGAAGAGACGGAGGACATCGCCCGGTTACTCGGCGGCAAGGTGATCGGCGAAGTGCCGGACGTGGGAGGGGGCGCGTTCGGGGCGGCCCGGTTGGCCAGGTTCTACCGGGCACGGATGGAGGAGATCCGCAGACAGCAGTCCGCCCCAGCGAGGGGCGAGCGGTCGGTTCGCCTGGAACTGGATGTCAATGGTACCACTGCCCAGGCCCTTACGGAACTGGCTCAGCTAGCCGGCCGAGGCGGACAGGAGACCAGTCCGGAGCAGTTAGCCGCAGGGCTTCTGGAGAGCGTGAGCACTCAGCTCCTTGAGGAGATCAAACAGACGGCGCCCCGGTTAGGGACCGCGCAGGCAGAAGGGAAACTGGCAGAAGCAACCTGGCGGAAGGTGATCCAAGCCATACTAGCTGGTGCCGCCTCGGACCATCAGGCCACCGATTGAGGCAACGGAAGGAGGACGCCGTGATGACGGCCGCATCATCCAACTACGGCTTCGCCACCCGCGCCATCCACGCCGGGCAGGAGGCCGACCCCGCCACCGGCGCCACCGTCGTGCCCATTTATGCTACCTCCACCTACACCCAGGAGGCGATCGGCAAGCACAAGGGCTACGAGTACTCGCGCACGGCCAACCCGACGCGGACCGCCTTGGAAACCTGCCTGGCGGCGCTGGAAGGAGGCGAGCGCGGGTTGGCGTTTGCCTCCGGGCTGGCGGCGACAACTGCGGTCTTCTCCCTGCTCAGGCCGGGCGACGAGGTGGCGGCCGCGGCCGACCTGTACGGCGGCACTTACCGGTTGCTTGAACGCGTCTTTCGGCCGTGGGGCCTGGTTGCCCGCTACACCGAGGACCCCACCCCCGCCGGCTTCGCCCAGATTATCACCCCGGCTACCAGGATGGTCTGGATCGAAACGCCGACTAACCCGCTCCTGCAAGTCCTGGACATCGCCGGCATCGCCGACGTCGCCCGCCGCGCCGGCGCCCTTTTGGCGGTGGACAACACCTTCGCCTCGCCTTACTTGCAGCAGCCGCTCCGCCTGGGGGCCGACCTGGTGGTCCATAGCACCACCAAATACCTCGGCGGCCACTCCGATGTCGTCGGCGGGGCGGTGGTCGGCCGGCGCGACCTGCTTGAGCCAATTGCCTTCTATCAGAATGCGGCCGGTGGAGTGCCCGGGCCGTTCGACGCCTGGCTGGTGCTGCGCGGTCTGAAGACGCTGGCGGTCCGCATGGAGCGCCACTGCGCCAATGCCCGCCGGCTGGCGGCTTGGCTGGCCGAGCAGCCGCAGGTGGACCGGGTCTATTACCCCGGCCTGCCCGATCATCCCAACCATGACCTGGCCCGCCGGCAGATGCGCGACTTCGGCGGCATGATCAGCATCCGCCTTAAGGGGGGCCGAGAGGCAGCCGAGCGCTTCGTGACCCGGACGAAACTTTTCAGCCTGGCCGAGAGCCTCGGCGGCGTCGAGTCGCTGGTCTGCCACCCGGCCACGATGACGCACGCCAGCATCCCCGCCGCCATCCGCCAGGCGCGCGGCATCGACGACGGCCTGGTGCGGCTGAGTGTCGGCATCGAGGACGCCGACGACTTGCAGGCCGACCTGGCCCAAGCGCTGCGGACCTGACGCCCCCGCGGGGCCGGGCGCCTTCTATTTGCCCAGCTCTAGCGGCGCGGCAAAGGTCAGATCAGGAGCCCCCGGCTCGACCGGGGCAGGAGGCGGCAACTCCTCGGCTTGCTTCCCCGGTTCCTGGTAATCCGGGCGAGGAGTCTCCGTCCCCGGGATGAAGGTGCGCAGGTAGCGGGCCATGGCCCAGGCCTCTTCCAGCGTCAGGGTGCCCCGGAACGCCGGCATCACAGCGCCGCGCCCTTCCAGGATGATTCGGGCCAACTGGGCATCGGACCGGCAGGCCTGCCAGCGGACGTTGGTGAAATCGGGCACGTCTGGGATGTCCCAGACGCCGCGGCCATCGACGCCATGACAGCGGAGGCAGTAGCGGTTGTAGAGGCTGATAACGACCCGCCGCTCCTGCTCGGGGCTGCGCAGCCAGTACCAGGTCCCCTCCCACTCGGTCGCGGATGGACAATCGCCAGGCACGACACATACCCCGTCCCGGGGGGCGGGATGGGCCCACTTGACCCAGGGACGCGGCATCTTGGCGGCGTGGGCAGCAGCGGTGAGCAAGGCGACGGCCGCAAACACGAGAGCGGCAACTGTTCCCGCTCCCACGACCAACCTCCGCGAACGGCTGCTTGCCCTCACGGTTCCCTCCTGACCGCGAATCTGTTGGGCAGTTTTCCCCGATTCGCCGGGCAGACGTTCGAGGAGGCCGCCGCTGCCCCATCGGCCGCGCCCTATTAACCCTATCGACCGCTGGGGCCGTTCAAGGTCAACAAAACGGTGCTGAGGCAGCGTTCAGCACGCTGTTGAACCCGGCGGTCGAAGGTGTCGGCGGTGCAGGGGCCGGCGTGGGAGCCGGCGCGGCTAAGCAGTGAGTCAGAGATACTCGGGAAAGTTTGGTCCGCTGCTCTGCGGTTCAGACAATGCTCACTCCCAGGGTTCGTAACAAGGCCGCAGCCGTTGGATGATCCGGTCGCATTCTGCGGTCAGCCACCGGTCGTTCTCCGGTGTGCGGTAGTCTTGGCGGATCCGGTTCAGCTCCTCCTCGATGGCCGCGCCCGACTTCTTCACCGACTGCTGCCAGCGCTCCCTTTCCCGGTAGAACTGGTCGAACACCGTCTGGAGCAGATGGCTGCGAAGCGCCGGGTCGCCGTCGGACCGCCGGCGGGCCTCGGCCTGGGCTTGCAGCTCCTGGTCCGCCAGCCGCCGCCGCTGGTTGCGATCCTCTCGGACAAGCTCATCGACCCGGCGTTCGACGTCCCGAAGCCGGTTCTCCAGCTCGGGCGGCACCCCGACCCGGGCCGACCCCACCAGGGTTTCGACCGTGGCTGGGCCCGGACGGGCCACCCCTCGGCTTCCCCACGCCACGAACCCCATCACCAGGGCGAGCATGGCCAAGAAGAAGAGAGCGACGGTGAAGCCGACCAACGGCAGGTTCTCGGGAGCAGTGAGCCATCGGCGGACGGAAGCAAGTGCGGACTTGCCGGCCGGCTCGCGGCAGACCATAGCCGCGCCGCAGGTCGGGCACGTCGGCCGCTCCCCGGTCTGACCATCCGGGGCAGCATGTTCGCGAAGGCAGACAGGACAAAAGAAGGAAGCCATGATGCTCCCTCCCGGACGCACCGCCGCTCACTTCAGGATGCCGAGGAGCCGGCCGAGGAGATTGTCGGCGGGGTAGCTGTGGCCGAGGTGTTGGCGGAAACCTTCGGCGTAGGCGACGCCGTGGAGCCGGCCGCGACGGGCGCACCAGTCGCGCATGGTCTGGAGGTATTGGTCCATGCCGTGATGCTTCAGCAGCCAGTCGCGTTGGCTGGCGTGGCAGGCCAGCATGGCTTCCTTGGTTTCGATGACGCCGCTAATGTCCACGGCGAAGCCGCCGGTTTCCTCGCGGCCCAGCGGGTCCTTGCCCTCGGCGGGATCACAGTAATACAGGTGCGGGATGTGGTCCAGGGGCGGCGGCAGCCGGTCGCGCAGGAAGTTGGGGATCGGCGCGGCGAAGGCAGCGGCCCGGGCCAGCACGCTGGTCATTTCGTGGTCCAACATGTAGTCGGCAGGACTGTGCGTCAGCACGATCCGCGGGCGGACCTGGCGCAGCAGCCGTGTGACCCGCTCCAGGGCGCGTTCATTGTAGGTGATCAGCAGGTCGCGCTCTTCCAGGCAGTGATAGGTAGCCCCGATGACGGCAGCAGCCTTGGCCCCTTCCGCCCGGCGTACCCGGCTGATCTCCTCGGGGCCCAGCTCCGCCGAGCCGCAGTCGCCGGGCGTCAGGCTGGCGATGTGGACCTGCCAACTGTGCTCCCGCGCCAGCCGAATCAGGGCGCCGGCGCAGAAGAACTCCGCATCGTCGGGGTGGGCCAGGACGCTCAGGACGACATCTGCCATGAGGGAAATTCCTTTGCCGCCTACCATCCACCCGCGTCGGTAGGAGCTGAACTCACGGAGTTCGGGCCACCCTGTCATCCTCCTGAACTCTGGCGAGTTCGGCTACCGGCCGGGGGGACGGTTGGCGGCGGCGCGGGTGCGTGCGACCTCCCGGACCTCCGGCCGGATGAATGGGTCGCCGCGCTTGGTGTTGCCGTCAAACGGGCCGACCAGCCCCAGTTCAAGCACGGCGGCCGGCTGCGTCAGCAGCGTGGCCGGGGTCAACATCGGCAGCCACCGCGGGCCGGCGGCCGGCGGCGCTGCGGCCTGGGCCATCCAAGTGACGCCGCTTTGCACGGTCAGATCCCGCTTCAGGTCCGGCCCGCGCACCGCCCGGACCAGATCAAGGTACTTTTGCTGGATTTCGTAGGTCTCCTCCTGGACCATGTCGTCTTTCTGGAAGTCGGGGTGGGTTTCCAGCAACTCCTTCCACATCGGAAGGGCGTCGGGGGCCTCGTACTTTTCCAGGGCCTCGGCGCGGCGGGCCTGGAGGCGGAGTTGCTCGGCCTCGAAGAATCGCTTGCGGGCCTGTACCGTCTCGGGCTTCGCCTCCACCATGGAGGTGAAATAGAAATGGCGGAAGTTGGTCAGATGGGTGTAGTAGTTCAGCTCGACCAGGATCATGTGGGCCAGCCATCCCTCGCGGAGAGGCTCAGGCACTTCCTCTTCGCGGCTCCAGCGCGTCCGGTCATTTTCGGTCACCCCCTGGCTGGAGCGGAATTCCCGCGCCTTGCGCTCCAGGTCGAAACGCTCGGTCTCCGGCAGGAGCAAGCGGTTGTCCTCGCCGTACCGCTGCCAGGCCTTGTGGGCCCGGCCCCAGAATTCGACGCCCCACTTCAGCCGGCCGCCGACCTCAACCCCATCGCGGTCAGGGAACCATTTCTGTGAGCGGGAGGCCTCGCGCTCGTCGATCGTCCAGCCGCGATCGTCGAACCAGCCCTCTTGCTCCAGGCGCTCGGCCACGTAGCTCAGGGCCCGGGCCGGGAACATGCGGAAGATCAGGGTGGTCATCTTGGGGATGCGCTGCCGGGTGCGGTCGGTGATCGGCTGGGACCGGCCCGGCATGACCGGATCGGGTCGGGGCAGCGCCTCCTGGGCATAGGCGAACCAGGCGTGGGCCACCAGGTAGCCGTCGATGTAATCGACGTAGTCGGCCATCCGGCTGGCGTGGGTCAGGGCGTCGGGATCAAAGGGGTTATCGCGCGGCGGCGGCAGGCACGGGAAGCGCTGGCCGGGGTCCTTCTTGGGCGGGGTCTGCTCCCGGTCGGGCCGCGGATCCTCGTAGTAGGTCGGCACTTTCTTGTTCCGCTCCAGGAAATCGACCACCTTCTCCGGCCGGCTGCAACGGAGCTTGTCGCGCAGGCGGCGGACCAGCTGGGGGTGCTTGCTGCAAAAGTCGAAGAATGCCTGCTCATTGAGCACCGTCCGCCCGGTGCGCTCGTCGAGCTTGCGGAAGCGCTCCGGGTCGCGCTCCAGCGGGTCGATGCAGCTCATGTTGAATAGCGACATGAGCACATTTTTCTTGTCCCCCTGGCACACCTTGTTCATGGTGTAGTGGCCCATGGCAAAGCGCAGATCAGGGTGATTCTTGTTCTGCCGTTCCCCCTCATAGAGTAATTCGATACCGCGGGTAATGTAGAAGTACTGATCGTGCTCACGGTCCGACTCGACCGAGACGTTGTACGACAAGTTCCAGCTCTGGAACAGCCAGGGGGTGATGAAGTGCGGCTGCAGCTTGGTCACGGAGCGGACCAGCAATTCCAGCTCGTTCCACTGGTTCTTCATCTGCGCCTGGTTGGCCCAGTACCACAGGACGCACATGGCGAAGCCGCGCGACCCGGTCAGGCTCAGGCGGATCGCCGATCCCGTCAGATCCACGTCAGCCCGGTCCTGCTCGCGCAGCGACAGTTCCTGGGCGTAGGCCTCGACGCCGTAGCGGCGGAAGACCGACGCCGTCGTGAACAGGACAAGGATCAGGACGATGTAAACCAGCTTGCGCTGGACCGACTTCTGCTGCAAGGGATTAGCCATGAGTACACTCCCCGATCACCGGCCCCGGTTACGTTGGCCCGGCGATCTCGCGCGACCGCATCAGGTAGTAGGCCAACACGGCCCACGGCAAAAGGTAGCCGATCAGTAACAGCAGATTAAAGAAAAGCTGGACGACCGAGATGCTGAAGCCCTCGGCCACATAATCGCTCAAAGCGAAGCGATCGACGTCCGGCAGCACATAAAGGAAGCAGCGGAGCACCAGGCGGGAGACATTATCCGAGCCAAGGGCCACGCGGGTCGCTGCCGTGTCCTCCAGCGGCACCACCAGGTTGGTCCCCCGGAGCAGCCGCAGCATCGACTCCATCGGGCCGCCGCCGACGGTCATCCCCATGGCCAGCTTCTGGATGAAGTCCTGGAAGAAGCCGGCTAGGAAGAGGAAGCCCGCGCACAGGAAACTGATGACGCCGCTCAGGTAGGTGCTCAGGGCCACCGCCAGGCCGATCACTAGGCAGAGCCAGCACCACAGCCCGACTGCCCCCTTGAAGAAGTTCCAGCTGAACCACAACTTGTCCGCCCCAGTGGTATGGTCGTCGGCCCGCAGGTAGAGGTCATACTTGGCCATGCCGACGTACTGCGTCCGGTCCTCGCAGCGGACCCGGACCCGTAGCGGCACGATCGGCTGGCCGGCCGACTCCAACTCCTGGCGTGCGGCCGGGTCGGGCTCCAGGGCGTTGCGGATCAGGCTGGCCGGAATATCGACATGCAGGGTGTGGTAATCAGCGATCGGCACGGAGGCGGCCTCGTAGTAGCCGTACTTCTCCGCCAGCTGAGCGTCGATGTCCCGGATCGACAACTTGCCCTCCTGCCGCAGGCGGTTGCGCTCGTTGTTGTACTCCGCCTGCCGGCCGCGGAAGCGCCAGGTCTCGAAGAGGAAGGTGCAGGCCACCGGGGTGTCGTCGCGCCCCTTAGTGGTGCGGAAGATGTCAAAGGTGTACTCGCAGCGCACCGTGTCACGATCGGCCAGCCGGCTCGGCAGCGAGAAGAAATCCCAGACAGCGTACTTGGTCGGGCTGGGCGGGCTCGGCCCCGGGATGTAGCTGCGGTACTCCCATTCCCGGCCGACGCTCTCGCCTTGGTCCCGGATCAGCCGTCCGCCTTCTTCCCGCGCGAAAAACAGCTCGCCGTAGAGCGGCACCCGCGCCTTGAGACTCTCCTCGGCGGCGTCCGGGTCGATGCCCCGCAGCACATACAACAGGCTCAGTCCCGAGGCCACCACCAGGATCAGCGTCATCAACATCGTGTAGCCAAGGAACCGGCCGACCACGACCTCGAACGGCTCAACCGGCTTGGTCAGGACGGTGTGGATGGTTTGCGAGCGGATATCGGTCGGGATGCTGAACGAAGCCAGGAAGGCAGCCACGGTCAAAAGCAGAATCGCCATCGTCAGCGAGACCAGGCTGACGTAGGTCCGCACCTGATGCTCCGGCTTGGTGTCGATGAACCAGCCGGCGAAGAGGAAGACCACCAGCAGGGCAGCGAAGGCCCAGAGGACGCGGCGGCGAATGGCCTCCTTGAAACTGAGCCGGGCCAGCGCCCAGATACGACGCCAGCGCAGGCGGCGTACCCCGTCAAGGAACGGCAAGCCGACGCCCAGAAGGGCGAAGGCGCCGCCCACCGTCGGCAGCGCCTGCTGGAGCGCGACCCGCCAGGGCGAAGGGGGAGCCCCCGCAGAGCTGCTAAGCGAGCGCAGCAGGTCGGGCACTTGCAGCACGCCCAGCAGGGCGTAAGAGGCGGCCGCACCGAGCAGGGCGAAGAGGAAAATCGACCGGTACAGGCCGGAGTCAGTCCACGCTGTCAGCCGGCGGCGCACGGCCAGCGCGTAGAGCATGTAGACGGCCAGCCCCGCCGCCGCAAAGCCCCCCGCGTCCTGGACCCAGAAGAGGAACATCGCGGGGAGGTCTTCGAACTTCAATGGATCGCGTTCCAGCGTCAGAGCGGCAAACATGATTAGTCCGTAGTCCGTAGTCCGTAGTCCGTAGTCCGTAGCGAGCAGTGGTCCGCAATCAGCAATTGATCGTCCGCCCGTTTTTGCTACGGACTACTGACTACGGACTACGGACTGGTTAGCGTCGTTCCTTGATTCCGGTGGATGGGGCGCCCTCGGCGGCGGGCCCGCCGTCGGGACCCTCGCGCTGGACGGCGGTTGCCAGCGGCCCGGCGGCCGGGACTCGCTCTCGCTCTCGGCCCGGCAGGAAGCGCCGGCCAGGGTGCGCCTTGCTCTCCTCGACTATGCGGACGAACAGGTCTTCCATCGTCGTGGTCGGATGACCGAAACTCTCCACCCGGCCGCCGTGCCGATGAATGACCTCTTCCAGATCGCGGCGCAGCTCCTCGCTCAACGGCAGACCGCTGGCCTGCAACTGCACCCGGTTGGCGTCCTCCAGCAGTGTCTGCACCTCCCCCAGTTCCTGCAACACGCCATCGTTGAGAATGGCGATGCGGTCGCAGGTCTTCTGCACGTCGTCGAGGCGGTGGCTGCACATGATCACCGTCTTGCCCAGCCCCTTCAGGCTCAGGATCAGGTCCTTCATCCACTTGGTGCCCAGTGGGTCGAGGCCGGAGGTCGGCTCATCGAGGATGACCAGCTCCGGGTCATTGATCAGGGCTTGGGCCAGCCCGATGCGCTGCCGCATCCCCTTGGAGTACTCGCGCAGGGTGCGCTTGCGGTCCGCCTTCAGGCCGACCATTTCGATCAGTTCCTGGGCCTTGCGTCGCCGGATGGTCGGATCGCTGGTTGATTGGAACAGCCGGCCGTAAAAGTCAAGCGTCTCCTCAGCATTGAGGAAACGGTACAGGTACGACTCCTCGGGCAGGTAGCCGATGCGCTCATTCTTGCTGACATCGGAGGCCGGCTTGCCCAAGACGAAAGCCTCCCCCTCGGTGGGGAAGAGCAATCCCAGAAGCAGCTTGATGGTAGTGGTCTTGCCAGAGCCGTTGGGGCCCAGCAGACCGAAGATCTCGCCCCGATAGATTTGCAGGTTAAGGGCCTGGAGGGCGGTCTTCTTTTGCCGGCCCCAGAAATCACGATAAACCTTGGTCAACTTTCGCGTTTCGACGATGACTTCCCGGGCCATAGGAGACCACCTCTTTCGGAATGCGAGTCGGGACGAGGGATGAGAATAAGAACATTCGCCTGATCGTTGTACGTCCGTCCGGGCGGCAGCGTTCGTCTGCCACCATGAAAATCTTATCCTCAACCGAGGCCGAATGCCAGCGGTAGCCCTGGCCGAAGTGTCAGAGGCCGGCCGCCGGTGTCCGAAGGCACATCCCCAGTGCCTCCAGCTGCTGGCGCAGCCTTTCGGCCTGGTCCTCGGCGACCGCCAATGTGGTCGGTCCTAGACGGGCCTCGATTAGCGCCCGCGTGGCCGGCCATTGCATCAGGCCGTCGGCCAGCTCTTCGCTGCCGACTTCCAGCACCAGGCAACGGCGCAGCGCCGGCGCGGGGGCCTCGCCGGCCGTCAACAGCAGCCGGGTCGCTGGCGGGATCGGCCGGCCGGTACGCTGTTGGAACCACGCCTCCAGCGTCGGCAGGTCAAACCCAGCCGCCCGGGCCGCTCGCAGGGAGGCGGGCGTCAGCCGGTACAAACGTTGACCATTGGGAGACGGACCCGCCAGCGGCTCGGCGAAGCGCGGCAGCTCGCACTCCAACATCAGGTCGGACCGGGCCGCGTCCACGGCCAGCGTCACCCCGTCCGGCCCCACGTCGATGCACTTCTCCGGCGGCAGGCCATAGTCGCGCGTGCCGGTCAGGCGGAAGTGCCGGAAGTCGATGGCGCTTTCGTTGGCCACCGCCGCCAGCCGCTCGGTCAGGCGCAGCCCGGGCAGGCCGCGGGCCAGGGCCTCGTTCAGGTCATCGGCGCTGGCGAACTCCAGCAACACCGCCGACGGCAAAACGATGATCCGATCGCGTTTGTCGGCCCAGGTCCGCAACGACTCGAGCACGGCGGCCGGCAGGGACCGGGTGCCGTGCCGCTCCAGGGTCTGCACCATCTCCTCGAAAGTCAGCCCCGACTCCAGGGCGCGGTAGACGGTGTGCGGGTCAAGCCGCAACGTGCAGGCAGCCCCCAGGCTTGTCCAGGCGGCGAATCGTCCCAGCCGGCCGACCAGTCCCGGCGTCAGCCCCTGCCGGTAGGCCACGATCTCCAGGTTGGGCTGGACCAGCAATGTCTGGGGGAACTCGGCGGCCGACGCCGGCTGTTCACCTACGCCGAGCAGCCAGCGGCCCAGGCCCGACAACCGTACCCGCCATTCCCCGTCGGCCGTCCGCCCTGCCTGTACCAGGCAAAGGTCGTAGGCCAGCCCCAGCAGGAAGGCAGACAGACCGATCGACTTGCCGGCCGATGCTGACCAGTAAGGGTGGTGCCCGGCGACCCACGCTTCCACCTCGGCCGGCGCCGCCCACGCCCCCTCGTTGAGCCGGGCCAGCAGCAAGAGCGCCAGCAGATACGCGGATGGGTACGGGTTCCCCTGGGTCGGGTCTCCCCGCCAGCCGCCCTGCGGGTCCCACGAGCCGATCCGCAGCAGCGCGGCCCAGAGGGCGGCCGCCGTCTCGGCCGGGCCGTCGGCGGGGACAGTCGGGGAAACGGCGGCCCGTAATTCGCCGTCGTCCTCCTCGACAATTCCCAGTTCCCGGGCCAGGGCGACGGCCAGCAGTCCGATGTCGGGCAACTCCGCCAGTCCGCCGCCAGGCGGGCCGTTCAGCAGCGGGTCGGTGCGGAGCCGTTCGAAATCGCGCTTGAAGAAATCCCCCTGCTGCGTGAGCCGCAACGGCGCGCCGGCCACCTGTTGCCACAGGACTGACAACCGCAGCGGCCATTCCAGGCCGTCCGCCTCCTGGACCATTGCGGATTGCGGATTGCGGATTGCGGATTGCTCTGTTGAAT
>DATLYH010000262.1:0-8956 GCA_035575035.1 Gemmataceae bacterium
ATGGCCGCATACGCCTGCGGCGCCGTCGGACTCGCCTTGGTCGGCTGCTGGAACAACTGCCAGTTGGCCGCATAGCTGATCTCACCCCCCGACCCGTTCCCCGTAAAATCCGCCGGGCTCACATAAGTCTTGATCAACGACGCAATGGTGGGGGCTGGTCTGCTGGTGGGATTGGCGTTGTAACCGGTGATGCGGTTGGTGCCGCCATTGGTGATGGTTTTGAAGATGTTGTCCTGCTCGATGTAAGGGAGGAGGCAGAACCAGATGGAGACATTGCTAGGGGGCGACGTGGCCGGGTTGCCGGTCCAGTTGGTGGGGATGGCCTTCCACTGGCCGCTGACTAAGGGGATCTCCATGAAGTTGTCATTGATGTTGTGGGTAGCCAGGCCGATCTGACGGAGGTTGTTGGAGCTTTGGCTGCGGGCGGCCGCCTCCCGCACCTTTTGCACTGCCGGCAGCAGCAGGGCAATCAGGATGGCGATGATGGCGATCACGACCAACAGTTCGATCAAGGTAAAGGCACGCCGCCACAGGAAGGAACGCAACGGACTCATGGACACACTCCTTGAAGAAGGGACGAAGTACGGCTGCGAGAACGTTCTCGCACACCCCGCCGTGCAAGAAGATTCCCCTCCTTGCGCGCCAGGAATCAACTCATGACGATGCTCAAGAACAGGCGCGCAAAGCGGACGACATCCCCGAAGCGGTTGCCGGCGCAGCGAGTCTTGCGGGCGCCTCACGCGCGGCGCGGACCCTTCGCCTGGGGCGCGGGATTATTCCCCTTCCACAATCTCACAAGTAGGCAAGCAGCGATTTAGAGGTTTGAACCGGGCGGCCTCCCGCCCTCCCGGTGTGTTGAGGGAAAAGCAAACCGGATGCCGCAGGGGCCCTGCACCGGGCTGCGCGGCACAAGTCGTTCCTGGAAACGCATCTGAGCGAAGGGCGCAGCGCAAGGGCCGCTCGGGGCCTGGGGAGCAAAGCCCTTGGGTGGGGTGCGCATTTAAACGTCCTGGTGCAATTCTCGCCACGAGCGCTCGCCAGCCGCCGGATGCGGACCAACCGCTGCGGCTCAGCCGTAGCCGGCGACCAGCGCGGCCATCAGTTCCGCGACAGCTCCAGCGTCACCGGGATGTCCAGCCTCTCCCCTTCGCGCACCACGGTGAGGGTGATTAGGTCGCCGGGCTTCTTGCTCTCCACGTAACTGAGCAGGTCGTCAAATGACCGGGCCGGCTTGCCGTCCACGGCCACGATCAGGTCGGCCTTGGAGCGGTCCAGTCGGCGGTAGACGACACCGCCGCGGCGCACCAGCACCTCCTCCGGGCCGCGCAGCCCCGCTCGCTGGGCCGGGCCGCCCGGGACCAGCCGGGCGATCAGCAGTCCTCGTTCCAGTTCGTAGACGCTGAAGATGCCGCAGTCGGGGCGGATCACCCGACCATAGCGGATCAGGTCGGCCACCACCCGCCGGGCCGTGCTCGATGGGATCGCCAGGCCGATGCCCGAACTCTGGCCGGCCCGGCTGACGATGGCGGTGGTGATGCCGACCACCTCGCCTCGGCGGTTCAACAACGGCCCGCCCGAGTTGCCCGGGTTGATGGCGGCGTCGGTCTGAATCACCCCGCGAATCAGCCGACCGTTGTCCGAGCGCAGCGAACGGTTCAAACTGCTGACGATGCCGGTCGTCAGAGTGCGTTCCAATCCGAACGGATTGCCGATGGCGAAGACGCGCATGCCGACCAGCAGCCGGCCCGAGTCGCCCCAGGTGATCGGGAACAGCTTGTCGGCCGGGGCGTCGATCTGGAGCACGGCCAAGTCGTTGTTGGGATCGGCCCCCACCAGCCGGGCCTCGTGTGTGCTGCCGTCGAAAAGGGTGACGACAATCTGCCGGGCATCCTCGACAACATGGAAGTTGGTCAGGATGTGGCCCTGCTGGTCGAGGACGCTGCCCGAGCCGCTCCCTTCCCGCGGCGTGATCAGCAGCAGGAAGTCGTCCAGGGCAGCACCGCGGGTGGTGATGTTGACCACGCTCCGGTTGACCTGCCGATAGGTGCGGATGTTGACCAGCTCTTCGGGCGAGACGTCGGCCGGTTCCGGCGCGGCGGGCGCAGGGGCCGGCGCCGCGGGCGGGACGACCTGCGCGATGGGGGCCGGAGGCGCCGCAGGAGGGGCCGCATTCTCAGCGGGGGCCGGCGCTGCGGGGGGAACGACCTTCTCGACGGGGACCGGAGGCGCCGATGGGTACTTCTGGGTGAAGGCATAGGTGGCGGCCGCCGTCAGGATCGCCACCACCAGGCACCAACAAACCGTGCGCATGGCAGGCCTCGCTCAATGCGTTCCAACAGGTCAAGTGCTGAAGGCGGCAGCACTCTACACCAGAAAGGAAGGCCGGTTCAAGATCACGGTGCCGCGCAGGCCGCCTTTCGCCCGAGGCCCGGCAATGGGGCTCCGGGGCCGTCAAGGGATGGAAGTCGGCAGCGCCGGCGGCCAGCGCTATTGAAGCCGGAAGCGCGAGCGAACTTGAACCCGGCGAGGCGGTGCGAGAGAATCGTCAGGACTGTTGGGGGGCGCCGGAAAAAAGGCCCCGTGTTCAATCCGAAGGTGATGCGAGAGTGGAACTCCATGAAACCGAACCGACCGCGAACGCCGCCCCGCAGCAACCGGCGGAACGACTCGACGACCGCCCCGCTCACTCGGCGGGAATTCATCCAGGACACGACGCTGCTGGCGGCCGGCCTGGCTGTCTCGGCCGGTGCTGTCGCGCAACCGCCCGCGGCCGAGGGAGCGGCCTTCGTCAGCCGATGGGACCAGTGCCATGACCGCGTCTGGCTGGGGCCGGAGTTCTGGGCCAACCCGCTGCAAGATTGGCGCCTGGCGGGCGGCCGCATCGAGTGTGTCAACGCCGCGCTCGACCGCAACGTCCACCTGCTGACGCGCCAGCTCGGCCCGAAGCGCGGCGACCTCCGCCTGAGCGTCCGCCTCGGCCGCATCGGTGGGCCGCTGGGTCAGGGCAAGGGCTCGGCCGGCTTCCGTATCGGCATCCAGGGGCCGCTGCGCGACTACCGCAACAGCCTGATCTTTGGCACCGGCCTGGACGCCGGCCTGACCGCCGACGGCGGCCTGTTCATCGGCCCATTCCAGTCCGCCAAGGCCGGCACGATTGATCTCGATCGGGAGGCAGTCGAGCTGCGCCTCCGTGCCGAGCCAAAGGGGGACAGCTACACGATCACCCTCTCGGCCCACGACCCTGCCGACGGCAAACTGTTGGGCCAGGTTCGCCGCGACGACATCCCCGCTGACCAGCTGGTCGGCAATCTGGCCCTGGTCGCCAATTTCGGCCGGGCGCAGGCCGGCGCCGCCAAGGCCAAGGTCAAACCGAAGGAACCCACCGGTCCCGGCGCCGGCCGGTTCTGGTTCGCCGATTGGCGCGTCGCCGGCAGCAAGGTGGAGGCTCATGACGACCAGGCATTCGGCCCCATCCTTTTTTGTCAATACACCCTTAGCGGTGGCGTGATGAAAATGACGGCCCAGATGCCGCCCATCGGCGCGAACGAATCGCAGACCGTCCGGTTGCAGCTCCGGACCGGCAGCGCTGCCGAGTGGCCCACGGCGGCCGAGGAGAAGATCCACCCCCAGGCGCGCACGGCCACATTCCGCGTCGAGAAGTGGAACGACCAGGCCGACGTGCCCTACCGCCTGGCCTACACGATGACCTTCGCCGACGGCCGGCAGGAGGAGTACTACTGGACCGGCACCGTGCGCCGTGACCCGGCTGACCGGCCGGTGCTCACCGTCGCGGACATCTCTTGCAACATCCACGCAGCCTTCCCCAACACCGCCTACGTGCGGAACCTGGCGAAGCTCGACCCCGACCTGCTTGCCTTCGTGGGGGACCAGTTCTACGAGAGCACCGGCGGCTACGGTGTCGTGCGGCAGCCGCTGGAGCCGGCCATCCTCGACTACCTGCGCAAGTGGTACATGCATGGCTGGACCTGGCGGGAGCTGACACGGGATCGGCCGAGCCTGTCGCTGCCGGACGACCACGACGTTTACCAGGGGAACATCTGGGGCGAGGCCGGCGCACCGCGCAAGGGGACTCAGGAGATGGGCGGCTACGACATGCACCCGGAGTGGGTGAATGTCGTCCATCGCACCCAGACGGCCCACCATCCCGACCCCTACGACCCCACGCCCATCAAGCAGAACATCAGCGTCTACTACGGCCCGCTGACCTATGGGCGGGTCAGCTTCGCCGTGATCGCCGACCGCCAGTTCAAGTCGGGTCCCGAGGGGAAGGTGCCGCCGACCGGCGGCCGCGGCGACCACGTCACCGACCCGAAGTTTGACCCCAAGGCGGCCGACGTGCCGGGCGCCCAGCTGCTGGGCGAGCGGCAGATGAAATTCCTCCGCGCCTGGGCGGCCGACTGGCGCGGCGCCGACATGAAGGCGGTGATCTCCCAGACCATTTTCACCGCGATGGCCACGACGCACGGCGCCAACCGCGAGCGCCTGCGGGCCGACTACGACACCAACGGCTGGCCGCAGACCCCGCGCAACGAGGCGCTGCGGGAGATCCGCAAGGCCTTCGCTGTCCACCTGGCTGGCGATCAGCACCTGCCGGCCGTCGTCCACTACGGCATCGAGGAGCACCGCGACGGGCCGGTGGCATTCGCCGGTCCCGCCGTCAACGTCGGCTATCCGCGCTGGTGGGAGCCGACCGCGCCGGGCAAGAACCGCGCCCCCGGCGCCCCGGAGAACACCGGTGACTTCATCGACCACTTTGGCCATCCGCTCACCGTCCTGGCGGTGTGGAACGGCGCTGTCGCGCCGCGCAAGACGGTCCTGGAGATGCTGCACGACAAGGCTTCGGGACTAGGCCTGGTCCGCTTCGATAAGGTCCGCCGCACGATCACCTTCGAGTGCTGGCCGTTCCTCGCCGACCCGACCAAGCCCGGCACGCAGTTCCCCGGCTGGCCGGTGACCGTGGACATGCTGGCCAACTACGGCCGCAAGCCGCGCGCCCACCTGCCGATGCTGCAAGTGAGCGGGCCGGAGAACCCGGTCGTGCAGGTGATCGACGAGAAGAACGGCGAAATCGTTTACACCCTGCGGATCGCCGGCCGCCGCTTTCAGCCGGGGGTGTTCGCGCCGGGCCGCTACACCATCAAGGTGAGTTATCCGGAGACCGGCCAGGGCAAGGAGTTCAAGGGCGTCGAGGCCGTGCCCGCAAACAAGGCAATCCTCGAGGTGAAGGTGTAATACCGCCTCGCCTTCGGCAATGTGCCACCGGCTGACAGCCGGTGCCACGCGCCCGGCCAAGGGAGATCACAACTTCTTCACCAGTACCTGCGAGCGCCGCCCACTCCGCTCATAGCGCTCGCGGCGGGCCGGCGGCAGGTCGTCGGGCGTGCCGGGACTGAAACCCCCCTTCTGCATGAAATAGTTGAACGCCTGGGTCGAGAGGCAGAACAATTCCCTGGCGCCGGCGGCGCGGGCCTGGGCCTCGGCATACTGCATCAGGCGGGCGCCCAGCCCCTGGTTCTCATAGTTCGGATCGACGCAGACGCTGGCCAGCTCCGCCTTCCCCTCCTCGGGGTAGAAGTGCAAGGCGGCGCAGGCCACCGGGTTGCGGTCGATCTCCAGCACAAAGTAGTCGCCGATCTGCCGCTCGATGTCGGCCCGCGTCCGCCGCAGCAATTCATCGGCCGCCATGCTCGGCTGAAGGAGGTTAAAGATGGCTCGGGCGTCTTTCTTCTGCGCCCGGCGGATGGCCTGGTATTCGTTGGCGTGGATCAGGGTGCCGATCCCTTCATTGGAGAAGACCTCGGCCAGCAGCCCCTCGGCCACCCGGCCGTCAATGATATGGACGCGCGGTACGCCATAGCCGGTGCTGCCGCGTGCTGCCCGCACGGCGTTGTCCAGTTTGGAGAGCTGCGGCGCCGGCACCTCGTCGCGGTGCTCCTTCAACAAGGCCTCTGCCTCATCGACCGAGAGATGACGGAGCAACTGGCCGCCCCGGCTGATGCCTGCGAAGGTCGTCAGGTAGATCAGCTTGACCGCTTGCAGCGCCCGGGCCACCTCGACGGCCACCGCGTCGGAGTTGAGGCGGTAGGTGCGTCCCTCGCCGTCGCAGCCCAGCGGCGGGATGACCGGGATGATGTCGTTGTCCAGTAGCGCCCGCAGCAGGGCCGTATCGACGCGCTCGACCCGGCCGGTCCACTGATGATCGACCCCCTGGAGAATGCCGGCCGGGTGGGCGACCACAGCGTTGCCGTAGGCGCCGCGAAGATCGACAGCGGCCAGCCCTTCGAGGATTTCGTGGGTAACGCGGTTGGCCGCGGTCAGGGCCAGCTGCAACGTCGGGGCATCGGTTACGCCGGTGCCGTCGGTGTTGGACGGCCGCTGCCCGGTCTGCTCGGCGAGGCGGCGAATCTGATGGCCGGCCCCATGGACCAAGGCCACCCCGATGCGCAGGCTGCGCAGCAGCGCGATGTCCAGCAGCAGATTGCCGAAGTTATCGTCCTCGACAACGGCCCCATCCACGGCGATGACGAAGGTCTTGTCGCGGAAGTGCGGGACGTAGCGCAGGATTTCCCGCAGGTCGGTCAGTCGGAACATGGCCCTCTCCCCCCGAGCAAGGGGCCGCGGCCCGACGGCCGCGCGCCGGCCCTTGCATTGTCGCAAACCGCGGCCCCGCCGCCAACGCCTGCTCGCCGCCCGCCGCCGGGTGCAGGCCCGGCGGCCGGCGATAAAATGATCGCATGGAACCGACACGCCGACAGCTGGAGCAGTGGGACCGCGACCACCTCTGGCACCCCTTCACACCGATGCAGGACTATATCCAGGAGAGGCCGTTGATCATCGAACGCGGCCACGGCTGCTTCCTGGTGGACCTTGACGGCCGGGAATACATCGACGGCGTCTCGTCGCTGTGGTGCAACGTCCACGGCCACCGTGTTCCGGAACTTGACGAGGCGATCCGTGAGCAGCTCGACCGGATCGCCCACAGCACCCTGCTGGGGTTGGCCAATGTACCGGCCATTCGGCTGGCCCGCCGTCTGGTTGAGCTGGCGCCGCCGGGGCTGACGCGCGTCTTCTTCTCCGACGACGGGGCGACGGCGGTCGAGGTGGCGCTGAAGATGGCCTTCCAGTACTGGCGGCAGTGCTCCCAGCCCCAACCCCGGAAGACGCGCTTCCTGGCGCTGCAAGGCGCTTATCACGGCGACACCCTGGGCGATGTCAGCGTCGGCGACCTGGCTCGCTTCCATCATCTCTTTGCTCCGCTGCTCTTCCCCACCGTGCGCGCTCCGAGCCACTACTGTTACCGCTGCCCGCTCGGCCTGGAGCGGAGCCGCTGCCGCATCGACTGTGTCGAGGAATTAGCTCGACTGGTGCGTGAAAACGCCGACACCCTCGCCGCCGTGGTGGTCGAGCCGTTGGTGCAGGGGGCGGCCGGGATGATCACAGCCCCGCCCGGTTACCTGAAACGGGTCCGCGAGGTAACGCGCCAGCACGATGTGCTGCTGATCGCCGATGAGGTGGCGGTCGGCTTTGGCCGGACCGGAACGATGTTTGCCTGCACCCAGGAGGACGTGGTCCCCGACTTCCTCTGCCTGGCCAAGGGGCTGACCGGCGGCTACCTGCCGCTGGCAGCGACGCTGACGACCGAGGAGGTCTTCGCCGCTTTCCTCGGCCGGCCCGAGGAGGGCAAGACGTTCTACCACGGCCACACCTACACCGGCAACCCGCTGGGTGCGGCGGCGGCGCTTGCCAATCTCGAGTTGTTGGAAAATGGAGTGATGGCCGGGCTGCCGGAGCGAATCGAACGGCTGCGGGGCCACCTGGAGCGGATCAAGGCGCTGCCTTGCGTCGGTGAGGTGCGGCAGCGGGGGATGATGGCCGGCATCGAGCTGGTCCAGGATCGGGCCACACGGCGGCCCTTCCCACCCGAGCAGCGCGTCGGCTGGCGCGTCTGCCGACAGGCCCGCGACCGGGGCGTGCTGCTGCGGCCGCTCGGTGACGTGATCGTGGTGATGCCGCCCCTGGCGATCGCGCTGCCGCTGCTGGACCGCTTGATGGACGTCCTTCACGATTGCCTGCGCGAAGTCGCCTCCCCTGCCTGACCGCAAACCGCTATCATGGGGTGGCGACACTCTTCGTGGCGACAAGCGGCTCCGCTGGTCAGCGCCCCAGCGCGGCTGCTTGGGCTACGAAAACCAGAGTGCCGTTCCCGCGACGATGGAAGGGTTGATCATCACTGGCACTGACACCGGCGTGGGCAAGACGGTGGTCACGGCGGGGATAGCCCGCCTGCTCCGGCGGCAGGGGTGCGCGGTTCGTGTCTGCAAGCCGGTGGCCACGGGCGCTTCCTGGGTCGGCGGGCGCTGGGTGAGCGAGGACACCATCCGGCTCGCGGAGGCGGCCGGCATTCCCGGCGATCTCGAAGCGGTGACTTCGTGGACCTTCCCCGACCCGGTCGCCCCTCCGGTGGCAGCCCGGCGACAGGGGGTGACCCTGGATCTTGCCGAACTGGCTGAGGCGGTGCGGCGCTGTCACCGGCCCGGCGCGGTGCTCCTGGTTGAGGGAGTCGGCGGACTCCTCTGCCCGTTGACCGAGCGGGAGACGGTGGCCGACCTGGCGGCCGTCCTGGGGCTGCCGCTGGTGGTGGTCGCCCGTCGCTCGTTGGGGACGCTCAACCACACGCTCCTCACCCTGGAAGCGGCCCAGCGGCGCGGCTTGCGGGTGGCCGGCGTGGTGGTCAACGAGACCGTGCCGCCCGACACGCTGGCCGACGCCACCAACGTGGAGGAGTTGCGTCGGCGGATAACGGTGCCGCTGCTCGCTGTCATGCCGCACCAGGCCGACCCGTTCGCGGACGAGCCGCCCGCCCTGGCCGCGGTGGATTGGCGGGGCCTGTGTCAAACCCCCTCACCCCCCACCCCTCTCCCCCGAAACGGGGGCG
>DATLYH010000263.1:0-21679 GCA_035575035.1 Gemmataceae bacterium
CCGCCGTTGTCGTTGAGCAATCGCCCCGCGCTTCGCACCGACGTCGCGTTCACCGATTCGTCCGTCTCACCGTTCGGAACGGACCATTTGGGCGACCAACTGGTAGGCGACCGTCACTTCATCTCCCTGCTTGAGGTCGGCTAGCCGGCCTTCCCGGCCGCCGATCTGGATCTTGGCGTCGCGGCTGATCTGGAACCGTCGTTGCTTGCCGGTCTGGTCTTTCAAGACGAGTTGCTGCTGGTCGGGGGCGATGTTGTCGATCTGGCCGTGGGTCCTCTGGGCCGCCTGCTCACCCCGCTCGCTGCGAATGTCCTGAGCATGCAGGATATTCCCCCGCTTCTCGAACGTGATGCTCACCTGATCCCCCGTCCGCAGGTCGCCGAGCCGGCTGTCCCTGTCGTTGAGCCGGACCTTGGCGTCCCGGTCGGCCTGGAAGGTCCATTCCTTGCCGCTCTCATCCCGGACGGTGATCTGGTTCTGGTCGGCTGCCACCCGCTGCACGAGGCCGTGCATGGTCTGTGCCGCCCGGCCGCGCTCTTCGGAGCGGATGTCGCGGGCCATGCGGATGACGGTGACGGTCACCTGATCGCCTTCCTTCAGGTCGGTAAGCCGGGCCTCCCGGTTGCCGACCTGGACCTTGGCGTCCCGGCCGAGGTGGACCATGCATTCCCGGCCGTCCTGATCCCTCAGGAGAAAGGCGTTCTGGTCGGCGGCGACCCGCTGAATCCGCCCCTTGACCGTCTCGCTCGCCTGGCCTTGCTGTTGCTCGTCGGTGAAGCTAGGGATCGTCAGGCCCACCAGCAAGCCAACGGCCAGACCGAGCAGCAGGCACCTTGGCATTCGGTTCATGGTTGCTTCCCTCCTTCGGAAGAACGAAGACGGCTGGCCCTTCACCCCGAGAGGTGGGGCCGCCGCAAAGCCAAAGACCTTGTCCTGCGAAGCGCCGGAGCGATTGCTTTTAAAGTACCGGGGCAGGCGGACACGCCGGGAGCGATGCTCGGAGAGTCGCTCCATCCCCGGGCCATCAGCAGCCACGGCGGTCAAGAGCGCCCTTCGGGCCGCTTCTCCGCCCGCCAGTCTGGTCAATCGTGAATCGGGTAGCTGTTCTTCCTTGGGTGCCGCGAATCGGACAAACCTACAAAACCCCTCCGGCTTCGTTGCACACCAGAGGTTTTGACACGGGCACAACCAACTTTGAGAGAAGGGAAAGAAGAAACCATCAACGATTATAGAGAAGCCGACAACAGTTTCAAGGTCTTGCGCTCCTCCGATTCCCCCTGCGCGGGCACCGCCGTTTGCCAGGGTGATGATTCTGGATTTGTTTCAAGGTCTTGCGCTCCTCCGATTCCCCCTGCGCGCATTTCGAATTACAATACGGCACTGACCCCAAGCGGCACCGGCCACGAGCGTGCCGAGCAGGAACGGCAGCGTGCCGAGCAACTGGAAGCGGAAATCGCCCGCCTGCGTGCCCTCCTGGAGAGCAAGGATAGGCCGCAGCAATCCCAACCCTAGGCCGCGTCATATGACAAGGCGGTGGATGTTTCCCCTCGTGCTCAATCTGACCGGACGTCTTGCCGTGGTCATTGGCGGGGGCGCTGTCGGCCGGCGCAAGGCGGCCGCCCTGCTGAACGCCGGCGCCCGAGTTCGCCTCGTCTGCCTGGAGCCGCGCCCGCCGGATGAGATGTCGCCCGCCCTGGAATGGCTGACGGAACCCTATCGGCCGGAACACCTCATCGGCGCGGCGCTGGTCATCGCCGCCGCCCCGCCGGAGGTCAACCGCCGGGTCGTCGCTGATGCCCGCGCCCGCGGGCTCTGGGTGAATTCCGCCAGCGACCCGGAGGCCGGCGATTTCTTCCTACCCGCCGTTGTCCGCCGCGGCGACTTCGTGCTGGCCGTCAGCACGGGAGGATCGGCCCCTGCCCTGGCCCGCGAAATGCGCCGCCGGCTGGAGGAGCAGTTTGACGAGGCATTCAGTCAATGGGTCGCCCTACTGGCCGAGCTACGGCCGGTCATCCGGGCCCACGTCGCCACCCCTGAACAGCGCCGGACTATGTTCGAGCGTCTGAGTCAATGGCACTGGCTGGAGCGGCTGCGGCGCGAGGGGACCGAGGCAGTCCGCTCGGCCATGCTTGCCGAGGTGTGCCGCCTGGCGGCCGCTTCGGACCATCCGCTATAATGCCGCTACCATGCCACTGGAAGGAATATCTCTGCTCTGCTTCGCCGCCAGTTACGGCGGGGCCTTCGCGCTCGAGTTGCTCCAACTGATCCGGCCGAGGGCGATCCAGCGCCTGATCGGTCTTGGCTTCGGCGCGGCCGGGCTGCTGGCCCACACCCTCTTTCTACTTGTCAAGCAACCGCCGGTGGCGTCGCAGTTCGGCTCAACGCTGTTTTTGGCCTGGATCCTGGCCGTCTTCTACTTCTATGGTTCGATCCATCATGGCAAGGTCGCCTGGGGTGTGTTCGTGCTGCCGCTGGTGCTGGGACTCGTCGGCCTGGCCTCGACCTTCTCGCGCACCCCGGGCGAGGGCGAAACTTCCTGGCTGGTCGATCTGCGCTCGTTTGAAGGGGAGCGCATTTGGGGACTGATCCACGCCGGACTGCTGCTTCTGGCCGCGGTCGGCGTTTGCGTCGGCTTTTTGGCCAGCGTCATGTACCTGTTCCAGGCGCACCGGCTCAAGGTCAAGACGCTTCCCGGCCACGGGATGCGGCTGCTGAGTCTGGAGCGCCTCGAAGCGATGAACCGCCGGGCCATCGTGCTGGCTTTCCCGTTGCTAACGGCTGGGCTCCTGGTCGGCATCGTACTGATGGTGCAGGCGGCCAACCCGGTCCGGACCTGGACCGACCCGCGCATCCTCGCCGCCGCTGCCTTGTGGCTGGTGTTCGTCATCCTGCTTTACCTGCGCTATGGCGCCCACCTGCGCGGCCGGCGCGTTGCCCTGCTGACGATCGTGGCCTTTGCTCTGTTACTGATTACCCTGATCGTGCCGCACACGCTGACCGGGTAGGACCGGCGCCCCACGGCACGGTCGCGCGGCGGCGTGTATAATAGGCCAAGACCTGAGCACCCACCCAGGCGCGGCGGCCGCCCTCCGCCCGCCGGACTTGTCAAACACCATCATGGCGTCGGGCGTCGAGCACCTCCTGGCCGTTGGTTGCAGCTTCCGTACCACGCCTGTCGGCGTGCGCGAGAAGCTGGCCTTTGATGCCGACCGCCTGCCCCGCGCGCTGGATGAGCTGAGCGCCCGCTATGGCTGCGAGGCGGTCATCCTCAGCACCTGCAACCGCGTCGAGCTGTACCTGGCCCGGGTGGACGCAGCCGTCATGCCTGACCTCGACCTGGTTGCCGAGTTCCTGGGTGAGTTCCATCAGATCCCGGCAGGCGACCTCCGCCCGCACCTCTACGAACAGCGCCAGGCCGCCGCCGTGCGCCACCTGTTCCGCGTCGCCGCCAGCCTCGACAGCCTGATCGTCGGCGAGGCGCAGATCGCCGGCCAGGTCAAGCGGGCCTATGAGTTGGCCCAGCAGCGCGGCACTGCCGGCCCACTGCTGCACGCCCTGTTCCAACGCGCCCGTCTGGTGGCCAAGCGCGTCCGCAGCGAGACCGGCATTGCCCGCGGCCACATCTCCGTCTCCAGCGCCGCCGTCGATTATGTCCGCCAGGTGTTCGACCACTTCAGCGACAAGACGATCCTGGTCATCGGTGCCGGCAAGATGGGTGAGCTGACCCTGCGCCATCTGCGCGGCCTGCGCCCGCGGCGGATCGTGGTCACCAACCGCAGCCCCGAGAAGGCTCGGCAGGTGGCGACCGGCTGCGGCGGCGAGGCGGTCTCCTGGGACAAACTCGACGACGCCCTGGCCGAGGCCGACATCATCCTGAGCACCACCGGCGCCCCTGAACCGATCATCACCCGCCGCCGCTGGGAGAAGGTACTAGCCCGGCGGACGAGCGGCACTGCGGTCATCCTCGACATCGCCGTGCCGCGCGACTTCGACCCCGCCATCCACGACGGCGACCGGACCTGTCTGTTCAACATCGACGACCTGAAACGCATTCGCGAGGCGACCCTGCAAGACCGGCTCAAGCATGTCGGCCCCGCCGAGGCGATTGTCGATCAGGAGGTGAAGAATTTCCTGACCGAGTGGAGCCGCCGGCGCGTGGGGCCGGTGATCGCCAAGCTGACCCAGGAAGTGGAGGCCAAGCGACAGGCGATCATGCGGCAGCTGTTCAGCCGGCTCAACGGCAAACTGACCGAAGCCGACCAGGCCTACATCGAGGGGGCTTTCCGTCTGCTGCAAAACCAGATCTTGCACGGCCCGATCACCGCCTTGACCGAGGAGCCGCACGAGCCGGCCGGCGGTCACACGCTGCTCGACGCGCTGCGGAAGCTGTTCCGCTTGCAAGACTGAGAAATGGTGTCCGCTCGCCTACCGGCCGGTTGACACCGGCCGCTCGCCTACCGGCCACTCGCCTACCGGCCGGTTGACACCGGCCGCTCGCCAGTGGTCTCGCTTCTTTCTATTCGCTATGCTCTTCTCTCGATGATTCGCTTCGCGGTGTTCTCGGTGCCTCTGTGGTTCGACCCTCATGACAACCTCCCTGGTCACCGGCGGCGCAGGCTTTATCGGCAGTCATCTCGTCGAGGCGCTGCTGGCGGCCGGACGCCGGGTGGTCGTGATCGACGATCTGTCCACCGGCTCGGTTAGCAATCTGGAGCGCGTCCGGGACCATCCTCACCTGCGCATCGTCATCGACAGCGTGGCCAATGAAGCCCGCCTGGCCGAGCTGCTCCGCGAGGCCGACGAGGTTTATCACCTGGCGGCCGTGGTCGGCGTGCGCCTGGTCCTGGAAGAGCCAGCCCGGACCGTGGCCACCAATGTCGGGCCGACCGAGGCCCTGCTGCGCCACCTGGCGGAGCACCCCCGGCCGCTCTTTTTGGCCAGCACCAGCGAAGTCTACGGCAAGAACCCGAACATGCCGTTGGCCGAGGACCATGACCTGGTGCTCGGCCCGACCAGCAAGGGGCGCTGGATCTACGCCTGTAGCAAGGCGCTGGACGAGTACCTGGCCCTGGCCTACCATCAGCGCGTCGGCTTGCCGGTGATCGTCGGCCGTTTCTTCAACGTCGTCGGCCCGCGCCAGGTCGGCCGCTTCGGCATGGTGCTGCCGCGCTTCGTCGATCAGGCCCTGAGCGGCGGCCCGCTGATCGTCTATGACGACGGCCAGCAGGTGCGCTGCTTTGCCCACGTCGCCGACGCTGTCCGCGCCATCCTTGACCTGATGGCCTGCCCCGACGCCTTCGGCCGGGTGTTCAACCTCGGCAGCGACGAACCGGTGACCATCCGCGCCCTGGCCGAGACGGTTGTCCGCGTGGTGGATCCTCGTTTGGCCATCGAACATGTCCCCTTCAGCCAGGCCTACGCGGCCGGCTTCGAGGACATCCGCCACCGGGTACCCGACCTGACGCGCATCCGGGCCACCATCGGCTATCAGCCGCGCTACCGACTGGAAGACATCGTGCGCGAGGTGGTCGCCTGGAAGCGGGGCGCCCGACCGTGACCATAGCAATAGAAAGTGGCCGGCGCACTCCGCATGCTGTCCGCAGCAGACATCGCACCGACCTTCCCCTTCAGGAGTTTTCCTTTAGCACGGCCAGTGACCGCAAAGAGGCGGGCAGCCAGGGAGCCAGGCCGGTCTGCCGGAACCAACGCAGCGTGTCGAACACCGTCGCATGAACGGGCGGGTGCCGGAGATCAAATGTCTGGTCGCCCCGCGCCCCGGAGACGTAGAAGGGGACGAAGCCGTACTGGAAGTTGGGCAGCGACAGCCCGGGCGGCAAGCGCGGCAGGATGCCCGTGGCAACCGCCAGCGCCATCGAGCCGGGCCAATAGGTCCAGCCCGGCAACACACGGACCGGCCGGTTCGTCCCCAGCACCGCCTGCACGACCGCCCCCAACTCAGCGTAGGCCTGGTAAGGTCCGGCCAGCAGATAGCGCTCGCCCGGCCGACCCCGCCAGAGAGCACGGACATGGGCCCGGGCTGCTTCGCGCACGTCGAGGATGTTCATCCCGCCGGGAGGAACGACCGGCCAGCGGCTGCGGGCCAGGTACAAGAGCAGCCGGTTCGTTGTCGGCCGGGCGTCGCGCGGGCCGAGGAGGTAACTCGGGCAGAGGATGATCGCGTCCAGTCCGCGGGCGGCATACTCGCGCACCACCCGCTCCGCCTGTCGCTTGCTGGCGTAATAGGGGGCGCGGATGCCGCCCAGGTTGTACGGAGTCTCCTCGGTGGCGGGCATCTCGGCCGTGCCCCGGGCCACGGTGGAGGCACTCGATGTGTACACCAGCCGTCGCACTCCCGCCGCCAGGGCCGCAGCACAGACGAGGCGCGTCCCCTCCACGTTCACCCGGAATGCCCGGGCCGCCGGGCGGGGCACCGACTCGATCAGGCCCGCGGCATGGATAACGTAGCCGATCCCCTTCATGGCACGGGCCACAGCGGCCGGGTCACAGACATCGCCGTACATGAACTCGACGCCTGCGATCCCTTGCCACTGCGGGCCGACCGGCGGCCGACGGACCAGCGCCCGCACCGCCAGCCCCTGTTCGCGGAGCGCCCAGACCAGATTGGCCCCCAGGAAGCCGCCTGCCCCTGTGACCAGGATCGGCCCAGCCCGCGCCCCCTCGCCCGGAACCGCCGTTGTCTCACTCGTCATGGACAGTGCTCACGCCGAGGCCCGCGGCCAGACGAGCCGCCCTTCACTCAGGCGATGCGGACGACCCCCGGCTTGCCCTCCTCGCCTTCGCAGGTGATCTCCCGGTCGAGGAAGCGGCGGATGACGGCCACGTTGGTCAGCAGATGAGACGTCACCTCGGCCGTGGTGTACTCGGATGGCCCCTCGGCCAGGGCCAGGGGAAGCACGAGCTGGTCGGCACTATGGGGATCGACGGCGGCCGGCGCCGCTTTCAGGTAAGCCAGCGCCTGATCGACGGCCTCGTCAGCTACCCGCTCGGCCCGCTTGCCGCGTTCGCCCAGGGCGAAAAACAGGGCCGGCACCGGCGTTGTCTCCAGCACCACGGCCAGCACCGTGCCGGGGCCATCCTCCCACACCTCCTCGCGAATGTCCGCCTTGAGACCGGCCTGCCGGAGGCGCTGGATCGCGCGCCGGGCCTGCCGCCGGGCGATGTCTTCCGGCAAGCCGGCGACGGCACTGAACCCCGACGCCTTGACGGGGCCGCGCTCGCGCAACCGCAGCCCCCGCAGCCGCGCGGCCGGCTGGAGATGGACTTCCACCAGGCCGCCGCCACGCGGGTAGAAGCCGGGCCGCACCAGGCGCAGGCTGACGTGCAGGCCGAGCAGCTCCAGGTAAGCACGCCAGGTCGTCTGCAAGAAGTGGAAGCAGGGGCTGGTGCGGACGTGGGTGCCGCCGATCAGGGTCAGCTGACTCGGTGCCGCGGCGCCCAGGGCCAGGGGCAGGTAGAGTGTGTGCAGCACCAGGCCGGTGGCCCCCGCCGTGCCGATGTCGAAACGGTAGCTGCCCGGCACGACTTTGCCCGGCTCAAAGGTCAGCTCAGTGCTGCCGCGCGTGTCGCCCTGCACCCGCGCCTGGCCGATGGTTGCCGCCGCCCGGACGCTCATCAGATGTTGTGGCTGCAAGCCCGGTTTGGGTCGGCCGGCCCGGATGTTGACCAGACGGAACGGCCGACCGGTCAGCAGCGACAGGGCCAGGCTGGTGCGCAGGATCTGGCCGCCACCCTCGCCGAAGGAGCCGTCCAGTTCCAGGAAAGGAGATGTCATGCCGGATTGCCGCCTGGGGCCGAGGCGTCAGCGACGGGTTGTCAGAGCCCGGAGCGTCAGCGACGGGTTGTCAGCGACGGGGAACACCGCCACCCGTCGCTGACGCTCCGGGCTCTGACCGAGACGCTCCGGGCTCTGACCGAGACGCTCCGGATGCAGTAATACAACCACGTGCCGCTGCTCAGTCCTCATCGGCGCGACGGTTGCGGATCACTAACAGGACACCGATCAGGGCGATCAGCGCCACCGCCATTATGCCCATGAACCACCACTCGGTCATGAACGGAGGCAACCACCGAAAGTCAAGGAAGTCCGCGAACATCGTGCCTTTCCTTTCTCGAAGTACCGCCTGGGACGGAAGAACAAGCGCAGCTGACAAACTCTCCGTCACGGTTGAGAAGTGCCTTGTCCCCGCCCGCCCCTTTGCCGGGGACGTCCATCAGTGAAGTGTTCTACCGCGGCCGGTGTAGTATTGCAAGTGCCTAGCGGTCAAAAACATAATTTCCTGCTGCGGTCGGCTGCTGCCCGAAGCATTCCATCCTTTCGACCGGGCCGGGCCGCTGGTGAACGATCGTCCCCGAAGGCGTACAATGATCTTGTCCCTTCGCAGTTACACCGATGAGTGACCAACCCGGCTTTGTGTAGATGGTCACCCGTATGAACCGCTTGAAGATCGGTATTCGCCTGGAATCGCTGGGGCTTCCCTTGCGGCGCGGCCTGGAGGAGGCCGAGCGCCTGGGAGCGGCCGGGGTGCAGGTGGACGCGGTGGGCGACCTGGCGCCGAACAACCTCTCGCAGACCGGCCGGCGCGAGTTCCGCCATCTGCTCCGCGCCCACAACCTGGAGCTGACCGCTCTGGGCTGCCCGCTGCGGCGCGGCCTGGACGTTGCCGAGGACCAGCAGCCGCGCATCGAGCACATCCGCAAGGTGATGGCGCTCAGCTTCGACCTCGGGGCCCGCGTCGTCATCGTCCAGGCCGGCCAGGTCCCGGAAGACGCCGCCGACCCGCGCGCCGATCGGCTGGCCGAGGCGCTCCTTGCCCTGGGACAGTACGGCGACCGGGTCGGCGCCACGCTGGCCCTGGAGACCGGGCTGGAGTCGGGAGAAGTGCTTCGCCGCTTCCTCGACCGCTTCGACACGGGCAGCCTGGGGGTCAACTTCGACCCCGCCAATCTGCTGATGCACGGCTTCGACGTTCACGAAAGCGCCCGCGCCTTGCACGACAAGATCGTCCACACCCATGCCAAGGACGCCCGCCGCGCCAGCGCGAGCCGGGCGGCCCAGGAAGTGCCGCTGGGCCACGGCGACATCGACTGGCTGAGCTATCTGGGGCTGCTTGAAGAGATCGAGTACCGCGGCTGGCTGACGATCGAGCGCGAGAGCGGCGAGGACCGTCGGGCCGATGTGGCGGCGGGAGTGGCGTTCCTGCGCCGGTTGATCCGCTGAGCCGCCCCTGCGGTCCCGTCCGCCTCCGTCAAGCCGACTGGGCTTGCGACCGCTTCTCGTCCGCGGCAACCTGGCGCTCGTAGGCCCGCTCCACCGCCTCGCCCCCCGGCACCCGGAACAACCAGCGGGACATCCGGTAGGGGATGCCAAACAGGTCGCAGGCCGTCAACAGCACAATGCGCAGATCGAGCCCAAGGCTGACCTGCTGCAAGTAGCACAGGTCATGGGCTAGCTTACGGCGGACGCTGGCCAGGTCGGTGTCGGCCGGCAGCTGCACCTGGGCCAGGCCAGTCACTCCCGGCCGGACCAGCAGCCGGTCGCGGTAGCGGGGGATGAGGGGGGCGAGCTGGTTCACGAACTCGGGCCGCTCGGGGCGCGGGCCAACCAGGCTCATGTCTCCTTTGAGGACGTTCCAGAGCTGGGGCAGTTCGTCGAGGTGGGTACGGCGCAGGAAACGGCCGATCGGCGTCACCCGCGGGTCGTTCCGTGTCGCCCAGCATGGGCCGGTGCCGCTCTCGGCATCCTGGAACATCGTCCGGATCTTGTAGATGGTGTACGGCCGGCCGTGTTTGCCCAGCCGGGTCTGGCAGTAAAAGGCGGGGCCGCGCGAGGTCAGCTTCACCAACACCGCTGCCACCCCGATCAGGGGGGATGTCAGCACCAGCAAGAAGAGGGCGATCACCCACTCGACCTTGGCCTTCCACCGGATGTACCAACCGCGGGGCGCCTCCGGGGCATGGTCCGGCAGTCGGCGCGGAGCCGGGTCCCGGCGACGGCGGCGGCCTTCGCCGGCGTTTATCTCGGCTAGCATACGTTACCACATGGGCTGGCGGGTCGGGCACCGCGGTCCCATGAGGCGATTTCGTTAGCACTCCATCCACAAGGTAGCAGACACGCTCCGCGCGCCGTCTGCCAGGTAGCGGACGGCACACGGCGTGGGTCAGCTACGATCCCGCGGGCGAGGGGGGAAACAGGGCCTTTTGCAGCTCGGGCAGCATCTGCTTGAGGAAGTCGTTGCAAGGGTCCTTGTCCAGCGGCTCGTCGGGCCGGGCCAGCTGGCGGATGACATAAATCTTGTAAAGGTAGCGGTGGCGGAAGCGGGAGAAAGCCAGCCGCGGCTCATCGGGCGCTACCCACCGGCCGTCGGCCGTCGCGAACGCCCAGAAGATACGCAGATGGACCGGCACACCCGCCTCGGCGTGACGGAACAGGCCGACCTGGAACATGGCCGGCTCTCCCCCTTCGGGCGTGACCGTGTGCTTCTGCGGGGGGCCGACCTGGCTGTAGCCTGCCCCCTCGTAGCACACCTCGGGTGTGTGCACGCTGATGTACCGTGGGTCGCCGCAGACAATCAGGAACTGCAACTCGTTGGTCCGTATCACCCGGTGCACGTAGTTGCGGCTGCGGTAGCCTTTGATGTCTCCGAGGGTGCGCTGGAGCTCGCTCAGCTCCTTTTCCTCGCCGCGCCAGTCGCCGACATCCAGGGGGATCTGGCCGACCCGCTCCGCCGCGTGGCGGAGTTCCTCGGAAGTACTCCAGCGGTCGGTCCACAGGCCGTGGGCAATCCCCGAGCCGATGACCACCACGAAAGCTGTCACGAGTGGTAAGGTTCGTCGCATGTCTTGAACCAGGTAAGAGGCACTACCCATTTGGCGAGCGGCCGGTGTGAACCGGCCGGCTGACGCCGGCCGCTCGCCCGAACCGGCCGGCTCACGCCGGCCGCTCGCCATTGGGTCTGAAGCTCTAACGGGTCAGCGGGCTCACGAGGCCGCCGGCGTTTCGCCGCCGGTCTCAGTAGAGCGCTGGTAGCTGTAGCCGTAACCATAACCGTAAACGTAGCCGTAACCGTAGCCGTAGCCGTGGGCCTCCTCGCGGGCGCCGTTGACCACCGCCCCCAGCATCCGGATGCCGAGCCCGGCCAGCCGTTGGTAGGCGGTGTAGACCATCGGAATTCGGCTGACATCCCGCAGGAGGGAGAGGAGGACCGCGTCCACGTGCTGGCCGATCTGCAAGGCGTCGGCCACCGGCAGCACGGGGGAGGAATCGACCACGATGAACTCGTACTGCTCCTTGAGCCGGGCGAAGAGCCGGCGCAGGTCGTCCTGGGCCAGCATCTGCAAGGCGCGCTCATCGCAGCGGCCGGCGGTGATCATCCACAGGCCGTTGACCGTGGTCGCCTTGATCACCTCCGTGATGCCGACCTCGCCCCGCAACAACTCGCTGAAGCCAGGGGTCAAGGGGAGGTCGAACAGCTTGTGAGCGGCCGGATTGCGCAGGTCGCAGTCAACCAGCAGGGTGCGGCGGTTGGCCCGGGCCAAGCTGGTGGCCAGGTGAGTTGCCAGCGACGTCTTCCCCTCGCCGCTGACGGCACTGGTCACCATCACCACCCGCAGCCCTTCTTGCCGGGCGGCATGGACCAGCATGGTCCGGGTAGCATCGACCGACTCGGTGAACAGGCTCTGCCAGTGGAGGTCGCGGTAGGTCTTGGTACCGATCAGCCGCCGGCCGCGCTCGTGCCGCCAGGCGGGCAAGGCGCCGAAGACAGTCATCCCTAGCCCGTGGATCACCTCATCGACACCGTCGATGCGCTTGGCGCGCCATTCCCACCACGACACGGCGAAGAAGACGCCCCCCAGGGCGACCAGCGCAGCCAGGCCGGCGGCCATCAGCTGCTTCTTCCCCTGGTCGTCGCGGCGGACTTCCGCGGCGTCGCCCATCTTTTGCACCCGGGGCGGAGCATTCCGCTCGACCTCCATAGCCTCGGCCTCGCTGGTGGCCTTCTTGGCAATGGCGTCGGCCGTGGCGATCTCCTCGTTGAGCGACTCCATATCGAGAGCGTTCTGGTTGATGTCCAGGGCCATCTTGCTGTAGCGGGCCACATCGTCGAGGAGCGCCTTCTCCAGCTCCGCCGAGAAGGCCAGCCGGGCCTTCAGGTTGGCAATGGTGTTTTGGGTCTCGGCCAGCAGCCGCTCGCGCAGCTCCTTGACCACCGTCGGGCGGATCTCTTTCTTGCGCTCCTCCAGCGCCTGCTTGACCTTGCTCAGCGCATCTTGCAACGGCTGGGCGAACCGGTCGAAGGATTGGGGTTTGGTGGCGCTCTTGATGTCCTTGATCTGCAGCTCGAGCTTGGCGATCTCGGCCCGATACGTCTGAACGCCCTTGTCCTTCTCCAGGGCTTCCTCGATCAGGTTTTCCGGAACGATGGCCTCGGCTAACTGCTTCTCCTGGGCCTCTCTGACCACGAGATCGGTCTGAAGGCGACGGATCTCGCCGCGGAGTTGGGTCAGTTCCTTCTGGGCCAGCCCCTGCTGCTCCAGGGCCAGGCGCTGCTGGATCGCCAGGTTGGTGGCGTTTTTGGCGCCGACCGCCTTGGCCAACTCCCGGAGCTGAGTCCGCTTGGTGCGCAGCCGTTGCTCGTACCGCTGGGCGAGGTCCCGGAGCTGCTCGATCCGCTCCAGCCGCTTACGGTGATCCTTGTAGACCACCTCGTTCAGGTAGGCCTCGGTGATGGCATCGACCAGGATCTTGAGTTCCTCGGGATTATCGCCGCTCATGGAGATGGTAAGGAATTCGGGGCCGGTGCTGTAGTCGGCCCGCACTTCCTTCTCCAGCCACTCGATCGGCTCGGCCTGGTTGCGAATGATCGGCAAGTCGGCGACCTGGGGCTGCTTCAGGGCGGCGTTGAGGACCAGGCGGCTCTTGACCATCGCCATCTGGGTTCGCTGGAAGACGCCGTAGTCCTGCGGGTTGACCTGTTGGAAGAGGAGGTACTGCTGGTAGGGATGGACCTGGAGGATCAT
The DNA here is from genome assembly GCA_035575035.1 of Gemmataceae bacterium. Lineage (GTDB taxonomy): Bacteria > Planctomycetota > Planctomycetia > Gemmatales > Gemmataceae > DATLYH01. Next base: position 13,039 of record DATLYH010000263.1, read on the forward strand.
CCGGGCGGTGTATTTCGACCGGGGCAGGACCATAAGGGCGCCGACGGCCGCGGCCGTGGCGAACAGCACGCCCAAAAACAGCGCCCGTCCCCAGCGGCGGCGAAACGCCTTGAACAGCGACTGGGGCGTCATGGCGGACGACAGCGCCGGTGGCAGCGCCGGCGGCAGTGCCGCGCGGTCGCCGTTAAACGGGACGGGCAAGTGGACTCCGCTGCCGTAGCCGTTGGCAGGGGCGCCGCCCGGCTTGGCCGGATAGTCGGATGGGTTCAGGTTCTGTGGGTTCGGAGGAATCATGCCGTGCTTCTCTCGACTAAAGACCCACCGCGAAGGTCGGGTGTGATAGAGGTTATCAATGGACCGAGCCAGGGCTCGCGCATCCTCTCACCTCGACAACGGCGGGAACCGGGCCGGCCGCCTCACCGAGCGGCGGCGGGCGCCTCGGCGTCGCGCCTGCGGGGACTGCCGGGAATGTCCGCGGCCGCCCAGGCGGTCGGCGACGGAACTGAAGGCTCGAGCAACAACCACGAGATCAGCTTCAGCTCCAGCCACATGAACCCCAGGGCCATCGGCATCATCAGCCACCCCGCCAGATCGTGAAACACCAGGTCGGCGATCTCCTTCCCCACCCATACATGCAACAGTCCGGTCACAGTGATTCGGATCACGTTGGAGATAACAGCGATGGGGATGGCACTGAAGAAGATGACGAGGCGGTCGCCGAGCGGCCGGCGGATCACGATGGCCACAGCCGTGGACAGAGCGAAAAAGACAACCAGCATGCTCAGACCGCTACAGGCGGCGATGACCTCGATGCGGATATCGCCAATGATGATAGTGTTCCCCTCGGACAGGGCTGGCAGCCCGATGGTCTGCATCACGTAAGTGGTAACAACGGTGGCGAACCGTTGCAGCGGGTTGGCCAGCATCACCTTCAGCCGCCACGGCAAGGGGATCATGAAGCCCAGGAAGAGGACCGACGGCCAGGACCAGCGCAGCGCCCCCCAGCCCCCCAGGAGCACGATCAGGCCGGCCAGGAAGGGGAGCAGCGACAGTTGCTCAAACCATTCCAGGGCCACCGCGACCCCCGTCAGGCGGAGACCCACGGCCAGGGCGATCAGCGCCAGGCCCCACCAACTCGGCCGCAGCGTGGCATTTTCCAGGTAGGACCGGCGGAACCAGAGCAGGACCAAGGCGAACAGCGGCACCAAAAAGCCGTGCGAATACTCCGGCTCGGTGCGCCATGCCTTGACCATGTCGGCGATATTCGGCCAGTAGGACCAGAGTAGGGCCGCCCCCAAAGCCAGCAACGTCCCCGCCTGGAGGGGCGAGACCGGACGGCCCAGGATCGTCAGGTTGCGTGGGGTCATATAGTCCTACCCTTCGTCACTCGTCATTGGCCATTCGTCATTAGTCATTAGGCGCCTCGCCGGGCAGACCGGCCTGCCCGGATGACCCAGGACGAATGACTAATGACCATGACAAAGGCACTAGCGCGAACAGGCCAGCGGCTGCCGGTTGCTCAACGGCTGGATCATCCAGCCGTCGATCTCGACCGAGGCCCCGCGTTGCAAGAAATTCACTTCCACGACGAACGTCAGCCGCTTCCCCCGACGGATGATCTTGCCTTGCAGCCCCTTCAACGGGCCGTCGATGATTTCGACCGGCGTCCCCGGCAGAAGGCGTTCTTCGGGGACGAGGGGCTCGCCCGAAGTTACCAGATGATGGATCCGCAACAGGTCGGCGTGCAGCTGCTCCTGGTCCCCGACCGGCAAGCACTGGGCGACCAGGTTGGTTTGGAGGGCCTCCAGCCGCGTTTCCGCGTCGCCCAGCAGGAAAATGTAGCCGGGGAACAAGGGGAGATAGGAGGTGAACAGTCTTCCCCGGCACCGCCCGCGCTTGGCAAAGAGGGGAAGGAAAAAGGGGAGCGAGCGCGCCAGGAAGCGACGAGCGAGGGCCTTCTCGGCCCGGGGCCGGGTGTGGAGCACCAGCCACCTCTGGGTGTCGGTGGGACGGCACCCCGGGTCGGCGAAGAGATCATCGGGAAACAGGAACGGTTCCGGAGGCAGTATCGGCATGAACCAGCCACCTTCCCAGCGGTGTTGAATGCCCGGCGCCCCCAGCACCGATTAGCTGTCCGATGCGTCGGCGATCCGCCCTTCGCCCCTCCGCCTCTCCCTCCGAGGGAGCGGGGGAGGGGTGAAGGGGGTGGGCACCTTGACTCCCCAATCGTCCAGTGGTAGCCTAGGTTACGTTTATCCTGGGTGCGGCGCGCCGGTACACCCGCGGTGCCCATTGCCGTGTCCGGGCGCCGCACCGGTTACCCATGAAAAGTAGCTCGTTGGTTTGCTCTGTTAATGCAGCCACGGGTTTTTAGGCCCCAGCCACAGGGCACCGCTCTCCGCCTTTCACTGCGGCCATCACTGCCGTCTTTCCTGTACATCCTTTTCGCTGCGGTCACAGCTTGGAGGCTGTAGCAAACTTGCCCCACTTCACGCAAGTGCCATGCCGCCCTGACGTCGTCCGGCCTGCCTGCCGCTGCCTCACCGATGTAATTGCTTAATGTCAATCATCTTGGGGCAAGAGATGGACCAGCAAACGGGGGCAAAAAACCGCCCCCGACCCGCTCCCCTGATTGGCCCAAAGTTAACCCCGGTTTACACCGGGCGCAACAGTCGTTAACGGAAGTTAACGGGTCGGCAGGAACGGTCTCCCGACCGGGCGGCGGCCCTGTCCCCAAACGGGGGGATCTGAGACGAGTGGGAGGGATGGTGCAGGTTCGACCGGCCCGACTCTTCTGAATAAAGCGGTGGAGATGGTTCAATGCCTGGAAGCGGGAATGCCGATTATTACGTCTGAATGGGCTGTGGCGAGGGCAGCGCCCGGAAGGCCGGGGTGCCTCGCCGGCCTCCTCGGCCCCTCCCTGAGGGGAAGGGGGCGGTCCCCGGGGATCAACTTGACGGAGCAGATGACCCAAGGAGTCGGCACATGCCAGCCGTTTGCCACCGGAAGTGGTTCCTCGTCTTCGTCGGGGTGCTGTTCACCGCCGGCTGCCAGACCTGCCGGCCGTGCTTGAACTGCCCCAACTGCCCGGTCCCGCGGGAGCTGCAAAAGACCACCCTGCCGACCTACGTGATCGAGCCTCCTGATATCCTGTTGATTGACGCGGTTCGGTTGGTGCCGAAGCCGCCGTACCGGATCGAGGCCTTCGACGCGCTGGTAATCAACGTGGAGAACGCCCCGCCGACGGCGCCGATCAGCGGCCTGTTCGTGGTCGAGCCGGACGGGACGGTCAACCTTGGTCCGCAGTACGGCTCGGTGCGGGTGATCGGCATGACGTTGGAGGAGGCGCGGGGGGCCATTGAGGGGCACCTGAAGAAACTCCTGGAGAAGCCGATTGTCTCGGTCACGCTGGGGCAATCGCAGGGGATGCAGCAGATCCGGGGGGAGCACCTGGTCCGGCCCGACGGTACCGTGAGCCTGGGGACATACGGCAGCGTCTACGTGGCGGGGCTGACGCTGCCGGAGGCCAAGGTGGTCATCGAGGCCCACCTGAGGCAGTTTTTGAGCGACCCGGAGATCACCCTCGACGTCGGCGGCTATAACAGCAAGGTGTATTACATCATCACCGACGGGGCGGGGTTCGGCGAGCAGGTCTACCGCTTCCCGATCACAGGAAACGAGACGGTGCTGGATGCCTTGGCCCAGATCAACGGGCTGCCGCCGGTGGCCAGCAAGAAGCGGATCTGGGTGGCCCGGCCCAGTCCCAATGAGATGTGCTGCGAGCAGATCCTGCCGGTCGATTGGAAGGCGATCACGCAGGGGGGCTTGACCGGGACCAACTACCAGATCCTGCCCGGCGACCGCATCTACGTGCACTCGGCGCCGATACTGGCCCTGGACAGCTACATCGCCCGGGTGACGGCGCCGATCGAACGGCTGTTCGGCGTCACGATCCTTGGCACGGGCGTGGTGCAGACCTTACGGCAGGCGTCGGCGGGAATCTTCTTCGGCACCGGAGGACTGGGAGGCCTCTAAAGGCGTCCTTCTTTGGGGGGCCTTTTGCTTGACTCGGAGCGGCGCCAACGCCTAGACTGAGCAAGAGATCAGGAGAAAACAATCATGAGACGATTCACCCTGGTGTTACTGACCTCGGCGGCGGTAGTCCTGCTGGCTGACGGGACCGTTCGGGCGCAACCGCCGAGCCAGGTCCCCTACACCCGCCCGACCTACAGCCCATACCTGAACCTGTTCCGGCGGGGCACGCCGCTATACCAGAACTATTACGGTCTGGTGCGCCCCGAGATCGAAACCCGGGCCAATATTCAGCGCTTGCAGCAGCAAGTTACGGCGAACCGTCAGGCTATCACGTCCGCCGAACAGGAAGTCGAGACCGGGCTGCTCCCTCCCACGGGGCACCGATTCGGCTACATGACGCACACACGCTTCTTCATGAACCACGGTGCCAGCGGAGTGGGCGGTTTCGGCGGGGTGGGCGGTTTCCGCTCGGGCGGGGCGGCGACCGGCCGGCCGTTCACCGGGGCGTCGGCGGCACTGCCCACTCGCGGTCCCTCCATCCCCCAAGCCCCCCGCCGCTGAAGCAGACATTGGTCATTGGTCATTGGTCATTAGTCCTTGGACATCGGTCCCCACTATTCCCGAATGACGAATGACCAATGACGAATGACCAATGACGAACGAGGAAAGGAATCCCATGTCACGTGGAAAAATCGCCGGACGGGTCGGGGCCTTGCTGGCCGTCTTGGCCCTGGTCCTGGCAACGGACGGTCCGGCATCGGCGGAGCCATTCCACGGTCCCGGCCGATGCTTGAAGTTCTGCTCTCCCTGTTTTCATCCCTATTACGGCTATTACCCGACATGCTGGCGGCCGTGGCCGCCTGGTTGGAACAGCTGGAACTGCGGCCGGATGCTGGCTCATCCGATGCCGTCGGCCGAGCTGATTCCGGGTCAGCCCCGTCGGCTGAATGGGGAGAAGCCGGAGCTGAAGCCCGAGCCCAAGCCTGAGCTGAAACCCGAACCGCCCGGCGTCAGCCAGCTGCCCCGCGGCCGGCCTCCCCTGAGAATAACGAAGTACGAATGACGAAACACCAAGGACGAGAGAATGACGAATGACGAAGCCCGAAGGACGAAACAGTCGGCAAGGAGGGGGTGTCTTCCCGCCGGGGCCAACTCCTCCCGTGCCCTTGGTCATTGGGACTTCGTCATTCGGGCTTCGTCATTCTCCGGAAGGCCTCCAGGGTGCGGCGCAGCCCGACCGGGAAGGAGACGGTGGGCTCATACCCCAGGTCACGGCGGGCCCGGGAGATGTCCGCCTGGGAGTGGCGCACGTCGCCGGGGCGGGGCGGGTGATGCACCGGTTGCAGCGTCGTGCCGAGCAGTTCGTTGAGGCGGGCCACGAGGTCGAGCACACGGACAGTGCCGCCGCTGCCAATGTTATAGACGTTGCCCACGGCCGCCGGCGCCTCCGCCGCCCGCAGCAGGGCCTGCACTGCGTTGTCCACATAGGTGAAGTCGCGCGATTGCAGCCCGTCGCCGTAGATGATCGGCGGCTGCCCCGCTGTCATAGCGGCGATAAACCGGGCGATGACTCCCGAGTAGGGGCTGTACGGATTCTGTCGCGGCCCGAAGATGTTGAAGAACCGCAGCCGCACCGTCTCCAGACCATAGGTGGCCGTGAAGCAGCGGCAGTAGTGTTCCCCGGCCAGCTTGGCCGCCGCATAGGGAGACAGCGGCGCCACGGGGTCGTCTTCCTTGCGAACCATTCCCGGTGTGTCGCCGTAGGCGCTGCTGCTGGCTGCATAGACGACCCGGCGAACTCCCGCCGCCCGAGCCGCGCTTAGCACCCGCAGGGTGCCGGTCACGCACGCCTCATGGGTCGCCTCGGGATCCTCGACGCTGCGCTGGACCGACGGCAGGGCGGCCAGATGAAAGACCCACTGCACCCCCTGCATGGCGGCAGCCACCGCCTCGCGATCGGTGACGCTTCCCTCGATCAGCTCCACGCGGTCGCGGACGGTGTCGAGATTGTCGCGCCGGCCAGTACTGAAATCGTCGAGGACGCGCACGCGGCCGCCGCGTGCCACCAGCGCCTCTGTGAGGTGGGAGCCGATAAAGCCCGCGCCCCCCGTGACCAGGCTGACCATGCCTCTTTTCCTCTCCTCAATAGGGCCACAGCCTTTTAACTGGGGCAAAGCGGGGTAATATAGCAAACGCCTTGTCCGGGCGTCAAGCAAGCCGCGCCGGCATGATCAGAGCGATGACCGCACCTTGGCAAAGGAAGGGAACAACCATGAAGAAAGCATTCGACCACATCGGCCTCCCCACCGACGAGCCGCAGCCCGGCGAAAGCTGGGTCGAGTTCAGCCGGGTCTGGGTGACCAACCCGCGACTACACCCGCAGCGGCTGGAGTTTATCCGGCCGAAGGAACGGCCGTCGGTCCCGCGCGAGCAGGTCGGGTTGTGGAAGCTGTGGCATTGGCCGCACATCGCCTACCGCGTGGACGACCTGCGAGCCGCCCTGGAAGGGGAGGAAGTGATCTTCGGCCCCTTCGACCCGGGGGGCTTTGGCGAGGTGGCCTTCATCCACAAGGATGGAGCAGTAATCGAGTACATGCAGTACCGCGACCTCACCAGGTGGTTTGACCAGCCCAACCCGCCGGGGTTCACCGAGGCGGCCTACTGGGAGGGGTTCGGGAGCTGAGCCACCGCGCCGGGCGCTTAGGGCGTCTGGGGCTGCTCCGGCACCGGGCCGGGCGGCAGCAGCTCGGGCAAGATGGGCTGTTGGGGCGGCGGCTCGGAGCCCGGCGGCGGCCCGACGGTCGCTGCCCGCTGCCGCAGCTGCTGCGCCCGGTCAAGGACCTGGTCGCTGCGCACTGCCTGAAGCGGTTGCAACGTGTAATGGAAGCGCCGCACGTCCTTGATCCGCCAGGGGATGATGTTCTCGGTGATGAAATCGAGCGGGAAGTACTCATACCACGGCGCCGGGATCGGCTGGTCCACCTGGAGCGTCTCGAAGCCGTCATGGATCAGGGTGAAGTGGTAGTCGCCGTAGTAGACGAAGCTGCCGTCGGCCGGGGCGGGGCCGATCGGTTTGCCGTTCTCCAGGACAATGGCCCCGGGCGGGTCGGTGGTGATCACATAGCGCCGCTCGACGCAGCCCGCCAGGAGCCCCGCGCCCGCCAGGATCAACCACCACGCCGCGCTTCGCTTCATGGCCTGCACCCGCCTGGACAGGCAGCCTGTCGAAACCGTCCCCCGCGCGGCGACTGCCCCGCACCGGGAAAGAGACAGGATGCCGATGCCTCTCGCTGGCAAAGGGTGGGGTGATATACCGCCGCTGACCGACCGGCGTCAAGGGCGCATTGCTAGCTAGTCCGGAGCGTCCGCGACGGGGCGCCCCGTCGCTCACGCTCCGGGCTCGGGCAATACCCGGCGCGGACGCTCCGGGCTTGGAGTACCCGTCGCTAAGCTCAACATTTCCAGCGATTGATAAACTCCGGCTATCCATTTTGAGGTTGGCATGGGCAGTGGCTGGACACGAAGAAGGGCCCTTCGGGCGGTATCATGGGAAGTGAATCGGTCCCCCCTGACTCCCGCGCCCGGAGGGCCCCATGACCAGTAGAGCCAACGACACCCTGCCCGTGCTCGCCCTCTTCGCCCCCGCCTTCACTCCCGCTACCTGCCCACGCGTGCAACTGCTCGTCGTCGCCGGCATCCTCACTCCCGGCCGACGCCCCATTACCAATCTGCTCCGCCTCGTCGGCCACTGGGCTCAGGGCTCCGCCTCCAGCTACCACTGCGTCCTCTCCCAAGCCCAGTGGTCCGGCCTGCGCCTGGCTGCCCTGCTGACGCGCTGCCTCGTCCTCCGCTTCTGGCCCTTCGGACCGATTACCGTGATCGGCGACGATACCGTGGCCGAGCATCGCGGCAAGAAGGTCGACGGCACGGCACGCCCCCGCGACCCGATCCGCTCCAGCACGAACTACACCGCTTACCGCTACGGCCACAAGTGGGGCGTGCTGACCATCCTGGTGCCCTGGCCCTTCGGACGGCGACCGTGGGCCTTGCCCGTGCTGGTCGCCCTGGACCGCTCCGCGGAAGACCATCGGAAACGCCACCGCCCCCCAAGACCCCGGCGCAACCTGGCGGCTCGTTCTCCCGATAGTGGCGAAGGGTGAATCGGAAACGCCACCGCCCCCCAAGACCCCGGCGCAACTGCTGCAACTGCTGCGGCGGAGTAGCGTTGCTGTACGAGCAACTGCCGGCGGAGGCGCTGGCTGAGGGTGGGGTAGACGGGGACGGCAAGAAGGGGGTGACCTTCTCGGATGCGATGACGGCGGTAAGGCGTTGGCTGTGGACGAACTGGATTGTTGCGAAGGCAGCCCATGCCACGGCCTTTGCCCAACTGCCCGAGCCGTTGCGCGAGGTGCTGCGGTATGCCCTCGCGCCCGCGGCCTGAACGTCAATTAGTCATACAGCGAGTCTCAGTACTTCCAAGTGTGATGCCTCGTAATAGGAATTCATAACATCATGTGGGCATTGGGCGTTGGGCCTCAATGGCGTCCCAGGGTAACAACAGCGCCTCCACCAGCTGTTGAATCCAGGACAGCATCATGCGGAACGG
>DATLYH010000264.1:0-13513 GCA_035575035.1 Gemmataceae bacterium
CCATCCCCGGCTGGGCGGCGGATGATTCCCCGCCGGTGGTCCGGATCGGGTCGAAGAAATTCACCGAGTCGGTGATCCTTGGCGAGATGATCGCCCATCTGGTGCGCAGCGCCGGCGGCATCCCTGACCATCGCCGCGAGCTGGGCGGCACGGAAATCCTCTGGCAGGCACTGCTCCGCGGCGAGATCGACGTTTACCCGGAATATACCGGCACCCTGAGTCAGGTGGTGCTCAAGGACAGCGCCCTGCGCGACGAGGAGCAGCTCCGCGCAGCGTTGGCCCAGCACGGCGTCCGCATGAGCCGCCCGCTTGGATTCAACAACACCTATGCCATCGGCGTGCCGGCCGAGCTGGCCCGGGAGCGGGGCCTGCGGCGCATATCGGACCTGCGCCATCATCCCGACCTGAAGTTCGGCTTCAGCGACGAGTTCATGAACCGCCCGGACGGCTGGCCGGGGCTGCGCGACCGTTACGGGCTGCCGCAGCGGGATGTGCGCGGCATCGACCATGACCTCGCCTACCGCGGCCTGCAATCGGGCCACCTCCACGCCACCGACCTCTACTCGACCGACGCCGAGATCCGCTACTACCGCCTGCACGTGCTGGAAGACGACCTCGGCCATTTCCCCTCGTACCAGGCGGTGCTCCTCTACCGGGCCGACCTGGAAGAGCGGGCGCCGGCCGTGGTGCAAGCGCTGGCACGGCTGGAGGGCCGGATCTCCGAGGCGGCGATGGTGGAGATGAACAGCCGGGCCAAGCTGAAGCGTGTCCGGGAAAGCCACGTGGCCGCCACCTTCCTGAACGAGAACCTGGGCCTGCAAATTCAGACCTACGATGAGACGCCGGCGGCAAGTCTGTTGCGGCATACGGTCGAGCACCTCCAGCTGGTCGGCATCTCGCTGGCGGCGGCGATCGTGGTCGCGGTTCCCCTGGGCATCGTGGCGGCCCATCGGCCCTCCGGCGGGCAGGTCATCCTCGGCGTCGCCGGTGTCATCCAGACGATCCCTTCGCTGGCCCTGCTTGTCTTCTTGATCCCGTTGCTAGGGATTGGCGGGCTGCCGGCGGTGGTGGCCCTGTTCCTTTACAGTCTGCTGCCGATTGTGCGGAACACCTACGCCGGGCTGCATGACATCCCGGTGACGATCCGGGAGTCGGCGGAGGCGCTGGGTCTGCCGGCGGCGGCTCGGTTGCGGCTGGTGGAATTGCCGATGGCCGCCCGCGCCATCCTGGCCGGAATCAAGACCGCGGCGGTCATCAACGTCGGCACGGCCACCCTGGGCGCCCTCATCGGTGCCGGCGGCTATGGTCAGCCGATCCTGACCGGCATTCGGCTGGACGACACCGGACTGATCCTGCAAGGAGCGGTGCCGGCCGCGCTGCTGGCCCTGCTGATGCAGGGGCTTTTCGAAGCGGCCGAGCGGCTGCTGGTTCCCCGCGGCCTTCGGCTGCGGCCGGCTTGCTGAGGTCTTGTTCGCTTCCTTATAATCGAGAGACCCGCCCAGGCGTCAGCGGCGCGCGGCCCGGCGGGGGCAGAGGGAGCGCATGACCTTGGACCAGCTGCCGTGCCGACTGACCATCCCCAGCGACCTGCGTCTGCTGGGGGTCGCCCGGGCCTTCGTCGAGGCGGTCTGCCTGGCCGGCGGCCTGGACCGCACCGCCACCAATGCCATTGTCCTGGCCGCCGACGAGGCGACCAACAACGCCATTCGCCACGCTCACCACAACAACCCCGCGGCCCAGGTCCAAATCGAGTGCTACCTCCGGCCCGACGGCATCGAAATTCACCTGATCGACGAGGGGGAGCCGTTCAACCTCGACGCGGTCCCCGACCTGGACCCGGCCGAGCTGCGGGTCGGCGGTCGCGGCATCTACCTGATGCGCACCCTGATGGACGAGGTGACGTGCCGGCCGCACGGCGAGCGCGGCAACATCCTTCGTATGATCAAGCGCTGCCCGCGCACCCCGCCGGCGGCTAGCAGCTGACCGCACAATGCCGATGCGCGCTTTCTCCCCTTTCCCCGGCCGGCGCCTTGCGGCTGCTTCCCTGCGGAGGCGGTGCTTCCTTGCTTTTCTCGCCTTCTCCGAAGGAGCGAGCATCCTGGGTGCAAAACATCCGCCGGACGATTCCCGATCGGGCCGATTGGTTGGGCTCTGGGGAAATGCCTAAATGTTGTCCAGCCCCGCGACGATACAGAGATTAGAACATCGGGAGTGAGCGACTGATCAGTGGCTGACTCCCGATTTCGAGCGGGCTCGGCCTGCTGGCCCTCTTGGTGCTCCCTCCCCTGACCTGTCGGGTAAGGGTGGGTGGCGTGGGAAGGGTTTGCGGTTGCCCCCTCACCCCAACCCCTCTCCCCCCTGGAAGGGGGGAGAGGGGAGAAGAACTATCCCTCTCCCCCCTGCGAAGGGAGAGGGCGAGATTTGCTCCCTTCCCCCCTGCGAAGGGAGAGGGCGAGATTTGCTCCCTTCTCCCCCGAATCAGGGGAGAGGGGAGAAGAGATTTGTTCCCCTCTCCCCCGATTTGGGGGAGAGGGGTCAGGGGTGAGGGGGCCGATCGTCAAACCGATCCCTCATCGCCCGCCGCGGCGGGATGGGGTGGCACCAACGGCCGCAGGCCGGGCGCCCGCGTCCTGTTGCCACCGCCGGTCGGCGTGGGCCGGCGGCCGGAATTGGTTCCCACGACCCCGAGTGAGTTTGTGACCCGTCAAAAGGCGGGCCGCGCTTCCTGTCCGGCGGCCCCCGAGTTGATTCCCCAAGACCCATTTCGTTAACATGGACCCGTCGCCGTGAGGGCCCAGGTTCTGTGTGGCCTCCGTCGCGGGTGGAGAAGAGCATCATGTACCGACACGGCCCGAGCTCTCTCAAAGGCTCCGTCTGGTGCTGCCGGTTCCCGCACCCCGGCCAGCCATCCTCGGATGAACCCGAGCCGCCCATCCGCTGGGACCTCGTCGAGCGCATCCGCCGCGAGATCGCCGCCGGCACCTACGATACCCCCGAGAAGTGGGAAGCAGCCTTGCAACGGCTGCTTGATCGACTCCAGCAAGAGTGACCGACAAGCCGGCATCCCCTGGTCCTCGCCGATCCCCTTACCCCTTTCCCCGGCAAAGGAGAGGGGTAAGGGTGGGGGACCGGCGGCGGCTGCGATTGGAAAGCCGATTGGCCGGTGTATAATAAAAACAAGAATGATTATTGATTAGGCCCGGTTTGCATCCCGGGCCCCCTGCCCGGCCCACGGCCGGGTTCGTTTGGTGGGGAGGCACTGCCGTGCAGCTACCAGCCGTCGCCGTATCGCAAAGTCCCGAGGACAAGTTCCGCGAATACCTGGCCAGCCGCCCCCGGCCGCAACGCTACACCGGGCAGCAGCGGGACATGGTCCGCTTCATCTTCAGCCAGCACAACCACTTCGACGCCGACCAACTGATCGAAGCCATGAAACAGCAGGGCCTCCACGTCAGCCGGGCGACGGTCTACCGGACGCTGGCCAAGTTGGTGGACGCCGGCCTGCTGCGGCGGCTGGAGCTAGGCCCGCGGATGTTCTACGAGCACGACTACGGCTATCCCCCGCACGAGCATATGGTCTGCCAGCAGTGCGGCACGGTGATCGAGTTCCAGAACAGCGCCATCGAGGCGGCCATCGCTGAGGTCTGCCGGCAGCACGGCTTCCACAGCACCAACCATACCTTCATCATCCGCGGCACTTGTCGCGACTGTAACCGCGCCCGCGTCACCAAGCGGCGGCTCGATCTGGTGTGAGCATCCCTCAGGGTGCCTGAGAAGAAGGGGTCAGGGGTAAGGGGTCAGGGGTCAGCCAGGAAGGTTCCCTGACCCCTGGGGTCGGATTGCCCATCCGGCAGCACCTGAGGAACGGGCCAATGTTCCGCGCGGAACATTGGTTCAGTTAAGAGTGCTTGAGGAACGGACCAATGTTCCGCGCGGAACATTGGTTCAGTTAAGGTGGCAGCATAATGACTACCCGTCGCTAACGCTCCGGGCTCGGAATGATTCTTTCCGAGCCCGGAGCGTCAGCGACGGGGGCGCATCAGAGCCCGGAGCGTCAGCGACGGGGAAGATGAGCCCGGAGCGTTAGCGACGGGCCCCGTTGCGGACGCTCCGGGCTCGGATGACCAAAGAGGCTACCATGAACCAAGGCTTGATGTTGCCGCTGCTGCTGCTCGCCGTCGGGGCGGGCCGCTCCGACCAATCCGCCCCCTTCCCCCGCTTCCGCATGCAGGAGATCGAAACCGGGCTGAAGGTCGGCTACGCGGTGCTCCTGGTCGATCTGAACGCCGACGGCAAAAAGGATATCGTCGTGGTCGATAGTACCCGTGTCGTCTGGTACGAGAATCCGTCCTGGAAACGCCGCACCATCATCGACGGGCAGACGAAGCCCGACAATGTCTGCATCGCAGCGTACGACATCGACGGTGACGGTCAGCTGGACCTGGCCCTGGGCGCCGACTGGCGGCCGTCGGACACCAAAAACAGCGGCACCCTCCAGTGGCTGAAGCGCGGCCGGACCCTCGACGAGCCGTGGTCGCTCCACCCGATCGGCACCGAGCCGACCATCCATCGCATCCGCTTCGCCGACCTCGACGGCGACGGCCGGGCCGAGTTGCTCGTCGTCCCCCTCCACGGCCGAAATGCCACCGCCAGGAACAACTGGACCGATGGCAGCCCGGTGCGCATCCTGGCGTACCAAATCCCCAAGGACCCGGTGCGCGACCGCTGGGTGCCGGAGGTGCTTGACGAGAGCCTGCACGTCGTCCACAACTTCTGGCCGATCGCCTCGGCCGGCGGCAAGGGGATGGACGTTCTCTGCGCTAGTTACGAGGGGGTCAGCCTGCTGACGCGCGCCCCCTCCGGCAAGTGGACCCGGCAGCGGCTGGGCGCCGGCAACCAGGACAACCCCAAGGGGAGCCGCGGCGCCAGCGAGATCAAGCAGGGCCGGCTGAAGAATGGCCGCCCCTATCTCGCCACCATCGAGCCCTGGCACGGCAACCAGGTCGTTGTCTACACCCCGCCGTCGGACCCCTCGGTAAAGTTGTGGGACCGGCACGTCCTGGATGAGAACCTCCGCTGGGGCCACGCCGTCTGGTGCGCCGACCTCGACGGTGACGGCGATGAGGAGTTAATCATCGGCGTGCGCGACGATCCGGCCCCAGGCGATCCGTTCAAGGAGCGCCGCGGCGTCCGCATCTACCAGGCAGCCGACGACAAGGGAAGGAAGTGGGAGCGGCACATCATCGAGGATGGCGGCGTGGCCGTGGAGGACCTGGCCGCGGCCGACCTTAATGGCGACGGCCGGATCGACCTCGTGGCCACCGGCCGGCAGACCCGCAACCTCCGCCTTTACTGGAACGAGGGGAAGTAGCGGCCCGGTCGGTTCGCGCAGACCCTCTGCGTGCTCCTGTTTACAATGACTCCAAGCCAGGTGCATTGCGCGCACGTAGGGGGACCGTTCATGAAGAAGCGTTTGCTCACCCCGGGTCCGACGCCGGTCCCGGAGGAGACCCTTCTGGAGTTGGCCAAGCCGGTCACGTTCCATCGCACGCCCGAGTTCCGCCAGGTGCTGGCCGAGGTGCTGGCCGACCTGCAATACGTCTTCCGCACGCGGAACCCGGTCATCCCGCTGACCAGCTCCGGCACCGGCGGCCTGGAAGCGGCGGTGGCCAACTGCCTGCCCCGCGGCAGCAAGGCCATCTGCCTGATCGCCGGCCGCTTCGGCGAACGCTGGCGCAACATCTGCAAGGCGTTCGGGGTGGAAGTCGTCAGCGTGGAAGTCCCCTCGGGCCAGGCGGTGCAGCCCGAGCAGCTCCAGAAGGCGCTGGCCGCCCATCCCGATGCGGTCGCGGTCACTTCCACCCTCAGCGAAACCTCGACCGGCGTCGGCCATGACATCGCCGCCTTCGGCAAGATCGTCGCTGCCACCCCGACCCTGCTCTTGGTGGACGCCATCAGCGGCCTGGGGGCGATGGAGTGCCGTACCGACGAGTGGCAGATCGACCTTTGTGTGACCGGCTCGCAGAAGGCGCTGATGCTGCCGCCGGGCCTGGCCTTCGTCGCGGTCAGCGACAAGGCGTGGAAGCGGATCGAGGCCAATCCGAATCCGCCGACTTTCTATTTCGACCTGAGGAAGGCCCGGGCCAAGCTGGAGAATTCGGACACGCCGTTCACCCCGGCCCACACACTGATCCAGGCGCTGCGGGTGAGCCTGAAGCGCATCCGGGCGGAGGGGATCGAGAACGTCTGGGCGCGGCAGGCGCGGAACGCGGCGGCGGCACGGGCCGGCTTCCAGGCAATGGGCCTGGAGCTGTTCGCCGCCCGCCCGGCCGACGGCCTGACCGTGGTGAAGATGCCGCCCGGCATCGATAGCACCGAACTGCTGGCGCGGCTGGAGAAGCAGTACGGCCTGAAGCTGGCCAACGGCCAGGACCAGCTCAAGGGGAAGATCATCCGGCTGGCGCACATGGGCTACATCGACCAGTTCGACGTGCTGGCGGCATTGGCCGGCGTCGAGCTGGTGCTGAAGGAGATGGGCTATCCGGTGGAGCCGGGCGCCGGCGTGGCCGCGGCGCAGCGGGTACTGGCCCAGGCGGTGGCGGTGCGGTAGCTCGGGATGATGGGTAACATGGAGGGTGCATCGTGCGGCCCTGGTGACACTGAGCTGGCAAGTAAGGAGTCTGGCAATGGTTTCTCTAACAGCCGATGACACCTGGCTCTTGAAGGACCTGCGGGGCTTCATCGAGCCGGTGGAAATATACGACGCCTCGGGCAAGTTTCTGGGCTTGTTCGTGCCGGCCAACCTGGAACGCGGCAAACAGATCTACGCCGAAGCGGTGGCGAAGATTGACCGGGCCGAAATGGAGCGCCGGTTGCAATCCAAGGAGAAAGGAATCCCGTTCGAGGAAGTGCGGGCTCATTTGAAACTCTTGGAAGCAGAGGTGGAGCGCCGAAAGGCGGCGGGCGAGAAGGAATTGACGCCGGAAGAAGCGGTCGCGTTCGTCCGCTCACTTCGGCGCCAGCAGCACGCGCCAGATGGTCGGACCAGTGAATCGGGTGACCGTACGGAGACGGACCGATGCCCTACACCGTAACTGCCACTCCTACGGCGTTAGACGAACTGGCCTTGATCTGGACTATGGCTTCGGACCGGGATGCAGTCTCGCGGGCCTCAAACAAGATCGACGCGATTCTGAAGTCTGCGCCGCTAGGCCAGGGTATCGACCTGGGGGATTATCGCATGCTGACCATTGAGCCGTTGACGGTGTGTTATACGGTCTCCCCGGACGATTGCTTGGTGACCATTCGCCGGTACATCTACCGTGGCTGATGATGCTTTGATGACCTTCTTGGACCCCGTGTATCATGCCTCGCGTCCTGATCAGCGACAAACTGGAATCCCCCGGCCTCGACCTGCTGCGTGAGGCGGGCATTGAGCTGGACGAGCGCCCCGGCCTGAGCGGCGCCGCCTTGCGGGAGGCGATCCGTGCGGCCGACGGTCTCATCGTCCGCAGCGGCACGCGCGTCACCGCCGAGCTGCTGGAGGACCCCGGCCAATTGCGGGCCATCGTCCGGGCCGGCGTCGGCGTGGACAACATCGACGTCGCCGCCGCCACCCGCAAGGGGATCGTGGTCATGAACACGCCCGGCGGCAACACTATCAGCACCGCCGAGCACACCATCACGTTGATGATGGCCCTGGCCCGCCACATCCCCGCCGCTGACGCCAGCGTCCGCCAGCATAAGTGGGAACGGAACAAATTCGTCGGCACCCAGCTGGCCGGCAAGACCCTCGGCATCATCGGCCTGGGACGGGTCGGCCGCGAGGTGGCCCGCCGCGCCGCCGGCCTCGATATGAAGGTCATCGGCTACGACCCGTTCTTGGCCCCGGAGCGGGCGGCCCAACTCGGCATCGAGGCCGTGCCCGGCCTTGACCAGCTTTTGCCGCGCTGCGATTTCCTGACCGTCCATACGCCGCTGACCGACGAGACCCGCGATCTGATCGGCCGGCGCGAGCTGGCGATGCTGAAGAAAGGCGTCCGTGTCATCAACTGCGCCCGCGGCGGCATCATCAACGAAGAGGCACTTGTTGACGCGTTGCGCTCGGGACACGTCGCCGGGGCCGCTCTCGATGTCTTCGTCCAGGAACCGCCGCCGCCCGACCATCCGCTCTTGACGCTGTCCAATGTCGTGCTCACCCCTCACCTAGGCGCCTCGACGGTGGAGGCGCAGGCGTCGGTCGCCCGCGAGGCCGCCCAGCTGCTAATCGACTTTTTGCAGAAGGGGGTGGTGCAGTTCGCGGTCAACATGGCTGCCGTGGACCGGACCGAACTGGAGGAGCTGCGGCTCTACGTGGACCTGGCCTACCGACTCGGCCTGTTACATGCCCAGATGTGCCAGGGAACCATCCGCCGGGCCGAGCTAAGCTACCGCGGCGAGGTAGCCCGGCGGAGCACGCGGCTGATCACGGCGGCGTTCGCTGCCGGGCTGCTGGCATACCGCCTGGCCCAGAACGTCAACATCGTCAACGCCGAGCTGCTGGCCCGCGAACGCGGCATCGAGCTTGTCGAACAGACCAACCCGCGCAAGGGAGACTTCAGCACGCTGATTCGTGCGGATGTGGTCACCGACAAGAAGACCTACACCGCCGCCGGGACTCTCTTCGGCAACCAGTTCCTGCGGATCGTGCAGTTGGGGCCGTACCACCTTGACGCCTTCATCGACGGCATCCTTCTGATTTTCACCCATCGCGACGTACCGGGGCTGATCGGCTACATCGGCACGATCTTCGGCAAGCACCAGGTGAACATCGCCCAGATGACGGTGGGCCGGCAGGTACCGGGCGGCGAGGCGATCGCGGTATTGAACCTGGACAGCCAGCCGCCGGAGGAGGCGCTGCGCGAGGTGCGGGCCCATCCGCAGATCAGCAGCGTCAGCGTGGTCCGGCTGCCCCCCGCCGGCGAGATGCCGCCGTGGTTCGGTTAGCGCCCGGCGGCCCTCAATGCCGGAAGTGCCGCACGCCGGTGAACACCATCGCCAGGCCGTGCTCGTCGCAGGCCTGGATCGAGTCTGCGTCGCGGATCGAGCCGCCCGGCTGGACGATGGCGGTCACGCCCGCCTTGGCCGCCTCGTCGATGTTGTCGCGGAAGGGGAAGAAGGCGTCGGAGGCCAGCACGGCCCCCCGGCTGCGCTCGCCCGCCTTGCGCACCGCCAAATGGACCGAATCGACCCGGCTCATCTGCCCCGCGCCGACGCCGACCACCATGCCCCCCTGGGCCAGCACGATAGCGTTGCTCTTGACGTGCTTGCAGACCATCCAGGCAAAGCGCAGGTCGGCCAGCTCCGCGTCGGTCGGCGGCCGCCGGGTGACGACGCGCCGCTGGGCGAAGTCGTCCCCGCCGACATCGCGCGTCTGCACCAGCAGGCCGCCGTCCACCCGGCGGTAATCGAGCGATTGCGCCCGTGCCCCGTCCGCCTCCAGCGGTCCGGTCCGCAAGAGACGCACACTCTTCTTCCAACTGGGCCGCGTGGTCAACAACTGAAAGGCAGCCTCGCTGTAGCCGGGGGCGATGATGCATTCGACAAAGCGGTTCGGTTCGGTGATCTGACGGGCGGTTGCTTCATCAAGCTCCCGGTTAAAGGCCAGAATGCCGCCGTAGGCGCTGAGCGGGTCGCCCTCGTAAGCCTTGCGGAACGCTTCCTCCAACGTCGCGCCGACGGCAGCGCCGCAGGGGTTGTTGTGCTTGATGACCACGGCCGCCGGCTCGGCGAACTCGCGCACCAGGTTGAGGGCGCTGTCAAGATCGAGGATGTTGTTGTAGGACAGTTCCTTGCCGTGGAGCACTTCCGCGGTTGCCACGCAGGCATGGCGGGCGCCCGGCTCGACATAGAAGGCCGCCTTCTGGTGGGGATTCTCGCCGTACCGCAAGACCAGGCGGCGGTCCCAGTGGAGATCGAGCGCTGCCGGCCAGTCGTCCGGGGCCCGGTGCCGATGGAAGTAAGCGCTGATCGCCCCGTCGTAAGCGGCGATGCGGGCGAAGGCGGCCGCGGCCAACCGTTCGCGCGTCGCCAGGGTCAGGGCGCCGTTATGCTGGCGGAGTTCCTCCAGGATGGCGGCATACTGGGCCGGGTCGGTGACGACGGCCACGTCGCGGTAGTTCTTCGCCGCGGCGCGGACCAGCGTGGGGCCGCCGATGTCGATGTTCTCGATAACCTCCTCGGGGCTGCTGCCGGCCCGGGCCACGGTCGCCTCAAACGGGTAAAGGTTGCAGACCACCAGGTCAATGGGCGCAATGCCCTGCTGCTGCAGAGTCGCTTGGTGCTGCGGGTTGTCGCGGACGGCGAGGATGCCGCCGTGGACGCGCGGGTGGAGCGTTTTGACTCGGCCGTCGAGGATCTCGGGGAAGCCGGTCACGTCGGCGATGTCGCGGACCGGCAGCCCGGCGTCGGCCAGCGCCTGGCGGGTGCCGCCGGTGGAGATTAGCTCGACGCCGAACTCGGCCAGCGCCCGGGCCAGATCGAGCAGGCCGGTCTTATCACTGACGCTGAGCAGGGCCCGGCGGATGATACGAAGTGTCATGCGAAGTTCCCTCTCTGGCGGTTGCCGCGCCGGGTCCATCCCGGCGGTTTGCTCCTGATCTTACGAACCCGGCCCGACCTGGACCACCCGCTCGCGGCACCAGACGTGCAACCCGTCCGGCAGCTCGACGGCCGGCATCTCTCCTTGGGCCACAGCCGCCGCCCGGTCCCAGTGCGCGAAGGTCATCGCGCCGGTCGGCCATCCTTCGCGTTCCCACACGAGGCGAAAGACCTCACGGACCAAGTGCCGGGGCGCGTCGGCCAGGCGGCGGCGGTCAAACACCAGCAACCGGCCCGCCCGTGGCAGCTCCGCCTCGGCCAGCAATGCCCGGGCCCGCGCCTCCTGCTCGCGATAGATCTCGTCCGCCTGCTCCGCCAGCCGGCCCAGGACGGTCACGATGGCCGGGTTGTAATCGCGGGCCAAAAGCGGCAGCAGCTCGTGGCGGATGCGGTTGCGTGTGTGGCGACGGTCGAGGTTGGAGCTGTCCTGACGATACGCTTGCCCCTCCGACTCCAGGTAAGCGAGCACCTCGGCCCGACTGACTTGCAGGAGCGGCCGGACCAGCTCGACACCCGGAGCCAGCCCGCGCCGGGCCGCGATGCCGCGCAGCCCCCTCAGCCCCGTGCCGCGCAGCAGCCGATGCAGGACCGTCTCGGCCTGGTCATCGGCCGTGTGTCCGGTTGCCACCCAGCGCGAGCCGGTCGCGTGCGCAACCTGGGCCAGCCACTCGTAGCGGACCTGGCGGGCCGTCGCTTCCAGGTTGGCCCCTGCCGCCGCCGCCCGGGCCGCCATGTCGATCCGCTCGCAGCGCAGCTCCAGGCCCGTGCCGATTGACAGCAGGCTGTCACAGAGCCGGCGCACGAATGCCTCATCGCCGTCGCTCTCCTCACCGCGCAGCCGGTGGTTAAGGTGGGCGACCACCAGCGGCACCCGGGCATCGTTTGGCCGCAGTGCAACCAGGGCGCGGAGCAGGGCAACGCTGTCGGGGCCGCCGGAGACAGCCACGACCATCCCTTCCGGGCTGACCCCGTGGCGGTGCAGCCAGCGGCCGACCTTGCGGACCAGCGGCGAGACGACTTTCACCGTGAACTCCCGCGACGGGCTGATACAATCCCCCTCGTCGGTCATTGTAACGCTCAACGAAGGGCCCGCGGAACGTCGGCGATGGGCAGGATTGGCAGCAAATGGTGCGATCACCTGCTGGATGGGCTGGAGCCCGCGCGGGTCTGGGCCATCCTCTGCCGGCCGCTTACCCGCTATATCCTGGCCTGGCTGGCATGCCTTGGCGTGGCGGCCGGCTTGCTCTGGTACGGTCAGATCGCCTTCAACGACATCCAGCGGCGCGATGGCAACAGCGGCCATGTCCAGATCGACTTCGGCGGCCAGTGGCTGATGGCCCGGATGCTGGTCGAGGGATATGGCCGGGAACTCTATAATCGCGACTACCAGCGCCGGGTACTGATGGCCGCCTACCCGATCGCGGACCAGGCTCCCAACGCCCAGCTGAGCGATGCCGAGCAGTTGATGCAGTGGCTGATGGGCCGCGACAGCCCCGAACTGGAGCGGCGCGTCGGCGGCCCGCTCTACCCGCCCATCCACGCCCTTCTGCACTACCCGCTCGGCCTCCTGACCCCCCGCCAGGGCTACCGGGCCATCCAGCCGGTGATCGTGCTTTTGGGGTTTGTGGCGGCCTGGGGCATCCGGCAGATCTCCCGGGGGCGGATCTGGTGGCCGATCGCCGCGGCGGTGATCCTGATCTACCCCGGCTTCTCGGCGGCGGTCAACCTGGGACAGAACCCGGTCCTGACCCTGACCATCCTGGTCTGGGGCTGGTACTTCCTCAGCCGGGGGCACGACGGCTGGGGCGGCGCGGTCTGGGGCCTGCTCGCCTTCAAGCCGGTCTGGGCCACGGCATTCTTCTTGATGCTGGTGCTGAGCGGCCGCGGCCGCGCCTGTCTGGCCATGCTCGCAACCGGGGCGGCCCTGGCGGCGCTGACGCTCCCCCTGGTCGGCGTGCAAAGTTGGCTCGACTGGCTGGCGGTCGGCCGGGAGGCGGCGCTGCTGTACAACGTCGATGAGAACTGGATCAAGAGCAGCCGCGACCTCCTCAGCCTGCCGCGCCGCTGGCTGATCGACTTTGAGCGGCCCGCTGATCGGCGCGACGGCCTGGCACCGGCCCTGATCGGCTGGGCGCTGATGGCCTTCGTCCTGGAATTCACGGTGCGTCTGGCCGTCCTGCGAAGGCGGGAAGCGCGAGCAGGGGAAGGGCCGCCGGCCGCGTTCCTGCTCTTGGGGGCCTGGCTGACTTGCTACCACTTCATGTACTACGATGTGCTGTTGACGGTGCTTCCCCTGTTGCTGCTCTTTACCGAGCCGGGCCGCTATCTCCGGCCCCAGCTGGTGGCCCTGCTGCCGTTGCCCCCCGCAGCGTTGGGTCCGGCCGTCCGGCGCTACTTCGAGCCGCGCCGGGCCGACGCCCTCCCCGTGCCTCTGCCGTTACTGGAGCCTGGCTCCGCCAAGGTTGCCGTGCTCAACGGCGCAGTGCCGACCCTGGCGGCCCTCATCTTGTTGAGTCTATACGGGCCGGGCTGCTTCGGCCTGACCGCCGACAAGGTTCCCCCCTTCGAGACCTATTGCCTGATCGCTCTTTGGCTCTGCTGCGGCTGGCTCTGGATGAGAGGGACAGACCGCGCCGCCACCGCGCTCACCGCGAAGCTCGCCACGGCGACAGCGGGACTTAGGGATCGGCTGACCTTTTCCAGCGAGTTGGAGTCCAGGCCGCCGGGTGAAAGGAGCGAGCACATGCTTCTTGAGTAAGAGCGGGAAACCGGACCGGCGCAAGTTGCCCCGATGGACCGGATAAACCTCCTCTGCCGGGCTTGCTGAGCCGGCGGCCGTGCGGTTGGGCCCCCCTCACCCTCCCCTCTCCCCCCG
>DATLYH010000265.1:0-7752 GCA_035575035.1 Gemmataceae bacterium
CCCCAACCCCTCTCCCCCCACGGGGGGAGAGGGGAGTTCTCTCTGCTCCCCCCACAGGGAGAGGGGAAGGCTTAACTGAGAGTTGTCCAGGCGCCGTCGGTCTCTTCTCCCCCTTGGAGGGAGAAGGGGAACTCTCTCTTCTCCCCTCTCCCCCTTGGAGGGGGAGAGGGGTACGGGGTGAGGGGGCGAGCGGGTGGGCCCCGCGCCACATCGCGGCTAACTCCTCATTTCCCCTCGTACACCCAGTGGAAGCCCAGGCTCTTGAATCGCTGGGCGCTTTCATGGGCGACGATCGCTTGCAGCAGCCGGCGCACCAGCTGCTTGTGCCGGCTCTCCCGGGAGATGGCGAACGGCTGCGTGGCCCGCAACCCAATGTCCGGCTCTAGGATGTCGAGGTACTTCTCCACGTTGCCCGGCGTGCTCAGCGCGTTGCTGCGGTAAACGACCGCCAGATCGAGCGCCCCGGCCCGCATCTTGTTGACCAGATCGTGGGCGGCGTCGGTGTGAACGATGCGCTTCTGCCAGTCCGGCCCGTACACCGCTGCATGGAGCCCCAGGTTCAGCAACAGGTCATCGACCAGCTTGCCCAGCGCAGAGTTCGTCGGATGAGCCAGCCCGATCCGCAGGTCCGGCCGCGTCAGCTCGCGCAGCGTCGGTCTTACCCCCTTCGGGTTCCCCTTTGGCACAATGAAGACCACGTCATTCTGGGAGACAGTGACCGGGGCGTCGAACCATTGCTGCACGTCATTCAGGAAGGACGAGTCGCAGGCGAAGTAGGCGTCGGGGAATCGGCCCGGGGCGTCCCCCTTCTTGATCCCCTTCATCTGCGAAACGAGCAGCCCGCAGCCGTTGAAGGAGGTGTTCACCTTGACTCCCTCGCGGCGCTCGAAGGCCTTGATCACCTCCTCGATGCCGGGCTTGAGCATGGCGCCGGCGGCAAGGTGGATTTCCGGGACCTCCTCCCAGAAATCGGCATCGGCGGCCGGCTCGAAAGCGTACTTCTGGAAAATTGCCAGGCCCTTGTCGCGGGCCGTCAGGTAGCGGGCAAACTGCAAGGCGGCGGTCGGCTGGCGCGACCGGGTCAGCACGCCGATCATCGCCTGCTCGGTGACCCCCTCGAACTCCGGAGGGGTCACGATTTCCAGTCCCTCGTACTGCACGGCGGTCGCCCTCCAGACGACGCCGACGTAGCCGTCCTGAAGGCTGACGGTCTGGGCCACCTGCTCGACGGTGGTGAAGTCGGACACGAGGTTCGACTTTCGCCGTCGCTCTTCCAGCCGAGCCCAGATGCCGGACGGCTCCAGGAGCTGCCGCATCAGTTTGCCGATGGACGCCGCCTCGCTGGCCAGAGCCACCTTGAGGTCAGACCGCAACAGGTCCTGGACCGAGGCCACCGGCTTGCCTTGCTTCTGCAGAGTTTTCTGCGTCCGCCGGTTGACGACCAATACCGGGCGATTCAGCGCCACCGGAATCGCCTCGGCGACCACGCCGTACTTGGTCTGTGCGTCGCGCATGTTCAGGACATCGTTGGCCAAGTAGAGATCGCCGACGTGGGCGTCGGGGCGGTCATGGCGGGCCCGGATGGCGGTGAGGAGGTTGCCGGAATTATCGTAAGTCACCTGCACCTGAACGCCGTACTCCTTGCGGTAATCAGCGATGATCTCGGCGACCGGCTTCCGCAGGCCGGCGGCACAGTAGACAAGCAACGGCTCGCGCCCGGCGATGGCCGGCCGGTCCCACGGACTCCAGAGCAGGACGCCGAGCACCGCCAGAGCGGCCAGCGACGCCCCGGCAACCAGCCAGGCATTGCTGAGCAAACTGAAGTGACGATAGCGGCCGATCATCGCGAACCCTCCGTCGCCGAAGCCGTCCAGGCCGCCGGCTCCATCGGGATGATGCGATGGGCGAACTCGGCGGCGCGCGGGTCGTGGGTCGCCAGCAGCACAGCGCCGCCATCCCGGGCAAACTCCGCGAGGTAGCCAAGGACCGCCTGCCCACTCTCGCGGTCGAGGTTGCCGGTCGGCTCGTCCGCCAGGAGGAGTTTCGGCCGATTCAACAGCGCCCGGGCCAGGGCGGTGCGCTGCCGCTCGCCGGTGCTTAGCTCGGCTGGGACATGGTGTCGCCGGTGGGTCAAACCAAACGTTTCGATTAACTGCTCAGCCCGCTGCCGGGCATTGGCCGTCTTTAGGGCCAGGGCCGGCGCGCGGACGTTGTCGAGCACGCTCAGGTAGGGGACAAGGTGGAACTGCTGAAAGACGAAGCCGATGGTCGCGGCCCGGAAGCGGGCCCGCTCCTCATCGGACAGGGCATACAGGTCCCGGCCGGCGACAAGGACCTGTCCCTGATCCGGCCGAAGCAGCCCGCCGGCGGCCAACAGCAGCGTGGTCTTGCCGCAGCCGCTCGGCCCCTGCACCGCGACAAACTCGCCGGCGCCGACCGTGAGGGACATTCCGTCCAGTGCGCGAACCATCCCTTTCGGGCCGCGATAGGACTTGCTCAGATGGCGGACTTCCAGCAAGGGTTGCTCCTCGGCGGGCGTGGTTGCCTTCTCCCCGCTCAACACGTTTATTCCTCGCGCAGCACGACCGCCGGGTCTTGCCGCGCCGCCAGCAGCGCCGGGACCCAGCTCGCCAGTGCCGCCAGCACCGGCGCCGCCGCCAGCACCAGCACCAGCAACGACGGATCAAACCGCACGCCGGCCGGGGCCTCGCCCCAATACGTCCCGATCAGCGAACCCGCCAGGTAGCCGATCGCAGCGCCGACCAGCCCCACCAGCACCGCCTTGGTGAGGAAGAGGGCAAAGACATGCCCCGCCCGCAGTCCTAGCGCCCGCAGGATGCCGATCTCCACCTGGCGCTCGCGGACATTGTTGAAGGCCAGCACTCCGATCCAGACGATGCAGCCGGCCAACACCAGCGGCACGAGCACATGGGCGAACGCCTCCTGCTCCTGGCGCAGCCGGGCGCGGGCGGTCTTCTCGTCATCGAGGATCTTCGCCGCCAGCGCCGCCGCCTCGGCCCGTTCCTGCTGCGCCAGGGCCGCGGCCCGGTTCCGCGCCTCGGCCCGCGTCAACGCCTGGCTGGCGAATTCGATCACCTGGGTGTCCGGCAGGATGCCCGCGATCTCCTCCCGGACCTTGGCCAGGCGGTCGTCCGAACAGTTGCACTCCAGGGCCAGGATAGCGTTGATTTGTCCCGGCCGGTCGAGCAGTTCCTGGGCCTCGCGCAGGTTGATCCAGAGAGTGATGTCGTCCTTGTTGCCCCGCTCCGGCTGGAGCTGATGGACGGTGAACTCCCGGCCGAGCAGCTTGATCCGGTCCCCCTTCTTCAGTTTCAGGCTGCGGTGCAATTCGTGGCCGACGACCACGGTGCCGGGCGGGACCGGCTGCAAGAGCGGTTTCTTGGGAACCTGGTGGAGGATGGGCACCTCGCCCCGGACCCCCATCAGAATGATGGTCCGCTCCTGCTCCGGCCACTTGAGCTTTTGCTGGAGGCTCGGCAGCAGGTGATTGATGGTCACGACTCCCGCCCGGGCCAGCCGCTCGACATAGTCCTCCGGCATGTACCGGGAGGCGAAATCATCGGCATAGAGGTCGCTCAGGTTTTGATCCTTCGGCAGGATCAGGATGTTGAAGCCGAGCTTGAGGGCGATCTTGCGGTAGTCGTCCTCCACCTGCCTCATTCGGGCGGCGGTTTCCTCTTCCACCTGTTTCATCCGGGCCGCAACCTCGGCCTCCTTTTGCGCCAGGATGGCGGCGGTCTGGAGGTCATGGCTGCGCAGCAGCGTCAGCTCCGCCACCAGGCACCCCGCCGCCACCAGCACGGAGAGGACGGCCAGGGCGAAGTTAAGTTTGCGATACAGAATCTCTCTTGTGATCAGCCGCCAGAGACTCATGGCAGTTACCGCTCGTTCTTTCCCTTGAGGATCAGACCCCAGGCCGCCAGGACCGCCAGACCCACCAGCACCCCCAGACCAATGTTACGCAGCAGGACCAGGCCGGAGTTCGGTGCCGCCGGCTCAGTCGCGGCCGACCCGGCCGATCGCTCCGCCGGTCCCTGCACCAATTGGGGTGGCGACCTCCCCTCCGCCGGGTCGGACTCCAGCGGCCGCGGCCCAACGGGCAGGAGCTCCGGCCCCTGGTCCCCGGCCGCAGCCAGGAAATCGGACAGGCCGTGCAACGGCGGCAGCGGCCGATCCTTCACCACCCGCCCCCCCTCGATCAGGCTGTCCCAGTCGGCCGTCATCAACAAGTCGGTGCCGGGATTCTGGCGCTTGACCTCGCACGAGCAGGGGCCGACCAGGAAGGCGCCCGCCTCGTCGATGTTTTCTTCCGTGATGCCCTTGCCGACAAGGGCCCACAGCGCCCGGCCGCGGCCGAAGACGGGGAACGCCATCGGCTCGTCCGTGAAGTCGGTCAGATCCTCCTCGCTGTGCAGCAACATGTGGATCAGCATGTGCTCGTCGGGGCTGCTGCGAGGCAGGCGGATCAACGAAAAACGGATGCGCAAGGGCGGCCCTGTAGGTGCGATCCGATCCGCCACCGGGTCGGTCAATTCCGGTAGCTGGAGCGTCGTTTGCAGTTTCGCCAGGTGCGTCTGAAGCAGGCGGGCCGCAGCGTCGTCCTTCTTCTGGTCGCCGCACTCCAGTAGCAGCCAGACGGCCGTCTCGCCGCTGGCGATCCGCTTGGTGATCTCCCGGCGCACCGGCGAGTCGAGCAGCGCCGTGGCGGCGGCCGGACTTAGACGGCCTGACCAGACGGTGACGTTGATGCCCGTCGCCAGCGGGTAGCGCACGACCATCCAGGGGAGTTCCGGATTGCCCTGGGTCTGGAGCCACTTCAGCAATGCCTCATCGGCCTCATTCTTGTCGAGGTCCAGCAGGTGGAGGTTGAGATTGGCCGGTGAGCCTGCGCCGCCGGCGTGCTTCTGGAGGAGGGCGACGGCGGCCTTGGCCTCCGGGTCGAGCGGCCCGCGGTGGAAGACAAAGACCTCGTAGGGGTCGGCCGGCCAACGCTCCAGGGCATAACGGAAGACGGGGACATTGCAGGCCAGGGCAGGCGCGGCGACAAGAAACAGCAGCACGGCCGGCAGGAAGCGGACGGCCTGGAGAATTCGGTTCGTATTCACGACGAAGGCCTCCTGTTCGCCGCCGGCGGCCGGATGCCGAGCCGCAAGCGGCCTGATGAATCATCGCCCCTCGGCCACGATTTCGATCCCGCAGAGGACCGGCTCCCCCGCGGTCGGTGTCAGCGTTACGCGCAGATCGTTTGCCGCCTTGACGCCCTTGAATTCCTTCACCAGCGCCCGGTTCGGCCCGCCTGCCTCCTTGACAATATCAAAATCCTTCAGAACTTCCTGCCCCTGGAGCGCTACGCTGAAAACACGCTGCCCCGGCTTGAGGCGGTCGGGCTCCACAAAGTGCAACCGCACGGTATAGCAGCGCTCGCTGTCGGCCTGCTCAGCCAGTTTCACGGTCAACGACCGCAGGCCCTTCGCTCCTGATGCGGCCACCCAGGGTAGCCCCTCGCCGCTGATCTGCGAGGCATGGCGGCGGAACCACTCGGGCTCGGCCGGGGTGATACTGACCGAGACGTTCGGCGACTTGCCCGCGACGCTTGGGTACTCCAGCCAGAGGGTGCCGTCGTCCGCCCGGCGGTCGCCCGGGGCGCCCAGGTTAAGGCCAAGGCGCCGGATGGGACCCTTGCCTTCCGACGGGCCGAAGAAGGTCCACATCTCGGCCTCGGGCATGTGGATCAAGGCCAGCGAGGTCTGGTTCTGGTAGGCGCAGGTGCAGGTGCGGGTGTAGTCGGGGGCGCTGAGTACGCCGTTGGCCACGATCAGGCTGTTGGTGCAGCCGGTGCGGAAGCCGCCGAGGTTGCCGGTACCGCCGTCGTTGCAGTAGTCGAGGTAGCCGGCCGCGCCGGAGCGGAAGGTGAGCAAGTGCTCGGAGGCCGCCGGCGTGTTGCAGCCGTAGTTGCGCGACCAGGTCCACGGCACCGGTTCGCCGGTGAGCGGGTCAGGCCGCATCTTCATGGCGCCGGTCAGGAGATTGCATGCCGAGCCGGCCATCAAGATGGTGTCCTTGTGGATCATGGCCGGGCCCAGGTACTCCTTCTGATACCAGAGTACCTTGCCGTCGCTCGCCCGGTAAGCGCGCATTCCCTTCGGCTCATCCAGGACGGTGTCGCGGGCCACCCGCCCGGCTTCGACCAAGACATCGTGCTCGGCCGAGTAGCTCAACCAGGTGCCGAAGACGTCATCCTCGGTGGACCAGACCTCCTTGCCGGTGCGCAGGTCGAACACCACGAGGCGCGGCTTGAACCGCGGCTCCTCGCCGCGCCGCTTCATCCGGCCGACCTCGGCGCCGGAGAGGCGGTCGATGCAGTAGAGCCGGCCGCCGCCGATGCAGATGGCGTTGTGCCGGAAGCCGCTCCGAGCCGTCGCCGTCCACCGCACCTGACCGCTGTGACGGTCCATGATCACCAGGTGCTTGCTGGAGGTGAAGTTGTCGTTGTCGATCCGCTTCAGCTTGGCCAGCAGACCACTGTCCGGCTTACGATCAGCCGGGTCGGGGTCATCGCCCCCTGCCGTGATCGGTGGGGCCAGTTTCGGGTCGAAGAGCGGGTCGGCGCCGCCGATCAGGTAGTCCTCGTAGACGTTGATGTAACCCCACGTCGGCGGCTCTTTCGCCCCCTCACCCCCAGCCCCTCTCCCCCGAAGCGGGGGAGAGGGGAGCAAATCTTTCCCCTCTCCCCCCCGCGGGGGGAGAGGGGTTGGGGTGAGGGGGGCGGGGAGCTGGAAGCGGGACATGGTCTTGCCGGTGGCCGGGTCGAGCCGGACGCACGCCTTGCCATGGACGACATAGATGCCATCCGAAGTCGAGACATAGTTGCCGCCGCTGGCATTGGCCCCGGGCTGATGGGCCAGGTTGTTGTAGAAGCTGCCGACGCCCGGCAGCCGTGCCTCCCACAAAACGCGGCCGGTGTAGACATCCATCGCCCGCAGCATGTCGATCCCTTCGATGATCAGCCGGCCGTCGATCACCTGCGGCTGGGGGCCGTGGCCGTGCCGCGGCAGGATTCCCTCGTGCGAGGGGCCGCCGAACCAGAGCAGGCCGAGCGGCGCCTTGACGAGTTGGTCGCGCGAGACACGGGTGTTGGCGGCATCGGCGTGCTCATGGGTCCAGTTGGCCGAGCCGGGCAGCGCCCCCTCGCGCACTAGGAGCACGCCGGCGGATGATCGCTTCAGCCGGGCGTTGACCAGATGGGCGGCGGAAACCTGCCGGGCGAAGGTGACGGCCTGCCCCTCCGGGATCGCCAGGCAAGCGACACCGCCGTAGGGCCGCAGCGAATGGAATGCCTTCTTGAGGAAATCGGCATTCGCTTCGATCCCCGCGGCGGCCAGGTTCTCCGTGACCATCAGGCTCGCCAGGTACGGCGGCAGGGGGAAGGTGAGCGGGTCGCCGGCGTGGACCGCCACGCGCTCGCCGTAGAGCCCCATCGCCGCCAGCTGCCGCCGCAGTGCATCCACCTTCTTCTCGTCGGGGTCAATTACGATCAGCCGCAGGTCGCTCTGCCGGGCCAACTCGGTGAGCAGTCGGCCCGAGCCAATGCCCCAGACGATCGCGTAACCCTCACGCACCCCGGTCGCCTGGAGGATGGCCTGCGCCCGCAGCGTCCAGGCGTCGGGCGTCCCCTCACCCCTACCCCTCTCCCCCGAAGCGGGGGTGAGGGGAGAAGAATTTGCTCCGGGC
>DATLYH010000266.1:0-9437 GCA_035575035.1 Gemmataceae bacterium
GCCGGAGGGTCAAGACTACCGGGCAAACCTGAACCCGAACTCATTACAAGTGGTGACGGCAATGCTGGAGCCGAGTCTGAAGAACGCGGCCCCCGGCAGCCGCTACCAGTTCGAGCGGCTGGGATATTTCTTCGTCGATCCGGTGGACTCGGCCCCCGGCAAGCCGGTCTTCAACCGGACCGTGACGCTCAAGGACAGTTGGGCCAAGATCGAGAAGACGCAGAAGAAGTGAGAACGGTATTACAAGAGTTATAATCGACGCCTGAGGGAAGGAAGCAAACCATATCGGTCATTACCATTGAAGAGATCTAGGCCTGTCTGCCGGGGTTGATCGAGCGGATACCGCCTGGGGAGGAAATCCTCAGCACCCGCGATCGGGCGCGCGTCTGATAGAAACGAGGCTCTTGCAAAGTTAGGGCTTCATGAGTCTGATGAGAGTCCATTATTAGTTCATTACCTTCTGGAAGATAGCCCCGACGACGGTATCTTCCCCGCACCTGGGCCCGGCCATCGCCCGGAAGGCCGGGAGTACATGTTGGGCACGGACAAAGTGCGCAAGGAAACCGTGGCCGTGCGGCCGGCCGGCGGCTGGATCGTGACGTTGCAGGATGTGAGCGCTCTTCGATCAGCCGTGCTGAGCAAAGACGCCGCCAGCTGTTTCTTTCGGCTCACCGGACAGCCGGGCTGGGCGCTTCCATTTCAAGAACGGGGGATGAGGTCAGCCGCTGGCGGCGTGCCGGTACTGTCCGACAAGTTCCCGATCCCGGTCACTCAAACGTGCTGACCACTTCACCACCTCGGCTGGTACTCAGGGCTCGCCAGGTGTCGAGCTTGATCCCATTGGTGATGAAATGCACACTTCCGTCACACATCGCGACGTTGACACCCCCGGGATGACGGCTACGTGCCGCCATTTGGTTCGGCCGCAGGGTAGTTTGTTGGTCTGTGCAGGGCGGGTTGTCGAACCCGTCCTGCGGCGGCCGGCAGTTCCCGCCGGCCAGGACGTCCTCCAGTGGGCTGTTGGGTGCCATCTGCGTCGTGAAGCCGGCCGCAGGCCCCCACCAGGTGAAGCCGCGCAGGTCCTGCTGCTGTCCCTGCCGCACCTCGGCCATCAACAAGGTTGTGCTGGTCCCATCCGGAATGTCGGCGATCCGGCCGCTCTTCCCGCGGGGGAACGGCGATCCCCCGAAAGGAATGCCGTTGACGTTTGCCTGTTGCTCGATTCCCGTATTGCCGAAATTGGCCGCGTAGTTGTGGTTCGTCTGATTCCGAATGGGGCGATTCGGCTTATCGCTGGGGCAGGTGCAGACGGCAAAGCGGACGGTGGTCGGCCCCGTGCCGTTCACGACGTTCGGCGGCTGGCTGTAGCGCGGGTCCCCAGCTGCGTCACTGCCGCCGAAGCCGACATATTGCTTGAACACCGCTTCTTGCTCGATGTACGGCAGGATCAGTACCTGCCAGGTGCCGTGGCAGCAGGTGTTTACCTTGCCGATGGGAAAGCCGCCATTGGCGTCGTGGTAATTGTGCATGGCCAAGGCCAGCTGTTTAAGGTTGTTCTTGCACGTGGTCTGGTTGGCGGCCTCTCGCACCTTTTGCACCGCCGGCAACAGCAGGGCGATCAGGATGGCAATGATGGCAATGACCACCAGCAACTCAATGAGAGTGAAGCCTGCCGTTCGACGCTGCATGGCACGGACCTCCTAAAAAGGAACGAAAAGATCAAGATTCTCTCGATCTCTGACCATCACTTGGCTTTAAGATCGAAATCGAAGGTAAACGGCCCACTGTCCTTGACCTCGATGCGCAGCTCACTTTTGGTGTTGTAGCGTGGCGGGATCCGTTCCCGGCGGATGGGGTAGGGCTCGCCTCCCGCCTGCTCGGGGTCCAGTTCCTTACGCACATCGGTTCCGGGTTCGGGGGAAGAGATGCGCACCTCGTAAGTCCCCGGGGCCAATCCGTGGCTTTGGGGCACGACGTATTTCCCCTGGCGGATGGGCGCTCCCGACTCGGAAACGTCGGCGGATCGGGGGACGAATAGGATGCTCCCCTGGTCCAGAGGTTGGCCCAGGAAAAGCACGGTGCCGGAAATCTCGTATCGCCTTGGCTTGCCGTCGCCGCAACCGCCGAGCATCAGTAGAATCAGGCAGCCGCAAAGGCCAACACAAAGGCGCTTGGTGCAAAACAAAGCCATGTATGTCTTCGAATCCATCAGACAATTCCAGCAAGGTTCGGACCGATGCATGGGAGTGCAAAGAGCGAGGATCAGAACCGGCGGACCGACTCACCGGGAGCATGGGCGGTTCGTCAGATTCTAGCGTGGGGTTATCTGCCGCCAGATTCTAACGTGGGGCTATCTTCTTGAAATAGAACGTTCAGGAGAGCACTTGTCAACTGCATTCTCCATTGGATCACTCTCCTCCACGGCGCCGGGGTTACGGCAGGCTCGCCAGCGCCTTGAGGCATAGCTCGAGCCCTTCCGGTGAGGGGTCGGTCGGAGCGACGCACGTAATGCTAGGTTAATGCAAAATCAAGCAGCATTCTGGGTCAGCGGTTGGATGGCCGAGGCGTCGCAGTGCTCGGGCCTGGCCGCCCCGGGCCAACAACCCCGCCCCTGCAAGAAGCGAACGGCCCTGAAGGCCGGGCAATGGGGGCCATGGCCTGCCCTCGGAGGAGGCGCTAATGCGATGGGCTTTGTTACTTTTCCGATGGCTGGGCCGGTCGGGGCCGCTGGAGCGCCTTGACATCGTGATGTACACGCGGCGCGGCTGCCACCTGTGCGAGGCAGCCTGGCAACTGCTCGAGCGCGAGCAGCGGCGGTACGGCTTCCGGTTGACGGCGGTGGACGTGGACAGCGACCCGGAGCTGGCGGCGCGGTATGGTCTGGAGGTGCCGGTGGTGGCGGTCAATGGCCGAGTCCGCTTCCGCGGCGGGGTCAATCCCGTGCTGCTGCGGCGGTTGCTGCGAGCCGCGGCGCGGGCAACGGGGCCATCCGCGTAAGGCGGGTATCCCCGGCCGCTACAACACCAGGGTACTTAGCTCCTCGTAAGTGAGAGGGACGTTCAAGGTGCCGCCCACCAGGTAGGCGCTGCCGTGCTGGGCCGTCGCATGCACCACCCGGACGAGCACCGTCTTGGTGAAATTTCGCGCCGGGTTCGACAGAGTGACGGCCAGCAAGACCCCTGGCTCGACGCGGCGAGTCACCAAAAGGCCGATACCATCTGTCGAGATGTTCTGGATTTTGACCGGGCCGAAATCCTCACCCACCGGCGCGAGAAACACACAGGTGGTGGAAGAGTTAACCGGAAACCGCTCCGCCCTGCGTCGTTCGATCGGCTCAGCCATAAACCTCTTCTCGAAGTGTGTGGGATCGGGCGATCACTTCCGCAGACGGCCGGCCCGGCCTTTCCGCGATCAGGGCAATGGATCGTTGTGCTCAGCCGTGCCGGTGAATCCATCTACAGCAGTATAGCACCTGATGCACGATCCACGGCCTGGTGGTGCCATCCGGGATGGTCGGGGCGGAGCGCCGCGACGCTCCGGCCACTCAAGGGGGGCGTCTCCAATTGGTTATAATCAGTCAATGGTTCGAGGTAGTCGATGATTGAGGGAACTGCCAAACGGTGGTTATGCCGCTACGCCTCTGCAAACCCGCATTCCGTGAACTTCAGTGTCTGGCAGTTCTCAGTCACGCCGCGGACCAGTTTGTCGCTGCCGCCGTCAGGCAGCTCGGCATGAATCGCGATGGTGATCTTTACCTTGGTCCGACACACTGGTTGCACCTTGGTGAATTGGGAGAGCGACCTCCCTAACGTGAATTTGGAGAACGACCTCCCTAACCCGAGGAAGGCATGCCACGAAAACCCTGGTTATCGACGAACTCTGGGAACGCGAGCGCCGGGCAGCGTCATCACCTGTCGCGGACGCCCCGGGCGCTGAAAAAAGTCGTCCCCATCCGCCGCGGGGCCTGGAATTCGGCATGAGTTGTAGCGTCTGGCATGGGGGAAGCGGGGAACTCGGGATAGGGTTTGCTCGGCTTGGCGGGCTTGCCCGCCGGGGCGGAAGCGGTAGAATGAACGTCGGACACGGCAACCAGGCAACCGGCCGGCTCATACCGGCCGCTCACCAGGGGCGGTTGCTGTGTTCACCACTCGGAACGCCGCGAACCTCCCGGCCCTTGGTACTCGGATAGCCGGTGTGGGGCGGGGAACAGGGCCGCAGGACAGAACGGCAAGAAGCGACACAAACCGAAGTAAATCAACCACTTGCCCCTTTAGCTCAATTTGGCAGAGCAGCTGACTCTTAATCAGCGGGTTGTAGGTTCGAGTCCTACAAGGGGCATTCTCTTCATCCGCTATCACCTCGCCTCTCAGCGCATCAACCGTAAGTAAGGCAATTTATTGCGAACGGACATCTGAACTCCGTCATCACTGCATTTCTGATCAAAAGTACTCCCGTCGGTGCATTCCGCCTTCAGAACCTGGCCCTGCGGCGGCGCATCGCCGTGATGTTGTTCAAGCGTCATCCGAGCCAAGACAGCATGGCCCGCAAGAGCCGACAAGCAGGTTGGCACACCGACTTTCTCGAAGAAATTCTCTGCGGATCAGTGAATCGGGGCAACGAGTGATGCGTTCGCCTTGCGTCAGTCCCGCCATTGCTCCAGCAGCCGTCTGTAGACCTGCACATACTGGCGGACCATGCGCTCAGCGGTGAAGCGGGCTTCGGCCTGCCGGCGGATGCGGCTGCGGTCCAGCTCGAAACTTCGCGGCACCTGGCGAATGAATTCGTCCATCGAGGCGGCGCTGTAGCCGGTGATTCCCTCATCCACCAACTCCGGCACTGCCCCGAGATGCAGGGCCACGACGGGGGTGCCGCACATCATGGCCTCGGCCAGGACCAGCCCGAACGGCTCGGGGTACTGCACCGGGTAGAGCAGCGCCTGCGCACCCCCGAGCAGGCGGTCCCGCTCCGCTCCGGTCACGAAGCCGACATATTCCACCGACCTGCCGTCTACCAGCGGCGCCACCTGCTCGCGGAAGTAGGGACTCGGCGGGCCGGCCAGGAGCAGCCGTATCCCCAGGGCGCGGGCCGCCGCAACGGCAACGAGCGGCCCCTTGTCCGCCGTGAAGCGCCCCAGGTAAAGGAGATAATCCTCCGACTGCGGGCGGAAAGTGAACTGCGCCGGGTCCACGCCGTGGTGAATCACCGCCGCCGGGCAGAGGTCGGGGAAGGCACTCCACTGATAGCGGGAGATCGCCGTGACGCAGGCCCCCGGCACCATGCGCCACAGCTGGGCCATGTCGTCGCCGGGCAGTACGTGCAGGGTGTGGACCATCGGCGCCCGGGCCAGCCGCTGTAGCGGCAGCCCCCACAGGTAGGCGTGACAGTGCAGCACATCGAACCGGTCGGACTGCTCCACGGCCCGGCAGAGGTTGATCCACTCGCAAAGCTGCCAGTCGATCGGGGAGCCGGCCTGACCGTAAGGGCCGGGCAGCGTCGCGACCAGCTCGCCGGCCGTCTCCGAGCCGGCCGCGGCAAAAACCGTGACCTCGTGTCCCTGCCGGACCAACTCCTGGGTAAGGAGCCACACGATCGTCTCCACGCTGCCGGCGCCGTCCCGCCGCACCGGCGTGCAGACCGTCGCTACCTGTGCGATCCGCATTGTCCGCTCCTCACCCGCCGGCCAACTCGTCCAGGTCGGCGATCATCTGCCGGGCGACCCGAGCCCAGGTCCACTGCCGCCGAACCCGCTCCGCCGCCCGCCGTCCCTTCGCCGCCGCCTCGTCGGGGTGTTCGTAGAGCCAGCGCATCAGGGAGCGGAGGTGGTCGTAATCGGGTTCGGCCCAGAGCCCAAAGTAGCGCACATGGTTGGACTCGATGCCCCCCGCTTCGACCAGCCGGTATGACAGCGGGAAGCTGTCCGCCGGGTCAAGGTACTCGGCGGGGCCGCCCCAGGCGGTGGCGATCAGCGGCAGCCCGGTCGCCATCGCCTCCAGGCCGCACAGCCCGAACCCTTCTCCCCGCGAGGGGAGCACAAACACGTCCATCTGACGGAGCAGCTCCAGCAGCTGGTCTGGATTCAGGTAACCCGACACCAGGGTAACACGCGGATCGTCCACGCGGTACGCCGGGGTCGGGGAGCCCCCCTTCAGGAGCAGGCGGACCGGCTCCCGGGGGGAAAACTCGTCCCGAAAGGCGCGGAGCAAGACATCAATCCCCTTCCGCGGCGAGAGGTCGCCGAACGTCCCCAAGGTGAAGTTCTCGCGCCGCGGCCGATCCAGGTAGGGGAACCGGCCCGCATCGACGCCGTGATGCAGGACCTTGATCGGGACGCGGACGCCGCAGGCGCGGAAGCTTTCCGCGTTCTGCCGGCAGGGGACATACTGCAGGGCCACTGCCCGGTTGATCGCCTCAACATGCTCCGGCGGCACTCCTGTCGATTCCCACATCGAGTAGTTGACGACCCGCTCGCACCGCAGCACCCCGGGCCGGTTCCAGTAATGGTAGTAAAAGCCAAGCCGCCCCCAGTGGTCCAGCGGCCGGTAGAAGCGTTCGAGGCCCGGCGGCGGCTGATTGCGCGTCGGCGCCATGACAACCTTGACGCCCTCAGCTTCCAAAGCCAGCAGCAGCTGCCGCCCGGCCGTTCCATAACCCTCGTTGGGCCGCAGCAGCGAGTGCCAGATCAGCTCCCGGCGGCCGGGACGCCAGGTGGCGGGGTCGAAAGGGGCATCCCGGGCCGCGTCCAGCTCCAGGTCATGCCGGGCGGCGTCGCCCGCCTCCGCCAGCCACCGCTGGTGCCTCTGATGGACGCGCTCCCAGTCCTGCCAGTGTTCAGCCGCGGCCACGCACCCCTCGTGCCAGTAGTGCCGTCCCAGGACGGCCGGTAGGTGCCGCAGGGTGTGTCGCCGGCTCAGGCGCAGCCAGAGGTCCCAGTCCTCGTATGCTTGCAGCGCGGGGTCAAAGCCACCCGCCGCGCGGGCCGCCTCGGCCCGGTGCAGCACGTCGGTGGCGAAGATGTAGTTCTCCTGGCCCAGGAGCATGCCGTCGTAGTTGATCGAGTAGGCGACCGCCGGCGGTCCCGAGCCCTGCACCCACTCCGAATCCGCGTACACCAGATCGACCTCCGGGTGCTCGCGCAGGTAACTCACAAGCATGCTCAGGTGGTCCGGCGTCCACTCGTCGTCATCATCACAGTAGGCAACGAACTCCCCGCGGGCGGCGTCGAGGCCGGCGGCGCGGGCGGCGCCCACCCCCTGATGCTCGATGCGGATCAGGCGCATCCGGGGCCGCGGCCCAGAGGGGAGCGTGACCGGCTCGTCGCTGCCGTCATCGACCACGATGACCTCAAAGTTTCCGAAGTCCTGGCACCCGACCGAATGAAGGGCTCGTCGGAGCAGTTTCGGCCGGTTGCGCGTGCAGACGATCACGCTAACCAGAGGCGGATCGATCACGCCCATGTTGATGTGCCTCCTCTAGAGCGACCGCTCGAGGAGCCGGGGCAGCACCGTCCGGTAGTCGAACACGCGCTCCGCCAGCTCCCGCGCCGCCCGACAGTGAGCCGGGTAATCCGCGTTGACCTTCGCGATGCTCGCCACCGCTTCCTCCATCGAGGAGAACGCCAGTACGCCACGGCCGACCGGCAGCCAGTCGCGGAAGCCGGTGTCCTGAAGGATGACAGGAAGGCCGGCGGCCAGGTAGCAGACACTGCGGTCGCTGAACCAGCCGCTGCGCGTTTTGACGTAAGCGTGCTTGGCGGCGCTGAACTCCCCTCGCGAGCCGCTGATGTAGGCCACATAACTCGCCACGCAATCGCTTACCTCCGCAGCATCGCGGACCGACCAGCCGGCCGCCCGCAGGCGCTCTCGCACCTCGTGGCCCCCCGCCAAGGCCAGCTCCAGCTGCTGGGGCGTGCGCCGTGGCAAGTCGAGCAGGCGCAGGAATTCCTCGTCCTTCTGGCCGTAATGCTCGCCCTCATAGGTCACCGCCCCGTAGGCGCTCCAGTTGGCGACCGTGGTGAACGCCTCGCCCGTCCCCCTCACCCTCCCCTCTCCCCCCCGGGGGGAGAGGGGAGGGTGAGGGGGGTCGTCCCGCTTCCGCCATAGCTCCGGGACCACCGGCGGGACCGTGGGCAGCCAGCAGACACCACGAGTCGGAATGGTGCAGCCGGGACGGCCGATGTTGGCGCCATAGCTGAAGTGGGTGTGATAGTCGGGCAACACACGGGCGCCGAAGTGCTCGACCTGGGTGAAGAGCGGGTCAAGGTCGATCAGCGCCCGGCGACGGCAGAGACCGAACTCCGGCAGCCAGCAAACGCCTCCCACGTTCAGCAGCAGGTCGGCTTCCCTGAGCATCTGTTTCAGGTCATCCCGGCCGGCGCCGTCCATCTCGCCGGTGTCGCGGTTCACGTAGCAGACCGGTACATGCAGGCCGTGTTCGTTCATCAACTGCCGCACGATGCGCAGCCCCGTATGCGGGAAGTCCTGCCAGTCACGGCTCACCGGGTCGTAGCATGAGTACGGCCAGCCGCTCTCCTCCAGGTACGCAACTTCGTGTCCCAGGCGGCAGAACCCCAGCACATAGTGGAAGTAGGCCAGCAGGTTGCCGGCGACCGGATGCCGGACCATGTAGCCGCAGACAACGATGCGCGCCATCGGATGTCTATCTCGTTTGGGCGAGCCTCGGCGCCTTAGAGCCCCTCGCCCCCGTCCGCGAGGGCGAGGGGTTGGGGTGAGGGGGCACTCTGTACTCCGTACTCCGTACCCCCCCACCCCCGGCCCCTCTCCCCCGAAGCGGAGGAGAGGGGGGACTTCGGGAATAGACTCTTACAGGCCGGCCCGCTCCATCAGGCTGCCGACCACCTTCTCCGCCGCGAAGTACTCGGCCGCGATCTCCCGGGCGGCGCGGCAGTTCCCCTGGTAATCGCTTTCGATCCGGTCCACCGCTGCCAGGATGTCGTCCATCGACCGGAAGGCGAACAGCCCTTTGCCCGTCGGCAGGAACTTGCTGAAGCCGGTCTCCTGAGTGATGACCGGCCGGCCGGCCGCCAGGTAGCAAGCGCTGCGGTCGCTGAACCAACCGGTGTTCGGGCGGACGTACTGATCGCGGGCCACGGTGAATTCGCCGCGCGAGCGCTGGATGTAATCGCGGTACAGCCCCACGTCGCGGGAAATGTCCACGGAGTGGACCAGCCGCCAGCCGTGCTCCAGGAGCCGGCGCCGCACGTCGTCGCTCACCCCGGCCGCTAACTCGAAGGACACCCGCTGGCGGCGCGGCAGGTCCAGGAACTTCAGGAACTCGCGATCCTTGGTCCAGTAGTAGGTCTCGCCCCGGTAGGCGATGTCCTTCCCCTTATTGTGCCAGGTAGTGATGGTTGTGTAGGCCGTCCCGGCGGGACTGTCGCGGTTGTCCCATAGATCGAGGATCACCGGCTGGCGCGTCGG
>DATLYH010000267.1:0-7946 GCA_035575035.1 Gemmataceae bacterium
GCTGGCAGGTCGTTCGCGCGGTTCTTTATAATTCCTGGAGATTCGACTTTGTTGGTCCTGCAGCGGGGACAACCCATGAGCACGCTTGCGTCGCCGCGCCAGCACTACCTTCTCCCCTGGACGATTCAGGAGCGCGAAGATCCCGTCCTGGTGTTTGACCGGGGCGAAGGGGTTTACTTTTTCGACCGCGACGACCGCTGCTATCTCGATTTTCTGTCGCAGCTGTTCCACTGCAACCTCGGGCACAACAATCGCCGGGTCATCGACGCCATCCAGCGTCAGGCGGAGCGGGCCTGCTGTGTGTCGCCGCAAATCCTTACCGAGGAGCGGGCGGCATTGGCGGCGGCGCTGGCCCAGCGGGCGCCCGGCGACTTGAACACGTGCTTCTTCGTCAACAGCGGCAGCGAGGCGGACGACCAGGCCTTCATCCTGGCCCGACTGGTGACCGGCCGGCCCAAGATCTTCGCCAAGTATCGCAGCTACCACGGCACCACCCTGGCCGGCCTGGGCCACGGCGGCGACCCGCGGCGGGCGGCGGTCGAGCCGGGGCCTCCCGGCGCGGTTCGCTTCTTTGACCCGTACTGCTACCGCTGCGACCTCGGGCTGGAGTATCCCTCCTGCGGCATTCAATGCTTGCAAGCGCTGGAGCGGCAGATCCAGCTGGAGAACCCGGCCACCGTGGCGGCGATTGTCGTTGAGCCGGTGACCGGGGCGGCCGGCGGCTTTCCGCTGCCGGACGGTTACCTGACGCGGCTGCGGCAGCTGTGCGACCGCTACGGCATCCTGTTGATCGCCGATGAGGTTATCACCGGCTTCGGCCGAACCGGGGCCTGGTTCGCCGTCGAGCACGAGAACGTGGTCCCCGACATGCTGGTGCTGGCCAAGGGGCTGACGTCGGGGTATGTGCCGATGGGGGCGGTGATCGTGCGCGACGCCATCGCCCGGCACTTCGAGACGCGGATGCTCCCCCTGGGGAGCACCTACGCTGC
The DNA here is from genome assembly GCA_035575035.1 of Gemmataceae bacterium. Lineage (GTDB taxonomy): Bacteria > Planctomycetota > Planctomycetia > Gemmatales > Gemmataceae > DATLYH01. The sequence continues at coordinate 990 of DATLYH010000267.1, forward strand.
CCATCCCTTGGCCACGGCGGCGGCGCTGGCTTGCCTGGAAGAGTATGAGCGGCGGGAGTTGATCCCCCATGCTCGGGCGATGGGCGAGGTGCTGCGGACGAAGCTGCGTGAGCTGGCGGAGCGGCACCCCTGCGTCGGCGACGTGCGCGGCAAGGGGCTGTTGGCCTGTCTGGAGCTGGTGCGCGACCGCGAGAGCAAAACGCCGCTGGTGCCGCCCCACACCGACTCGCTGTTGCCGTTGCAGATCCGCCGCCGCGCCTGGGACGAGGGATTGCATCTGATGGCACGGGGCAGCCTGATCCTGCTGGCGCCGCCGCTCATCGTCTTGCCGCAGCACATCGACGAGGCCGTGGAGAAACTGGATAACGTCCTCAGCTGGGTCGAGCGGCAAGAAAGTCTGGTCTGAGCGTCGCCGGCTCAGCGCCACGCCGCCAGGATCACCGCCGACCGCGGCGAGACGATGTAATGGTCATGCGGCCGCAGCCAGACGGCATCGGTTTCCTCAACGATGTCGTCGGGCGATGGCAGGTTGGTGTCCACCAGCCGTCGCCAGCCCCAGCGCCCCTCCCGCGACGGCAGGTTGAAGCGCTGCGGCGTCCAGTGGGCATTGAACATCACGTAGATGTCGGGCTGACCGTGCATCAGGAAGGCGAGTGTACGGCTCTGGCCGCTCCAGTCCGGCTCGCCGACCCGCAGGCCGTGCCAGCTTACCCGGTTGACGAACTCTTCCCGGCTTCGGGCGAAGTACTTCTTCCGCAGGGCGATCATCAGCCGCGTGAAGCGCAAGAGCCCCGCGTTCCGCTCTGCCAGGTTCCAGTCCACCCAGGAGATCTCATTGTCCTGACAGTAGGCATTGTTGTTGCCTAGCTGGGTCCGGCCGAACTCGTCGCCGGCGGTCAGGAACGGCACCCCCTGGGAAATCAGCAGCATCGTCAGGAAATTGCGCATCTGCCGCTGGCGCAGGGCATTGATGTGTGGGTCGCTGGTCGGCCCTTCATGGCCGTGGTTGTAGCTGAAGTTCTGGTCCCAACCGTCGCGGTTGTGCTCGCCGTTGGCCCAGTTGTGCTTGTGGTTGTAGCTGACCAGGTCGTGGAGCGTGAAGCCGTCGTGGCAGGTGATGAAGTTGATCGAGTGGTAAGGGTGCCGCGACGAGTCGCCATAGATGTCCAGGCTGCCGCAGACCCGCTTGGCGGCGGCCCCGGCCATGCCGGCGTCGCCCCGAAGGAAGCGGCGGATGTCGTCGCGGAACAAACCGTTGAACTCGGCCCAGCGGCCCCAGGCGGGGAACTTGCCCAGTTGCGACAGCCCCGCCGCGTCCCACGCCTCGGCCAGCAGCTTGGTGCCGGCCAGGGTCGGATGCTCGGCGATGTGCCGCAGCAGCGGCGGGTCGGCCAGCACCTCGCCGTTGGTCCCCCGGCCCAGGATCGAGGCCAGATCAAAGCGGAAGCCGTCTACGTGGCACTCGGCCACCAGGTAGGTGAGGCTGTCGAGGATCAGATCGCGGACCAGCGGATGGTTACAGTTGACCGTGTTGCCGCAACCCGAGAAGTTGTAATACCGCCCTTGCCGGTCGAGCATGTAGTAAATGGCGTTGTCCAGGCCGCGGAAGCTGAGCGTCGGGCCGTTCTCGTCCCCCTCGGCGGTGTGGTTATAGACGACATCAAGGATGACTTCGATGCCGGCCTGGTGGAACTGCTTGACCATCTGCTTGAACTCGGCGACCTGCTCGCCGGGGTGGGCCGCATACGCAGCCTTGGGGGCGAAAAACGAAACCGGCGAGTAGCCCCAGTAATTCTTGAGCTGCTCGCCGGTCTGTGGGTTCCGGTGCGGCTGGTCCAGCTCGTCAAATTCCAACACCGGCATCAGCTGGACAGCGGTGACGCCGAGCGACTTCAGATACGGAATCTTCTCGCACAGTCCGAGGAAGGTGCCGGGATGCTTGACGCCGCTGGAGGGATGCCGGGTGTAGCCGCGGACGTGCAGCTCGTAAATGATCGTCTCGCCCAGCGGCGTGTTGGGGGGCACATCCCCTTCCCAGTCGAAGTCGTCGAAGACCAGCCGGCAGCGCCGCGACAGCCGGCCGTGCGGCCGGCCCTTGCCGTTCCCGTTGCCGTTGAGGTAGGCGTGCGGCACATCCGGGACGCCCCAGGTCGCGCCGCCGCTGAGGGCCCGGGCATAAGGGTCAAGCAGGACGACATCGGGATTGAAGCGGTGGCCCAGCCGCGGGTTGAAGACGCCGTCCACGCGGTAGCCGTACAGGATGTCGGGCGGCAAACCGAAGACCAGGATGTGCCAGACATCGCCGGTCTTGTTGACGACCGGATCGAGCGGGATCTCGGCGACCGGTTCCTCGTAGCCCTCCTTGAACAGGACCAGGTGGACGCTTTGGGCGTGGCGGGAAAAGACGGCGAAGTTGATGCCCCCCTGGCGCTGGCTGGCGCCGAAGGGCACAGGTCGGCCGCGAGCCGTTCGCACAGCCAGCTGGGCGGCCAGGTCGGTTTGCACGATCATGGGCGGCCCCCTTCCCCCTCCGGGATTGCGGATTGTGGATTGCGGATTGCGGATTAGAAGGTTCCTTCTTCAATCCGCAATCCGCAATCCGCAATCCGCTCAGGCACTCTGTCGAAAATCGTACGTCAGGATGTCGGACCCGCGACGGCAGATCTCACGGGCGTAATCGGTCCAGATCCCCTGGCCCCAGTAGCGGAAGCAGCTGGTCTCGGCCACCAGCAGGTGGAACAGAGCGTTACGATACGCAAAACTGTTGCGGTCCACGTAACGATTGTCCATCACCTGGTGGAACTGGGCGCTGAGCTTGTTCATCGGGGTCAGCACGTTCTCGTAGCCGCGCACCCAGCTGATGTTGTTCGTCCAGCTGCCCCCCTCCATAGCGAAGTGCGGCTGCTCCTTCTTGATCTCGGCAATGGCCCGGTCGGCGGCGCCCGGCTCCCATCGGGTGATGCGGGCGAAGACCTTGGCCTGGTGGATCGGCTGGATCACCGGCAACATCTCCTCGCGGAGGCCGGCCTGCTCGACCAACTCGAGGTACTCGGTGACATTGACCAGGACGGTCCCCTCGGTGCCGATCTGGCGGACGGCATTGCGGTAGCCGTCGGGGAACTCGTTCATCATCACGCCGCCGTTCTCCCCGTCGCCGATCTGCGTGACGAGGGGCGGGATGGAGATGCCGGCCACCTCGCGGCGGTCGAGGCCCCGGGCCTCGTAATACGGCTGCATCTGGGCCACCAACTTGGTGTCGGACCCCTGCGTCTTGATGATGGCGATGATCGACACCTCTTCGCCGGCGGAGTTCTTGGCCACCAGCCGGCAGGGGAGATGGTGGAGGTTGGCGTCGCGGATGCCGCGGCCGTTGGGCGTCTCGACGGTGTGCTCCTGGACCAGCAGCCAGCGGTAGCCGCACTCCCGCAGCGCCTTGACATATTCGAAGGCGACATCGGGGTGGTTGGGGAGGTGCATCTCCGGCGGCGAGAAGCCGCGCACCCGGGCCAGCGCCTCCCAGCCGTAAATCGCAGCGAAGTGCTGCTGCCAGGCCCGCAGGTGCAAGAGGTAGTCGGCCGGCGGCGTCGAGGAGGCAACGGCGTGGCCCCACATGGTGCCGAGCCACTCAACGTGGCGGCGCAGGTGCGGGTCGCAGGTGATGCCGCGCAGCCGCTCCAGCACGTCCCCCCGCCCCATCTTGCGCAGGCCGAAGAGGAGTTCGCCAGAATAGTCGAGCATGACGCGGGGATGCTTTCCCTCGCGGATCAGTTCCGGAATGATATTGCCCATCCGGGCGTAGCATTCGGCGAAGACGGGGGCATTATGGTTATCGCCGATATGCGGATGGCGCATCATGTAATCGAGGTTGCTGATGATCTCGGCCGTCCTCAGGTCGGGTCCGCCGGCCGGGATCAGCGGCTGCTGCATGTGTAGGGCGATGGCGAAGCAGCTGCGGATGCGGTCGAGCCGGAGAGGCGTCTCGTGCAGGAAAACTGGTTGTTGACGGCTGGTGACCTCCTTGACCTGGGCTTCGGCACCGCAGATATTCGGCAGGCCATCGACGATCTCCGGAAGGGGTTTAAGCTCCATGCGTTTGTTTCTCCTGATCGGGTGTTTCCGGATGGTAACACTCGTTAGCGAGACTTAGCACGCGGCCCTGCCTCAGCAGGGGACCGCCCGAGAAGTGACGGGTCGGCACGGGCTGGTAATCCTTTAACAGTAAGTGCTCTTCCGGGCAACATACGTATTCGGCCCCTAGCCCTGCCGTTCTCCACGGTCAGTTTTCTTGAGCAAATTCCGCGCCGAATCCCTGGCCGGGGGAAGTTCGTAAGGATTCACGGCGCAACAACCCAAGCCACGAAGGCTTACGAAGGAGAATCCGGAAACGGGCCAGGAGCCGGACTGGGCAGGTCCATTCACAAGTGTAGCGTTTTTGCGAACCCCACGTCATCTTCTCGCGCCAACGGAAAAACCGCCTTCGCGCGCGCTCTCTCCTTCCCTATTCTGCCGGATATGCCTAAAATCTGTCAAATATTTGGTTTAAGAAACCAGTCCGCAGGCCATAGTCCGCCAACTTCTTCTGCAGCCTGCGGGCCCGAAGAAGCAGAGGGCGTTGTCCTGGGAAGCGGCTACAATGCCAAGAGAGGAACTATCTTCCCAACCTCATGCTGAGCAAAAGAGGACCAACCGATGGGCCATAGCCGAGCCGGAGACAACCGCAGGGCAAGATTGAAGCGACGCCGACGCGAGCAGCAAAGGTTATTGCGGAAGGCCGAATCGTCCAAGCCGGCGGCCGCCCCGCCCAACACCGCCACTCCACCCAGCACCGCCGCCGTCCCGGTGAGCCAAACGTGAGGAAGAGGAGAGAAGCAACTGCTCTCGAACCTCGGAAAAGTGCGCGAGCGCAGCGACGCCCCTTTCCTCACTCCCCATCAGCGGCGGCTGTGGTCTGCTCCACCAAAGCGCGGGCCAGGGACGCCGCGGCCTGGCATTCCTCCAGCGTCGGCTCGGCGCGAGCGAACTTGGCCAGATCGCAGCGCTCCAGGAACTGGCGCAGTTGCTCCTGCTGCGCGGCTGTCAGCCCGGGCAGCGACCGCGCCGCGGCCAGGAACTCGGCCGTTGTCTGGTGCGATGCCGGCAGCCGATAGCGCAGCTCGAAGTAGCGGCGGAGGACATCCGACAGCAGCGTGTGATAACGCTCAGCCTGCCCCGCTGCGGGAAGACCCAGCGCCTCGATCCGCTCCATCTCGCTCAGCGCCCATTGATGCGGCGCCGGCGGCGGCTCGGGCCTCGTCAGCCGGCGCTTCAGCTCCCAGCCGCCCAGGACCAGGGCCGCACTTGCCAGCACCACCACAAGACCGGCCAACCAGGGGAGCCACCACGGACGCACCGGCGGCAGTTCCTCGGGCGGCGGAATGTCGCGCAGCTCCTTCAGGTCCGGCTGGACAATCTCGGTTGTGATCGTCAGCGGCATCGGCTGCCACTCGATCCGGTGCGGCCGCTTGCCCGGCCCCTCGGTGTAGGAGAGCGGCAGCGGCTGCACGTTCACTTCGCCGTTCCGAAGCGGGTCAAGGCGAAGCGTCAGCCGCCAGCGCTCCCGGCCGTCGGCGGTTGGGGTCCGCTCCGTCTGGCCCTCGCACCGCAGCCAGGCGCCGGTTGCTTCCAGCGCCCGGATCTGTTCTTCCTGGATTTCCTTATCGCTTTTGTCAAAGACCAGCGGATGGTCCCCCTCGACGGTCATGGTCAGCACGATCTCGTCGGCCAAGCGGGCGGTGATACGGCCATCCTCCACCTGAACACCTTGCAAGCGGACCACAGCACTGCCGTGTCGCTGCTCGTACTCCGCGGCCGACAGGGCCGGCGCCAGCAGCAGCCAGCCGGCGAGCAGCCCGAACAGGCACGGCGTCGGCACGGTCAGGTCCTCCTTAGCCGGCGCTCACGCAGTTTGAAGAAGCGGATCAGGGCGTCGAGGTGGCTGCCGTCGGTGCTGACCTCGATGAAGTCGATCTGGGCCGAGCGCATCAGCCGGCGCAGGTCGTCGCGGCGCTGCCGGGCCGCCGCGGCGAAGGCCGCACGCACCTGCCGGCTGCCGGTGTCCACCAGCAGTCGCCGGCCGGTTTCCGCGTCCTCCACTTCCAGCAGGCCGACGGCCGGCAATTCCTCCTCACGCGGGTCGGTGATGCGCAGGGCGATCAGGTCGTGCCGCCGGCCCGAGCGCTTGAGCGCGTGCTCGAAGTCGCGGTCGAGGAAGTCGCTGAGCAAAAAGACGATGGCCCGCCGCCGCAGCACGCGGTTGAGGTAATCCAGAGCATCGCGCAGACAGGTGCCGCGATGGGCCGGCTGGAAGAAGAGAATGTCGCGGATCAGGCGGAGGACGTGCCGCGTTCCCTTGCGCGGCGGAAGGAAGTGTTCGACCCGATCGGTGAACTGGAGCAGGCCGACCTTGTCGTTGTTGCTGATGGCGCTGAAGGCGAGGACGGCCGCCAGCTCGGCCGCCACCTCGCGCTTCTGGTGCAGCTGCGTGCCGAACAGGTGGCTGGCGCTGCAATCAACCGCCAGAATCACGGTTAGCTCGCGCTCCTCGACGAAGCGCTTGATGAACGGGTGGCCCATGCGAGCGGTGACGTTCCAGTCGATGGAACGGATGTCGTCACCGGGGAGGTACTCGCGCACTTCCTCGAAGGCGATGCCGGTCCCCTTGAAGACGCTGTGATACTCGCCGCCGAGCAGGTCCTCAACGGCGCGGCGGGCCTTCAACTGCAAGCGGCGGATCTGGCGAAGGACCTCGTGGGGGAGCATGCTTAGCGCTTCTGACGAACTGGCGAGCGGTCGGTTGAGGCGAGCGGCCGGCGTGAACCGGCCGGTTGACACCGGCCGCTCGCACACCGGCCGGCTGACACCGGCCGCTCGAATACCGGCCGGTTGACACCGGCCGCTCGCACACCGGCCGGCTGACAT
>DATLYH010000268.1:0-4887 GCA_035575035.1 Gemmataceae bacterium
AAGAGCAGCCGCGGGCCCTGCCCCATCGGGACACCTCGGGCGGGCCGCACCGCCATGCCGTGCTGCTGGAACCGAACACCCGCATCGACGAGATCTACGGCGGCGGCGAGATCCGCGTCAACAGCGACCATCACCAGGCAGTGCGTGAGGTCGGCTCCGGCCTCCGTGTCGGCGCCCGCGCCCCCGACGGCGTCATTGAGTCGATCGAGGCGGTCGATCCCAACTGGTTCTGCGTCGGCGTCCAGTGGCACCCCGAGTCGGAGACCGCTTCTGCGCTGGACATGCAACTTTTCGAATGCTTCATCCAGGCCTGCCTCCGGCAAGCGCAGCCGTTGTCCCTGGCCGCCTAACTGTGACAGGGAGACAAGGTAACAAGGAGAAGTTTCCGGCTCCTTGTCTCCTTGTCTCCGTGTCTTCTTGTCTCATGATCACCACTCGCTGGATCATCGGCCTGGCCTCGGGCTCCAGTGCCGACGGGGTGGATGCGGCCCTGCTGGAAGTCGAGGGGTTGGGGCTGGAGTTGAAGGTGCGTCTGGTCCACTTCCTGCACCAGCCCTACGGCCGGGATTTGCGTGAGCTGATCGTGCGGCTGGGCCGGCCGGGGTCCGTCGAGACGAAGCAGCTTTGCCTGCTCCACCGACTGCTGGGCGAGACGTTCGCGGCCGCTGCCCGCCAGGTCGCCGACCGCGCCAGCTTCAGCCTGCCCAAAGTCCAGTGCATCGGTTGCCCCGGCCACACCGTCTGGCACGACCCCGACGGCCGTTTCCCCTCCACCCTCGCGCTGGGCATGGCCGCCATTGTCGCCGAGCGCACCGGCGTGACCGTCGTCAGCGACTTCCGCTCGCGCGACCTGGCCGCGGGGGGCCAGGGTGTGCCGCTGGCCGCTCTGGCCGACTACCTGCTGTTCCGCCATCCCCAGGAGAACCGCCTTCTGCTCCACCTGGGCGGGCTGGCCCGGGTGGTGTACTTGCCGGCAGGCGGACGCATCCCCGATGTGCTCGGCTTCGAGGCGGGACCATGCAACGGACTGCTCAACGCCTTGATGCGTCAGCTTACCGGCGGCCGGGAAACCTACGACCCGGGCGGCAAACATGCCGTCCAGGGCCGCTGCATCGAGGCGCTGTTGCGGCGCTGGCTGAGCGATCCCTACCTTCAGCGACGGCCGCCCAAGAGCCTGCCCCGCCACCACTATGGCGAGGAGTTCGCCTTCCAGGCGGTACAGCAGTCACGGCAGGCGGGGTGCAACCTCCACGACCTGCTCTGCACCGCCACCCATTTCGTGGCCCACGGAATCACTGAGGCGGTCCGGCGTTTTCTCCCCCCGCTGGGACCGGGGGACCGCGTCCTGCTGAGCGGCGGTGGCGTGCGGAACGGCCTGCTGTGGCACCTGCTGGAGCAGCAGTTGGCCGGCGCGACTCTGGAGCGGACCGACGGCCACGGCATCCCGGCCGAGGCCCGCAAGCCGGTCAACTTCGGCATCCTGGCGGCCCTGACGGTGGATGGGGTGCCGGCCAACGTGCCGTCGGCCACCGGCGCCGCTGGCTCGCGTCTGGTCGGCAGTCTGACGCCGGGCTCGACAGCCAACTGGGCCCGCTGCCTGGCCTGGATGGCTGCCGCCCAGCCCGCCCCGCCGTCCGCCGAAGGGACGCGCTAGCCCGCGCTGTCCGAGCCCAGAGTATCACGGGGTCCTCCGAGCCCGGAGCGTCAGCGACGGGGGCGCATCCGAGCCCGGAGCGTTAGCGACGGGGTGATAACCATCGCGGCTGAAAGCAGGCATCCCCAACCGTCTCCCACGGCGTAGAATCACCAGGGTCTGGAAGATGGGCGGCGACGTGCTATCTTTACACTTTCATGGACGTTGAATTGGCCTTTGATTTGCAAGTAGAGGATGAGATGGCGTTCGGACCGCCTCGGCTCCGCAGCGCCCGCACAGCCGAGGGCGGCCCAGGAAAGTCGGTACCCCGATGAGCACCACCCCGGTCGAACAGGCCGCCCTGGAAAGCCCTCCACCCGCTCCTGCTCTCGCTATCTTTGACCTGTCGCGAAACGACCCGATCCGGGCCGAGTTGTACAGCGGCGAACACCTCGAGGCCCATGCCCGTGAGCTGGCTCGCTCCGCCCGGCTGGCCCGGGGCCCGGTGCCGGGCGATCCCCTGCTGCGCCGCTTTAACGAGAACGGCCGGAAGTTGACCCGGGCCCATCGCCTGATTGTCGAGGCGACCGCCCGGCAGGAGCCGATCACCCCCGACGCCGAGTGGCTGCTCGACAACTTCCACATCATCGTGGATACGCTCCGCGAGGTGCGCCAGGACTTGCCGCGCGGCTACTATCGCGAGCTGCCCACCCTGGCAGACGGCCCCTTCGCCGGCTTGCCGCGCGTCTACGCCCTGGGCATCGAGCTGATCGCCCACACCGACAGCGGCCTGGACGAGACGACCATCACCCGTGCCGTCCAGGCCTATCAGACGGTCGCACCGCTGACCATCGGCGAGCTATGGGCCGTGCCGATTATGCTCCGGTTGGGGCTGCTGGAGAACCTCCGCCGCCTTGCCGACCAGATGCTCCAGACCTGGGCCGAACGCCGCCTCGCCCAGCAGTGGGCGGCCCGGCTGGCACCTCAGGGGCAGGAGCCGGCTGATCCTTCCCGGGACGGAGACGCCTGGTCGCGGATGCCCGACACCTGGTCCGACCCGTGCCTGGTCTGCCTGTTCGAGGAGCTGCGCGACCGCGGCCCCGACGCCTCGGCCTCGGTCGAGCGGCTGGAGCAGGCCCTGAACGGGCGCGGTATCGACTGCGCCGAAGTCCTTCGCCGCGAGCACCAGCGGCAGGCAGCCAACCAGGTCTCGGTCGGCAACTGCGTTACCAGCCTGCGGCTACTGTCCAACCTCGACTGGGCCGTCTTCTTCGAGCGCACCAGCCTGGCCGAGGCGCTGCTGCGGGAGGACCCAGCGGGGGTCTACGCCCGCCAGGACTTCGCCACCAAGGACCGCTATCGCCGCACCGTGGAGAAACTCGCCCGCGGCTCCGGCCATGATGAGCTGGAAGTGATCCGCTCCGCCCTGGCGCTGGCCCAACGTGGCCGCGGGGTTGCCACGGGCCAGGACCATGTCGGCTACTACCTCATTGGTCCAGGACGAGCTGAGCTGGAAGCCGAACTGTCGTACCGGCCCGGGCTCGGGGAGCGCATCCGTCGCGCGATCCTCAGCCATCCGGACGCCTTCTACTTCGGCTCCCTCGGCGTGGTCCTCATGCTCCTCCTGGCCGGTCTGCTTGCCTACGGCGGCGGGCCGGCGGGCTGGGCGGTGCCGGTGTTGCTTCTGGTAGCGGCGGCAGTGCTGCTGCCGGCCAGCGAGTTGGCGGTCGGCCTGGTCCACTATCTGATCACACTCATCCTGCCGCCGCGGGTCCTGCCCAAGCTCGATTTCAAGGATGGGGTCCCGGCCGACTGCGCCACCTTTGTGGTCATGCCCACGCTGTTGCTGCGTGAGGAGAGCGCCGCCGTGCTGACCGAGCGGCTGGAGGTCCACTACCTCTCCAATCCGGACCCGAACCTCTATTTCGCCCTGCTGACCGACTTCGCCGACGCCCCCGAGGAGCACCAGCCGGAGGACGACGAGTATGTGCGCCGGGCCCTGGAGCGCATCCAGGCCCTCAACCGGCGCTACGCCCCTCACCCCTCTTCCTCCGGGGGGGAGAGGGGTGAGGGGGGCGGTCCCGACCGGTTCTTTCTCTTCCACCGCCGCCGACTGTGGAACCCGTCGCAGGGCTGCTGGATGGGCTGGGAGCGAAAGCGCGGCAAGCTCTGCGAGTTCAACCGCCTGCTCCGCGGCGACCGCACCACCAGTTACAGCGTGATCAGCGGCGACCTTAGCCGGCTCCCCCCGATCCGCTACGTGATCACGCTCGACGCCGACACGCAGTTGCCCCGCGAAACGGCGAGGCGGTTGATCGCCACCTTGGCCCACCCGCTCAACCGACCGCGCTTCGATCCGATCCAGGGGCGCGTGGTTGAGGGCCACGGCGTGTTGCAGCCGCGGGTCAGCCTTAGCCTGGTGGCCGGCACCCGCTCACTCTTCTCCCGCATCCTGGCATCGTCGGCCGGCATCGACCCGTACACCACCGCCGTCTCCGACGTTTACCAGGACCTGTTCGGGCGGGGCAGTTACACCGGCAAGGGGATCTATGACGTTGACGCCTTCGAGGCGGCCGTCGGCCACACCTTCCCCGACAATCACATCCTCAGTCACGACCTGATCGAGGGAAACTACGCCCGCTGCGGGTTGGTCACCGACATCGAGCTGCTCGATGATTTCCCGGCCCGCTACCACGCCTACGCCCGGCGGGAACATCGCTGGATCCGCGGCGACTGGCAACTCCTGCCGTGGCTCTTCAACCGCGTGCCCGGCTCGTCCCGGCCGAACCCGCTCCCCGCCCTGGAGCGCTGGAAGGTCTTCGATAACCTGCGCCGCAGTCTGGTGCCGCCGGCCCTGGTCGGGCTGTTCGCGCTGGCCTGGACCGTGCTCCCCGGCTCGCCCTGGTTCTGGACGGCGCTGGCGCTGACGGTGCTGGCCCTGCCGCTGCTGCTGTTCTTGCTCAGCTGGCTGATCGGCGTGCTCCGCGGCGGTCCGTGGACGATGCACCTGCGCGAGATGGAGGCCAGCTTCCCGGCCACGGCCGGCCAGGTGCTCCTGAAGATCGCCTTCCTCGCCGACCAGGCGTACAACTGCGTCGATGCCATCGGCCGGACCCTGGTCCGGCTCTTCATCACCCGCCGCAACCTGCTGGAGTGGGAGACGGCCGCCACCACCGAGCGGCGGCTGGGGAGCGGGTTCGTCCATTTCTGCGCGACCATGTGGCTGGCGCCGGTGCTGGCGGCCGTCCTCGGCC
>DATLYH010000269.1:0-8353 GCA_035575035.1 Gemmataceae bacterium
GCCCGAGCGTTTTGCTGGCCATTCTTCCCGAGGAAGGCTGTTTCAGGCCCGCTGATCGACGCCCGCCAGCATGATCAGCAGCGGCCTGGATCAACCTCGCCTGCCGCGGTTCCGCCGCTCGATCATGCTGGCGGGCGTCGGCGGGCCCGAGAGCCTTCCACGGACCAGGTCCCGTAGTAGACGACTCTCCCGGACGAAGACGGGCGGCTCCCTTCGGGCCGCCCGTCCTTCCCTCTCTCAAAACAAGGTGCGTGTCCGTGCCCACTCGCATTCATCTGGAAGACCTGCAACGTGCCTGGGAGGCCCGAGACCCGGAGTTGCCCCGGCTGATCGAGACCCTGTCGCAGCAGCCCGATGAGCCGCCCCAGACCCCCATCCGTCAGGGGGCGATGACTTTCCAGCGGTTCCTGGCCGAGATCCAGAGCACGCCCTTCCACCGCAAGCCGAAGGAAGAGCAGGCCCATTACCGCATCGAGCAGATGAAGGCGCTGGAGGCGCCCGACGCCGAGGTGCCGCTGCCGGAGCGCCTCCGGCTGCACGACCTCATCTTCAAGCTCTGGCAGGAGAACGACCTGTTCGCCCGGACCTGTTTGCTGAAGGTCATCGCCACGGTGAAGTTGACCTACGGCCCCTGGCGGGCGCTGAAGCGGATCTTCAAAGAAGCAGAGGCGCGGGGCGACACGGAGGTCTACGGCGCCCTGGCGGCCCGCTTCGACACGGCCTACGCCGCCTGGCAGAGTGACATTCGCCGGGGCACCCTGGCCTACCTCTGCCGGCGGGCCTGGCGCTACCTGCGCCGCCTGGGGATCGCCTTGCCGGCCGCCTACCCCGACGCCTGCGTGGACGTGCTCGCCCACTATCCCGAAGGCGTCAACTGGGACCGGACCTGGGTGGCCAATCATATCTTCTATCACGAGACGCGCCAGTACACGCGCAGCAGCTTCCGGTTAAGCCCCCGCCCGACCAACCTGCTCAAGCACCGGGCCTATGCGGAGCTGTGGCGGCGCACCCCGCGGCCGCTGTTCGCGCTTCTGGAACGGGCCCAGAGCGAGCGAGTCCGCGCGTACGCCGTCAGCGCCCTCAAGGCCGACTTCCGCTCGTCGCTGCGCGAGGTGGAGCCGGCCTGGGTCGCCCGGCTGGTCCACGTCGGCAGTGCAACCATCGATTCGTTCGTGGTCTGGATCCTCACCAACGTCCCGCGCTTCGAGCAGGCGGCCTTCCGTACCCTCGGCCTGCACGACGCCGTCCTGCGCCTGTTCGACTCTCCTTCGTCCGAGGCCCAGTCGTATGCCGCCGACTACGCCCGCACCCACGCGCGCGATCTGCCGGTGGGCGAGTTGGTCCGGCTGGCCAACAGCGAGAACGAGGACGTGCGGGGCCTGGCCTTCGACCTGCTTCAGGCGCGCGACCCGCGCAAGGACGTGGGGCTGGAGGCGTGGGGGGCCTTGCTCGAAACGGAGTATGGCCACGAGTTGGCGGCCAGGGTGCTCCGCAAGAGCTTCGGCGCCCGCGAGCTGACCCCGGACTGGTTCAAGGACCGCCTCTTCTCCGAGAACGAGACGGCCTTCGAGTTTGTCAAGGACCTGCTGCCGCAGGTCCACCCGTATCAGAAACTGGGCCCCGGCTTCTTCGCCGACCTGATCGACCGCATCGACGACCCGGCCAGCTACACGGCCCGGCGCGTGGCGGGATACGCCCTGGGCGAGCTGGCCCGCTTCGACCTGAACACGCTGGACCGCGACTTCCTCCAGCGCCTGCTGGTCCACCCGCTGACCACGCATCGGGCCCGCGCCTGGATCAACGAGGGCCGGCTCAAGACCCAATCGTTGCCGGTCGAGTTCTTCAAGGCGCTGGCCTACCACCCCGACTGGGAGGCGAACCCGTGGATCGCCGACCTAAAGCAGAGCAACCGCGTTTGGGCCCGGCAGCTAGAGTTCAATGAGGAGCTGGCCGACCAGGTGCTCGGCTGGCTAAAGGATGTGCGCCGGTTCGCGCCGGCAGACATCGGCCTTGACTGGCTGATGCAGCTGGTGATGCGCAGCGAGCCGCGCTACCATGACTTCGCCGTCGAGACTCTGATCAAATCGTTCGTGCCGGCCGACTTCGCTCCGCGGGCCCCCTCACCCCCACCCCTCTCCCCCGAAGCGGGGGAGAGGGGAGAAGAAAAGGCTCCCCTCTCCCCCCTGGGGGGGAGAGGGGTTGGGGGTGAGGGGGGGCGTCCCGAGGTGAACCTGGGCGGCCGGTCGTTCCTGTTCACCGGCAAGATGGCAACCATGCCGCGCAAGGAGGCGGAGGAGCGCGTCCGCAAGGCGGGCGGCACCGTCTTTTCCGCGGTGTCGTCCAAGCTTCATTACCTGGTGATCGGCGACGAGGGCTCGCCGCTGTACGGCCACGGCAAGAAGGGGGCCAAGCAGCTCAAGGCGGAGGAGCTGAACGCCCAGGGGGCGAATATCAGCATCATCTCGGAGACCGCCTTCCTGCGCATGCTGTCGGGCGAGCGGCAAACCTACTCCGCCGACGCCACGCTGGCCGGCTGCGAACGGCTCTGGGAAATGGTCGTGGCCCCCGGCCCCGGCGATGCCCCGCTGGCGCGGTTCGCCATGAAGTACATCCGCCGCCATCATCCCGAGATCTGCCTGGACGAAACCGACCGCCCCGTCGATCCCGGGGCCGAGATCCCGGCCGCGTTCCTGACCTTCGAGCGGGTCAAGCCGCTCTTCGCGGAGAGCCGCAAGCCGCTGCGCGACTTCGCCCTGGGCCTGGCCAAGTGGGAGTTCGCCCGCTGGTCGCCGCCAGCCGAGGAACTGATCAAGCTCGCGGAACTGCCCTACGGCGAGGTGCGGAAGTTCGTGGCCGAGGCGCTCTTGGCCGACGAGGCCCCCGAGCACCGCCGCTACCGCATCGACCCGGCCGTGCTGTCGCCCGCCGCCGTCTACAGCTTCTGCGAGTCGCCCGATGAGCAGACGCGGCTGCTGGGCATGGAGTTGATCAAGCGCTCGCCGCGATTGCAGGTGCCGGAGGAACTGTTCCGGCTGACGGAGAGTCCCGACCGCAAGGTGCGCGGCTTCGTGATCCGGGCGCTGTGGTCGCTCTACCGCGACCGCGGCATCAAGGCCGACTGGAAGCCCTACGTGCCGCCGCCGTCGGCGCTGGCGGCCGGCAAGAAGAAGGAGGACCGAGGCCCCGGCGCGCCGCACCGGCCGGAACAGCTGCCGGCCAACCTGCCGACCCTGGCCGAGTTCCTGCGCCGCGTCCTGTTCGAGATCCCGCCGGGCCGCACCGAGCCGAGCAAGGACGGGACCGAAGGGATCACCATCCGCCTCAAGCCGCTGCCGGCCCGGAAGGCGAAGCTGGCGCTGGTGGAGATGATGCGCGACCTGGCCCTGGAGGATGTTGACTTCGCCCGGGGTGTGTTGCCGCTCTTGGAGGAGTTCATGGTATCGCGCGGCCAGAGCGAGCACGCCGCCTGCCTGGTGGCCGTGACGCGCATCCGCAAGAAGCATCCCGACCTTCAGCCCGCTGTGACGGAGGCGGTACCATGAATGGAGTATGACTTGAGATTCCGCCCACCTGGAGATAGATAACCATGCCGTTGCTCGACCACGTTCACGCACCATTTAGCCTGGAACACCACTGGGAGTCGTTCCACTCGAACTGGGCGACGCGCATCGCCGACGCGCTGAGCGATTGCTTGCCGCCCGAATTCATTGCCGAGGAGCACGCTCACGCCGGCCCGAACCTGGAGATCGACGTCGCGACCTACGAGCGGACCTCCGGACGTCCTGATGCGCTGCCCAACGGCCCCCAGGTCGCGACCGCGGCGCCGCCGACCTGGGCGCCCCCCGCTCCAGCCAAGATGATGCCGGCGGTGTTCCCCGATACGTTCGAGGTGCGTGTCCTTTCGACGGTCGGCGGCCTGAAGGTCGTCGGGGCAATCGAGCTGATCAGCCCAAGCAACAAGGACCGTCCTGAGGAACGGCGCGCATTCGCCACCAAGTGCGCCAGTTATCTCCACCAGGGCATTAGCCTGATCATCATTGACATCGTCACGAATCGGCGAGCTAACTTGCACAATGAGATAATGCGCCTGATGGACGCGGCACCGGACCTCAACCTGCCACCTGAGACGGACCTTTACTCCGTGGCCTATCGTCCCGTCTTGCGGCAAGGGCAGCCCAAGATCGATCTCTGGTTCGCGACCTTCAACGTGGGTGGAGCGCTTCCGGTCATGCCGCTGCGGTTGACGGGCGACCTGTTTGTGCCGGTCGATTTTGAGGCCACTTATCAGGAAGCATGCCGGAGGCGGCGGCTGGTTTGATCATCAATCACGAGACGCACTCACCATCGGGGCGGGCTGATGAGCACCACCGTCAAATCTCTGACCTACCGCGGCGATGTGAAGGCGGCCGTCGGCGTCGGCAGCACGCTGGTCTTCGTCACCGTCCACCCCGAGGGCCACCCCACCGGCGTTCATCGTCTCGATACCGAGAAGCTCTCCCTGGCCGTGGACCCGCTGCCGGCTGGCGGCACCGCCCTGATCAATGAGAAGGACATTCTCTGGGTCGGCGGCAGCGACAACCGCATCTACCAGGCCTCGTCCCGCGGCGGTGCCCCGACGCCGCTCGGCCCGCCGCTCGCCGCCACGCCGATCGCCCTGGCCCTGCTGGCCAACGACCGGCTGGCCGTGCTGGGCGGCACCAACGTCATCATCCTGTCGCGCAAGGACGGCAAGGTCCTGCAAACGCTCGACCTGCCCGATATGGGGACCTGCCTGGCGGCCGATCCCACGGGACAGTGGCTGGTCGCGGGAACGGTCAAGGGAATCGTCACCGTCTTCGACGGCGAGGGGAAGGCCGAGTTCCTCGTCAGCGAGTCGGAGAAGCTGCACGAGGGCGCCGTCACCGCACTGCTGTTCGAGTTGGAAGAGCTGCGCTTCTTCTCGGCCGGCGCAGACAACAAGCTGCTCTCGACCCACGCCCGCGGCAAGCTGGAGCCGGAGGACCGCGGCAAGGGGTCCAACCACGCCGAGCCGATTACCGCCATCCTCTGGGGCCCCGGCGACCGCTTCTACACCGGCAGCCGCGACAAGACCGTCAAGTCCTGGCCGCGTACCGGCGGCGCCAAACCCGCCACGGTCAAGGACGGCATCGGCAAGGTCGTCGCCCTGACCCTTGTGCAGGTTTACCAGCGGCCGCACCTGGTCGTCGGCTGCGACGACAACAGCTTCCGCTTCTACGTTCTCGATGCTGCCGGCAAGGTCGGCGACCAGAGCCACCGCATCAACGACGCTTACGCCTGGGCGCGCTACGAGTTCGCCCAGGACGACGCCCGCCGCCGCGAGGCCGCCCTGCGGACCCTGGCCGGTTTCAACGACACCCCGTCGATCGAGCTGATCTCCGAACAGGTTGGCAAGGACGCCGACCACGCCCTGCGCAAATTGGCGGCCCAGCTGTTGGGCGAGTCGAACCACCCGCGGGCCGCCAAGCTGCTGGAGCAGTGGCTCCAGCACGCCGACGAGGCGGTGCGCGTGGCGGCGCTGGAGGGCCTGCGGAAGCACCTCGGCGAGCAAGACCTGCGGCCGCTTGATTGGGCGCTCAACGTCGAGAAGGCGGACGTGGGCCGGCTGGCGGTGCAGGCGCTGGAAGCGCTGGCGGCCCGCGATGATCAGGCATTGACCCGGCTGATGGAGGCGCTGGACCACAAGACGCCCGAGGTCCGCCAGGCGGCGTTGGTCAGCCTGGAGCGCGTCCACCCGGCCGACTCGCCGGAGGCCAACTTGATCGCGCTGGGCTCCAAGCACGCCGATCTGCGGCGGCTGACGTTGATCCGCCTCTTCCAGCGGCAGATGCTGCACCATGCCCGGGTCCAGGCCGCGCTGCGCTGGCGCATGGAGGACGACGATGCCGCGGTCCGCGGGACCGCCTTCTTGCTGTCGCTCTACACCCGGCCGAAGCTGGTGCCGGCGTTGCGCTCGCGCGACCCCGAGCTGCACCGGCAGCTGCACGAGCTGGAGACCTTCTCCCTGGAAGAGAAGGACGATGACAAGAAGGAGGGAAAGAAGGCGCAGGCATCCCGGCCAAAGGAAGTCCCGCTCGACCTGGAGGAGTCCGACTACGACCCACTGCTGCAAGCAACGGCCAGCCGGGCCCTCGACACCTGCCTGCGCGGTGCCCGCGGTCTGGCCGTGCTGGGCGATGCGCGTGCCTTCAGCCTGCTGTTGCAGCTCAGCCGCGAGCCCGACGCCGCCGCCCGCGCGGAGGTTTGCCGCGCCCTGGCCGCCCTCGACGACCCGCGCAGCATCCAGCGCCTGCGCTCCCTCCTTTATGACCCGGAAGCCACGGTGCGCGACGCGGCCTTCTCCGCCCTGGAAGAGATCCACGGCACCGACCCGCTGCTGGCCGCCGAGGCCGGGCTGAGTTCCTCGTTCGAGGACGTCCGCAAACGGGCACTGCAGGTGTTGATCCGGGCCGTCCGCAAGGCGCCGCCGACAAAGGCCGACGAGCCCGCCTGGCAACTCCTCGTCCGGGCGCTCAACGACAACTTCCCGGGCGTCCGCAGCGAGGCGTTCAAGGCCGCCCTTAACCTGCAAATCGCCGGCGGCGGCGTCAACACTCTGCGCTTCGTCCTCCAGAGCATTCACGCCGACATCCGGCTGGAGGTCTTGACCGAGCTGATGGCCCAGGCGGAGGAGGAGTGGGCCTGGAACCTCCTCTTGGAGTTCTACAACGACCATGACCCGGCCCTGCGGAGCGAGGCCTTCGCCTTCGCCAGCAGCAAGAAGACCAAGGAGCTGACACCGCTGGAGGCCGGCCTGCGCTCGCAGTACGCCGACATTCGCAAGAAGGCGGTCGAGGCCCTGATCAAGAAACACACGCCGGCCGCCCAGGCGCTGCTGGTCAAGGCGCTGGACGACCCGGAGAAGGAGGTCCGGCAGCTGGCCCTGGAGTCGCTGGTCGGCGCCGACGCCCGCGGGGCGCTGGCCCAGGCGCTGAACAGTCCGCATGCCGACATCCGGGTGCGGGCCGGCAAAGCGCTGGCGCGGCACGGCGATTCGACAGCCCTGGCCCCGCTGCTGGCCCTGGCCACGGTGCCCGAGCCGCCGGAGAAGGAGCGACGGCCGGACTGGCAGGACCTGGCCTGCACGGCGCTGGCGGGACTGGCCCAGCTCGGCGACCCGGCCGCCCTGCCGCACCTCGTCCCGCTGCTCGGCAGCAAGCACGACATGATCCGCAAGAACGCGGCCTTCGCCCTGACCTGGTGCGCCCTGCCGCACCAGGTCGAGACGCTGCGGCAGGCGCTACAACATGCCGACCCGCAGGTGAAGTACCATGCCGCCCTGGGCCTGGCCTACGCCGGCGATCCGCTGGCGGCCTCGCTGGTCTTCGCCGAGCAGGCCGACCAGGTGCTGACCGACGGCGAGCGGCTGGTGGCGGCCTTCACCCTGGGGCCGGCCGGCGAGGAGCAACTACTGGTCTGGCTCGACCACCACGACGACAAGCTGCGCAACTGGGCCCTCCTCCTGTTGATGCTGGTGGAGATGAAGGCGCACCAGGGGACGCCGAGGCGCTGCCTGGCCTGCCTGTCGTCGCGGATGCCGCGGGTCCGGCTGACGGCGGCGCGCGGCCTGGAGGCGTTCGCCGACCCGGCCGCGTTCCAGGAGTTTGTCGTCGGACTCTTCAACGACCGGGGCGACGAGCCGGCCTGGAAGGTTCCCGCGGAGACGGTGGACACGGTAGCCGAGCTGCTGGTGTACGGCTCGCCTCCGACCCGCGCCCGCACCGCACAGCTGCTGCGCTACCTGTCCGAGAAGGAGCAGGCCCCGTGGAACCAGGCCTGGGCCATTCACGAGGACCGCTTCGGGCGGGAGATCGCGGCCCTGCGCCAGCAGGCCGCCGAGCGGCCGGCTCCTCCATTGCAATACCGCCCGGAGCAGCTCCGGCAACTCGCCTTCGGCGCCTATGTCGGCCTGGTGCGCGAACAGGGCGGCCAGGGCGCGGCAGGGTCCGCCGTCGTGCGCGTGCGGCAGACCGCCCTGAGCCGCATCCTGGCCCTGGCCCACAAGGATGAGGAATACGCGCGGGCGGCCCAGCCGGTCTTTATCCAGGCGCTGGGCGACCCCAACCAGGCGGTCCGGATGCAGGCGTTCGAGCAATTGCAGGCGCTGGGGATGGACAGCGCCGCCCTGGGGGCCGAGGCGCTGGAGGCGGGACACACCGACCTGGGCGTCCGTGGGTTGCAACTGTTGACCGGGCGGGCGTCGGCCGCCGAGGGGGAGGCAGTGTTGGAGCGGGTGATGCTCACGCGCAACGACGACCTGGCCATCGAGGCGGCCAAGCTGCTGATGGCCCAACGC
>DATLYH010000270.1:0-13661 GCA_035575035.1 Gemmataceae bacterium
GCGATCGCCCGTCAGGCGATGGAGCACGAGGAAGAGCAGGACCACGTTGGCGGTGTGCAACAGCAGGTTGGTCAGGTGATAGCCGGCCGCGCTCAGGCCGTAAAGTTCGTAGTCCAGCTGCAGCGACATCCACGTCAGCGGGTGCCAGTTGCCGGCATGAAAGGTGGTCCAGGCCCAGGCGAGCCCCCGGGCTGTCAGCCCATTCTGCACCCTCGGGTTCTTATAAACGTAGAGAGGGTCATCGTAGTTGACGAACTCATTGTTGCAGGCGCCCCCATAGGCCGCCACCGTGAGCGCCGCCAGGCCAATGCCGAGCAGCAGATCCCAGTGAAAGTCCGGAGGTTCCTCGTGCTTCCGACGGCTCATGCGGTGACAGTCCTTAAGGGGCCGAGGGTAGATGGCACTCGGCCCAAGGTCAACGCTTCATGGCGTACAGCACCGCCGCTCGCCCCAGCAATACGGCGCTGGCATAGTCGTGGCCCAGGCAGTCCGGCGACTGGTGCTTCTCCAGGGCGCAGCCGATGTCGTACTTGCTGTAGATCACCACCCACCGGCCGTTGATCTTGACCCCTTCGAGATACGGATCGACCTCGCGGAACTCGGCCTCCGGCCGGCCGTCCGGCCCCTCGCGCCGGCAGCGGACCCGGGTGATGGCCGTGCCGTTGATGTCCCGGCCGAACAACTCGTCGTTCAATGGGATCGGCTCCAGCTTGATCTCCGGCTTGTCGTGCCACAGCGTTCGGATGAACTGACGGAACGATTGGTCGAACTGTTTCGAACCGCAGCAGGCATCGGCCAGCAGAGTGCCGCCGGTCTCCAGGTTGAAGCGGAGTTGCTTTAGTTCCTCTGGGGCGAACGAGAAGGCGTTGCGGCCGTGCATGAACAGGAAGCGATAGTCCACCACCGCGGGGCTGTTGACCGGCACCGTCTTGGCCCGGGTGTCCACGTCGAGGCCGGCCGTCTTCGGATCACGCAGTTCGCTGAGCAGGTTGCGCAGCGCCGCGGCCGCCGGCCGTTCGCCCTCGTGTTCCAGCTGGGCCACCGTCAGGTAGCCGCGCTTGACCTCGGCTGGCTCATCGCGGGCCACCTGCACGCGCGACAGCCGCGGCCGGGGCGCTTCCAACCCAGTGGCGTAGGCGACCAGGTTAGCCCCCAACTTGAACGCCAGCGCCCCTTCCCCCTTGTCCGACTGGTTCGCTTCCCACCAGCACGACAGGTCCTGTGGGCTGTAGACGACCACGGTCTTGCAGCCCATCTCGATGCCCATCAGCTTAACCTCGCGCTTGAACTCGTTGGGCAAGACGGCGAAGCGGGGCCCGGCCGCGGTCCAGATAGGATGGTTGGGGGGCAGCGGCTTGAGCGGCGTGCGGGGGAAAAGCTCCTCCATCAGGTTCAGGAAGCCGCGGTGGAAGCGCTCGTCGCCGCAGCAGGCCTCGGCGAAGATGAAGCCGCCGTTCTCGACGAACTGCTGCAACAGCAGCTTCTCGGCCCCCGACAGCCGCGGCGGCAGGTGGCCATTGAAGTAAACGATCGGCGATTGCAACAGCTCGGCGGTCAGGTCGTGGATGCGGTCGCGGGAGAGGTCGCCCAGCCGGCGAATATCGAAGACCTGCCAGGCCAGCGGTACCGGCTGGTCGGCGCCCCCCTCGTCCGGCCGCCGACGAAACAGCCGGCTTTTGCTGACGAACTCGACCAGGTTACGGGCGTCATTGCGGTCATTGTTCCAGTCGTCCCCGGGACCGTGGGCCAGCTTACTGATCAGCACCGGGGTGCGCCCCTTGGACAGAAAGAGGAGGGCGAAACAGGTGGCAATGAGCTCGCTGTTGTCGCCGAGCATCCCCTGGCCGCGCCACGATCCTCCTGGCCGCTGCTTGCGGACCAGGAACTCGCAGCCCTCGCGGTACCAATCGTGCTCGCCGAAGAAGCGCTGTCCCGAGAACCGGCCGGCCCGTTCCAGGCCGTAGAGGAAGTAGTAGAGGTTGTTGATCTCCTCCCAGCGGTCGGGCGGCGGCAAGGCCCGGCCGAGCCAGCGCAGCGCCTTGGCGACCGGTTCATTCTCCCGGTACTGGCCGCAGGCCCGATGCGTGCCGTCGGCCTCCAGGATGCCGACGCTGCTTTGCAGATCGCTGCCGGCGATGAGCAGGCCGCACAGCCCGGCAGTGGTCATGGTCAGCGACGACTGCATGCCGGTGCGGTAGCCCCAGCCGCCGTCGCCCAGTTGCGTATTGATGTAGAAATCGCGGATGGAGCGCCAGACCTCCGGGTCGATGTGGGCGCCGGCCACGTGGGCCTCGTGCAGTCCCAGGAGAGCGTACTGGGTATTGGAATTGTCGGCAGTCCGGTTGCGGTCGCCGCCGGGCATGGTGTAGGTCCAGCCTAGCAGCCGGTCGCCGTTCATGACGCGGGCTCGGACCAGCCAGTCCACGTTGCGCTGGATGCGGCCGGCATCCGCCTTCTGGCCGGCCAGGGCGAAGACCATTGTCTGCAAGCCAACGACATAGGTCTGATGGGGTTCGATTTTGCGCAGCGACTCCAGACCGCGCTGGATGAGCGGGTCCTCGGGCGGGACACCGCAGTTGAGCAGGGCGAGCAGGGCCAGGGCCGTCGCGCCGCCGGGGTAATTCGGGTGCCCCTGGTTCTCCCAATCGCCGCGGTCGGCCCCCCGGTCGCGCAGGAACTGCACGCCGCGGTCGATGGCCTTGCGGACCTGCTCGACCAGCTCCCCCTCGGGGTTCCGCTGCGCCGCGGCCGCTGCGGGCGGCGGGCTGCCGGCGGGATACCCGGCGACCAGGGCCAGCAGCGCCAGCAGGCACGCCGGCACCAAGCAAGCGGAGGCGGCTCGCTGGAAGGGGATGCCTAACTCCCTCCAATAGCCTGGAAGGGCACGCCACCGGGGACGTGGACTGGTTCGCATGGGACCGGCTCCTTTCGCCTCGGCGCATCCGCGGTCTTCCTCCCATTGTGGGCGGCCCGGCCAAGCATGCCAAGAGACAAATCAGTAGCCAGACCCCGGCGGGCAGCGTACAATCCACACAGGTATCGCTAGGGGTGTCCGCCCCCTCACCCCCACCCCTCTCCCCCGTCTTCGGGGGAGAGGGGTGAAGGGGCGGGCTGAGAGCAGACCCTTGGAACCGGACCGGGTAATGCCGGCATGGGAATGCGAACCGTTCCTCGTCCCAACACGTTTGTCTTCCCCCTTTTCCGAGGCCGGCCCTCATCTTCAGGCCCCGCTCCCCTGGCTGGAGGGCGGTCGTGACTATCTACGACGTTTTCACCCTGGCGTTACGGCTCATCGTCGTCACGACCCTGTTCTGGCCGCTGACCATCCCACTGGCGGCCCTGGCCTACAAGGTGCGCCTGGGCCAACAGCCCATCCCGATGGAACCCGGCCCTTTCTGGATTCGCTCCACCTTCGCCTCGCTCGGTCTGGCCGTGCTGAGTGGTGTTATGGTCGGGCTGTACTTCCTGCTGGTCCGGCTGATGGAGCTACCGGCGGGGCCGGTCGAGGTGGTGCTGCTGTTGGCTTACATCCCGGCCGCCGTCTGGTATTTATTCTGGATGTTCGCTCTGGATGACATGATCGAGGCGCTCGGCATTTTCCTGATCTACGTCCTGCTCCCCGGGCTGCCGCTGCTGCTGCTTGCCTGGGTGACAGGGCTATGGAAGCGGATGGTGTAAAGCCGCCCCGGGCGCCGCGTCCCCGATGAGGTTGACCATGACCCAGATTGAAGCCGCCCGCAAGGGCCTGATTACCGATGAGATGCGTTACGTGGCCGTGCGCGAGGACCTTGACCCGGAGTTGATCCGCAGTGAAGTGGCGCGCGGGCGCATGGTTATCCCGGCCAACAAGGTCCACCTGAGCAAGCGGCTGGAGCCGATGTGTATCGGCGTTGCTGCCCGCTGCAAGATCAACGCCAACATCGGCAACTCGGCCGTCACCAGCAAGATCGATGACGAGTTGGAGAAGCTGCACACTGCTGTCCACCTCGGCGCCGACACCGTTATGGACCTCTCGACGGGCGGCAACATCGACGCTATCCGCCAGGCGATCATTGACGCCTCGCCGGTGCCGATTGGCACCGTGCCGATCTATCAACTGGCCCAGCAGGTGAAAGACCCGGCCGACATCACGCCGCAGCAGGCGCTGGACATGGTGGAGCACCAGGCGAAGCAAGGGGTCGATTACATGACCATCCACGCCGGGGTGCTGCGCGAGTACCTGCCGCTGACCAGCAACCGGATCACCGGCATCGTCAGCCGGGGCGGCTCGTTGATGGGGGCGTGGATGCTGGCCCATCGGCAGCAGAACTTCTGGTACACCCATTTCGACGAACTGTGCGAGATCATGCATGCCTATGATGTGACCTTCAGCCTGGGCGACGGACTGCGGCCGGGCTGCCTGGCCGACGCCAACGACGAGGCCCAGTTCGCCGAGCTGAAGACGCTGGGCGAGCTGACCCTGAAGGCGTGGGAGCACAACTGCCAGGTGATGATCGAGGGGCCGGGCCATATCCCGATGCACCTGGTGAAGATGAACGTGGAGCTGGAACGGCAACTGTGCCACGATGCGCCGTTCTACGTCCTGGGGCCGCTGGTGACCGACATCGCGCCGGGCTACGACCATATCACCAGCGCCATCGGGGCGGCACTGGCAGCGGAGGCCGGGGCGGCGATGCTCTGCTACGTGACGCCGAAGGAGCACTTGGGCCTGCCGAACAAGGACGACGTGCGCCAGGGAGTGATCGCCTACAAGATCGCGGCCCACGCCGGCGACATTGCCCGCGGCCGAAAGAACGCCCGCCGCCGCGACGATGAGTTGTCCAAGGCCCGCTTCGAGTTCGACTGGAACCGGCAGTTCGAGCTGTCGCTCGACCCGGAGACAGCGCGGGCGATGCACGACGAGACCCTGCCGCAGGAGGTGTTCAAGTCGGCCAAGTTCTGTTCGATGTGCGGGCCGAAGTTCTGCTCCATGCGCATCACCCAGGACATCCGCAAGATGGCCGAGGAACAGGCCAAGGTCGCCGCGGGATTGTGAGGGATAGTTTTGCCGCTTGCGGCTTAGCGGTAGTCGCCGAGCCGCAAGCGGCCTTCGTGAGGTGTCATCGTGCTTCACTTCGAAGGCGACCGCGACCTGGCGCAACCGCCGGCCGAGTTGTACGCCAAGCTGAGCGATGTCCGGTTCCTGGTCCAGTGCGTTCCCGGCCTCGAATCGGTCAAGAGCGAGCAGCCAGACCAGGCAGTGTGCGTCGTCCGGCCGACGGGGTTCTCGTTTGTGAGCGGCACGCTGGAGCTGACGTTGCAGCGGATCAGCGCTGTCGAGAACACCTCAGCGCAAATGGTGGTGACAAGCAAAGGGATCGGCAGCACCAGCGAGGTGGAAACCGGCTTCACGCTGACGCCGCACGACGGCGGCACCCGCCTGCACTGGACCGCCGATGTCAAGAAACTCGGCGGTCTGCTCAAGGCGGTGCCGCAAGGGTTGCTCAAGGCGGCGGCGCAAAAGATCATCGAGGATGTCTGGCTCCGGGTGCTCGCGCGCTTGCCGCCCCCTTAACCACCCGGAATGAGGCACCGCGGCGCGCCGATGTCGATGACGTGGACCTGGCCCAGCCACGGCCGTGCCGCCGGCTCGGTGAAGCCTTTCTTCTGCGCCACGAACGTTGCCGTGTGATGGGCTCGCACCGTGGCGCCGAGGGGCTGGCCTGTGTCGCAATCCAACCCCGAAGGGATGTCCACCGCCAGCACGCGCGCCGAGCTCTCGTTGATCGCACCGATGATTTGATCGAAAGGGGCCCGCACCGGCCCGCTCAGCCCGGTGCCGAACAGCGCGTCCACGATCCAGTCCGCGGCCGCCAGCTCCGCCTGCACAGCGGCCAGGTCCAGCGGCGTCTGGGCGTGGACGGCCAGCGGCAGACCCGACTTGCTGACGATGTGATAGTTGATGGCCGCGTCGCCGGTCAGCTCCTCGGGCCGGCAGAAGAGCAGCACGCGGACCGGCACCCGGCGGTTGTCGAGGTGGCGGGCAATGACGAAGCCGTCGCCGCCGTTGTTCCCCTTGCCGCAACAGATGACCACCGGCCCCTGAATGCCCAGCGCCAGCAGCAACTCGGCGGTGCCGCGGCCGGCGTTCTCCATCAGCACCACGCCAGGAACGCCGAACTCCTCGATGGCCCGGCGGTCGATGGTGCGGACTTCGTCACGACTGAGAAACATGGTCTGCTTACCGACTGATGCGCAGCCCCGGCCCCTTTAGCATTGCCTCGACCTCCTCGCGCGTGATCCAGGCGAAGTCGCCGGGGATCGAGTGCTTGATAGCGCTGGCCGCCACGCCGTAATCCAGCCCCTTTTGCAAATCGTTGTCCAGCAGGCCGTGGATCAATCCGGCCGCGAACGAGTCGCCGGCCCCCAGCCGATCAACGATCTCCACCTCGTAGGAGCGCGTGCGGTAGACCTGGCCGTCGCGGTAGGCAATCGCCGTCCAGGTGTTCCGCCAGACCAGCGGGTTCTCGCGGAGGGTGATCGCCACTACCTTGAGCGGGAAGCGGCGGGCGAGCTGGCCGGCCACGTCTTCATAGTCCTTCCCCTTGATCCCGAAAACGCGCTCGGTGTCTTCCTCGGTGGTGATCAGCACGTCGCAGTACGGCATGAACTCGGTCATCCACCGGCCGGCCTCGGCCTGGCTCCAGAGCTTGGCCCGGTAGTTCAGGTCGATGCTGGTGGCAAGGCCGGCCGCGCGGGCGACTTGCAGGGCCTCGCGGGTTGTCTCGGCAGCGCCGGGGCTGAGGGCCGGCGTGATGCCGGTCACGTGGAACCAGCGTGCCCCGTGGAAGACCGCCGGCCAGGGGACCATGCCGGGACGGATGCCGGCGATGGCCGCCCCCTTGCGGTCGTAGAGGACGTTGCTGGCTCGCGGCGCGGCGCCGAACTCCAGGAAGTAGAGACCGACACGGTCGTCATCGGTCCAGATGATGTGGGTGGTATCGACGCCGGCCTCGCGAGCATGGTTGGCCACCAGCCGGCCCAGCGGGTTGCGCGTCAATCGGGAGACCCAGGCGCTGCTGCGCCCCAGCCGGGCCAGGGCGACGGCGGTATTCAGCTCGGCACCGCCGACCTGCACGTCGAAGCTGCGGGCCTGCTCCAGCCGGCGGAAATTCGGCGGGCTCAACCGGATCATCGCCTCGCCGAAGGTGATCACATCGTGGGGCATGGTCGGAATTCCTTCGCACGGTTCAAGCGGCGGTCCCCCGGTCGGCGCGCTCGCCGGGGATACGTAGTGAAACGAGCCCTACGGTTCCTCTCTCTGCCGCACATCGTCAAGCCAGTCCGGCAGGGGGGCTGATTCCTCGCTGGGTTTCGGCCGGGCCGGCGGCTTCGGTTTGGCCGTTTCTTCAACATCGCTGAGCCAGTCCGGGCGAGGTCCGGACGGGGAGGCCGGAGGCGGCCCGGCCGGCAGCGCGACGGAGGGGAGAGCGACCAGGTCCACCTGCGGCTCGGTCCCCTCCGGCCAGAGCAGGTCGCTGCTGTGCAGCACTCCTGCGAGCGCCAGCTGCTTGATCTCAGCCGTGGTGTAGGGGCCGTGCGTCTGACCGTTGCGCGTGTAGTACCAGCGCTCTGCCATGTTGACCTCTCCGTCATGGTTTCGGCAGGCCCCAGAGGCGGACGCTGCCGTCGGCGCTG
This sequence comes from Gemmataceae bacterium, assembly GCA_035575035.1. GTDB lineage: Bacteria > Planctomycetota > Planctomycetia > Gemmatales > Gemmataceae > DATLYH01. The sequence goes on from DATLYH010000270.1 coordinate 7,678, forward strand.
CCGGTCAGTGCCCGTCGGCCGTCGGGCGAGAACGCCACACTGCGAATGTCGTTCCCCGGCGGCGCAAGCTCCTGCACCAGCGCCCCGCTTGCTGTATCCCACAGCCGCAGCGCGGCATCAAGCCCCACCGACAGCAGACGGCGGCCGTCCGGCGAATAGACCATCGCGCGGATCGGCCCGGTGCGGCTGCCGAACGTGTGCAGCATCCGTGGCGGCGCTGCCGTCAGGTCCCAAATCTTCACGGTCATGTCGGAGCTGGTCGAGGCGACCTGCTGACCGTTGGGAGAAATCGCCACCGTCCCGACCGGCAGATCATGGGCCGACCAACTCTGCTTTTCTCGTAAGGGGGATACCGTCCAGAGATGCAGCATGCGGTCGCCGGCCGCGAGCAGAATGTGCCGGCCATCGGGGAAGATGGCGAGGTGCTGTACGGGCGGACCTTTCGAGCTGGCGACGTTGGCCCGTCCGCTCGCCAGCTCCAGGATCGCAAGGTTCTGGGTGTTGTTCGCGCTGCCGGCAGCAGCGAGCCAGCGGCCGTCCCGCGCGAAGGCCACCGCCCGGGCCCCGGGTAGGGCGAGCTGCCGTACCGCCTTCTTCGGCTGCTCCACGCTCCAGACGTGAATACCGCCGTCAGTGGCCAGGGCGACATACTTGCCGTCCGCCGAGCAGGCCGCGCTAAACACCTGCCCCGTGGCCGCCATGAAGCGCTGGAGCGGTTTGTCTGACTCCACGTCCCAGAGGCAGACTTCGCCGGTGTTGCCGACGGAGACAGCCCGCCGGCCCTCGGCCGCGAAACCGACCGCGATGATCGACCCCTGACTGGCGAAGCGGCGGATCGGGCCGACCGGATCGGGCGGCCGCAGGTCCGGATGGCTGGCCTGGATGACCTTTATCCGCTGCTCGATCCGCGTCCGTTCGTCGCCGCTCAGGCCGGAAAGAGCTTTCTGATACCAGTGATGGGCCCGCCGCTGTAGCTCCGCCTTCGGGACACCCCCGGGCTCGGTCTGGGCCAACTCCCACCAGGCATCGCCCGCCTCCACCATCAGGGGGATGGCGGCGGCGACGGCGCGCCGGTCCTTATGGGCTGCCTCCGGGAGCTTGCCCGCGCCGCCGCGGACCAGGTGGGCCAGCCCCTGGTCCCACTGGCCCTTGAACAGGCAAAGATACCTGCCGACGGCGAGGTTGGCCTCGGTGTTCTGGAAATCTTTGGCCAACGTCTCCTGGGCCGGCTTGACCCGTTCCTCGTACTCCTTGCGCAGCGTCTCCACCCGCGCGCTGCACGCCTTAACGCTGCCGACCAACTGGCCGTCGGAGCTACGGCCGGCCGCGGTCATGGCCAAGATCAGCAGGCCCTTGATGGCGTCGAAGTCGTCGGCCTGAATGAGTTCGTCCACCACGCGCAGGGCGGCCTCGACCAGTACCCGGTTGGTTTCCGGCCCGCCGGTGAAACGGGCCGCTTGCTCCAGCAACTGCACCAGCTGTATCTTCAGTCTCAGCGCCGGAATATCATAGCGGGTGGCAGCCTCGTCAGCGGCTTTCATCGCCGAGTTGAGGTCGCCGGCCAGCAGGGCGAACAGACCGGCTTCCCGGAACAGGATGAACCGCTCGGCGTCATCCTTGCTGCCGCGGGCCTCGCGCAGCAGTTTGTTCGTCAGCGCCAGCCGCTCGGACCGTGACCGGGCACTGTTGATCTCATTCTTGAATCGCTCCCGGATCTGCTTCTCCGCGGCGGCCAAGGCGGTTTCGTCCGGCATGGGCACACGGCTGGTCGGTGCCGGCGACTTGACGGCCGCCGTCGCGCCCAGCCCGGAATCCCATAGCCGCATCCCATCGCCGCCGGTCAGCAGGCGGCTGCCGTCGGGCGAGAAGGCGATGCCGATGAACGGCCGGCCGGGCGGCGCCGGGAAGCGGCGCACCTCCTTCCCCGTGACTGTCTCCCACAGGCCGAGGTATGCCTCCTTCGGTACCATGCGATTGTCTTCGATGGTGTAAGTGAAGACGCTGGCTGCGAAGTGACGGCCATCCGGCGAGATGGCCAGGTTGTTGCTGCGCTGGAAAGCAAGGGGCACCCCCTCGATGCGGAACACCTCGCGGTTGGCCTCCAGGTCCCACATCTTGATCGAGCGGTCCGGCGTGGCCATGATGACCCGGCGCCCGTCCGGGCAGTAGGCCAGCCGCGGCAGTGGGAAGCGTGCCAGCAGCCGGAGCGGTTTGCCAGTGGGGACCTCCCAGAGGTGTTGCTGGAACACGCTGGCGGAGACGGCGCGCGTACCGTCGGGAGAGATGGCCACGCTTTGCACGGGCTGGTCGTGTCCCTCGAACCTGCCCAACTCCTTGCCGGTCTCCACGTCCCAGACCCGCACCGTGCAGTCCTCCCAGACCGGCTGGTTGTTGTTGCCCTTGACAAGCTGGCCGTTCTCGCGGCGCATGTCCCCGCCGCCGGAGAGGAGGAAGCGGCCGTCGGCGGACAGAGCCATGCAGTTAATCCGGGCCTTGTGCCCCTCGAAGCGGTGCAGGACCTGCCCGCTGTCCAGGTTCCACAGGCTCAGGGTCTGATCGGAGTTAAGCGAGACGGCCCGCCGGCCGTCGGGGAGAAAGATTGCCTCGCGGATGGTGGCCGGCGGCGGCAATGCGAGCGTGCGCGAGATGGTGCCATCCTCCAGGTTCCACAGGTAGGCCTGCGCCCCCTGGACAGCCAGGGCATGGCGGCCGTCCGGGCTGAACGAGACACTGCTGACCTGTCCCCGGTTCGGCTCGACTGCGAACCGGCGTAGCTCCTGGGTGACCTGCTCTGCCGGCGTGTTCACAACGACTGTCAGCGGCCTGGACGGGGCAATCGGCGGCGCCGGCGGCCAGGCCGGCGGAGCATTCGCGGGGAGTCGGGACAGGTTCCAGAGGCGCACCGTCTGGTCGGCGCCGCCGGAAAGAGCGTAGGACCCGTCGGGCAAGAAGGCCACACTGTGGACCCAGCCGCCATGCCCCCGGAAGCAGCGCATCTCGCGGCCGCTCGCCAGGTCCCACAGCCGCAGGGTGCGATCCTGGCCGCCGGACAACACCCGTCGGCCGTCCGGCGAGAAGGTCACGCTCCAGACCCAGCCGGTGTGGCCTGTGAAGCGTTTCACCTCCTGGCCGCTGGCCACATCCCACAGCTGTACCGCGCCGTTGGCGCTGCCGGAAACCACCTGCTTGCCGTCGGGCGAAAAGGCGAGGCTGGCGAGGGCGGTGCCGGCGCGAGCAAAACGGCTGACCTCTTTCTTGCCCTCCAGGTCCCAGAGGATGATCGTCCCCTCCTCGCCGCCCGAGACGAAATGGTGCCCGTTGGGCGAGACGGCCACACACCGCACTGGCCGTTGATGCTCCCGGAAGCAGTGCTGCTCCTGACCGGTGTTGGTATCCCACAGCCGGATGGTGCCGTCATGGCTGGCGGACAGGGCGGATCGGCCGTCGGGCAGGAAGACGACGCTAGAGACCACGTCGGTGTGCCCGGTGAAGGAGCGGATTTCCTTGCCGCTCGCGACATTCCAGAGGCGGATGGTCTTGTCCCGTCCGGCGGAGAGAGCATACCGGCCGTCACGCGGCGAGAAGGCCACGCTGCAAACGCCGGCCGTGTGCCCTTCCAGCCGGCGCAGCTCCTGACCGGTGCCGACATGCCACAGGCGGATGGCATTGTCGGCGCCGGGCGCCCACTGATTGTTCCGGATGAAGCCGCCGCCGCCTGAGAGGGCCTGGCGGCCGTCCGGGGACACCGCCACGCATTGCACGATCTCGCTGTGTCCGGCGAAGGAGCGGACCTCGGCCCCGCGCTCAGGAAGGGCGACGGCCTCTCGTTCCGCGGCGGCCTGATCATGGAAGAGGCACTCCGGAGGAATCACCTCGACCTGCTCTGCGGAACCCTCCTTGGGAGCCCAGCCCAGGCTGATTCCGGCCAAGCCATATTGCTCGAAGTACTCGATACGCAGGGCGTGCGGCCGGTCCGTCAACTCGACCTCAACCTCGCAGCGGACGGTCTGGACCAACCACCGATCAACCAGAAGCCGATCGTCAAGCCAGAGGCGCACGCCGTCATCGGCGGCGACGACCAGACGGTAGGTGCCCGGCCGGGGGGCCTTGAGCCAGCCAGTCCACCGGGCCGAGAACAGGTCTGCCGGTATGCCCTGCTCGGGCGATCCGTTTTCCCAGATCCAGTCGAGCTGAGTCTCGATGCGGTCGCGGAGTTTGCGTTCCAGGTTCGTGCCTTCGAAGTACTCTGCCCGCAGGCCGTGCGAGCCGAGGTCGAGCGCCGCAGTCCGGGCCGTCTCTTTCGGGGCCGGTTTCTGGTCCGTGGCGGGGATGACGACGGCAGGAGGGTTGTCATGGTTCGAGGGGTCGGGGTTGGTGCCGTTCCGCCGTGTCAGGAGGATGCCGGCCGTGATCAGGCCGATCAAGACCACCATCACGGCAACGCCGCCCCCGACCGCGGCCCAGTTGGAAAACGGCATCGCTGCCGTGGGCCGCCGGGCCTTCACCGGCTTGTCCGCTGTTACGGCCTGGGCAAAGACGTCCTCGGCCCGCTCCGCCTTCTCGACTGCCGGGGCCGCCGTCTGCTTACGTTCCGATGCCGCGGCCGTGACCGGTCTGTTGCCGACCAGATCGGTTAGCAGCGGCACCTGGTCGATCGGCCCTTTCGCTGCCTTTTTCAGTTCCTCGGTCAGCCGTCGCACTTCGCGGTCATCTTCCTGCAACAATTCCGCGAACAGCTCCGACTCGTCCGGCGCCAGGAAGTCCTGCGGGCGGAAGAGGAGATTGTCGCCGTTGTCGCACCGCTCCCACAGCGGTCGGCCCTTCAGGATCAGGGCGCGCAGGGCAGTGTAGATGACCAGGTGAGAGAAGCGGTCGATCTCCAGCCCATAGGTACCGTCCCGGGCGCGTTGCGGGTGCTGGTAGGCGGGGTGCCCCACCTCGACCGACTTGAGCAGCGTTAACGCCGGCACGCACATGCCGTCGTAGTCCACCAGCTTGACCGCCAGGGCGCTGGCCTTACTCCCGGGCACCAAGAGCACGTTGCCGTGCTGCAAGTCGCAATGGGCCAGGTTCGCCTCCCGCAACCGCTGCGCCAGCTTCAGCCAGATTTGCGCCAGCGTCTCCAGGACGGGCCGCTTGTCAAGGCAACTCTCGACCAGGGCGTTGAGCGTCTGCCCTTCGACCCAATCCATCTTGAGCACGGGATACCACTGGCCGTGGACACGGATGCCCTTCTCCAGGAACTGGAAGCCGACCATGAACGGCAGGGACACCTTCTGCAAGTAGGCGGCAATCTGAGCGTAGCGCTCCGACAGACCGGGAATCTCGCGGGTGAAACACTTGACGGCATAGCAGCGGCCGCCGCAACGCAGCTGGTAGACATCGGCGAAGTTGCCGGCGCAGGGGGCGGGCAGACCCAGGGCGTTGACCGCCGGCTCGCCGCCGCGCAGCTCGGGATCGCTGAAGCAGGAACTGGGGTCCTGGATCGCCTCGTTGTAGTCCTGCGATAACGGCCAGGTCATGGGCGTTTACTCTCCTTCGTCATTAGTCATTTGTCAATAGTCTAAGCGTTCACGGGCCGAACGAACGTTTCTGCCTCGTTAGGTCTGTGGGATGAGAGAGCGTGGGGGATGTCCTGGCGCAACGCCTCGCTGCAACCCGTGACGAAGGCCAGCACATCACGTCCCTGGTGCGGGCACGTCGCCACCGCCGTCAGGATCGACGCCACAAACCGGCTCCCCGCCGCCCCGGCGGTCTCCTCGCTTCCCTTCCGCCACCGCACCGGGCCACGCAACGCCCGCTCCGCCGCGTCGGTCGTCCGCTCCACCCCTGCGACCGCCGCGAACGTCCACCACGCCAGCTCCAACCCCCGCCACTCCCGGCACGTTGCCCCCGTCCGGGCGCAGCCGCAAGCGAGGCCCCACGCCCCCACCGCACGCAACTCCTCGCGCCCGCCGACCACCGGTTCCCGGAAACGCGGCCGC
>DATLYH010000271.1:0-3826 GCA_035575035.1 Gemmataceae bacterium
GGGTCGAGCTGAAGGCGGCGTCCCCGCCGGAACCGCCCCTGACGCCCGCCAAGCCTGAGCCGCCGGCCATCGCCCCGCCCGCGACGAAACCGGCACCTCCGCCGCCCAAGGAGCCGAAACCGGCAGGGAAGCCCGAGGCGCTGCCGCTCAAGGGCAGATCGCTGCCGGGCTAATGTCCGGCCCCGCCGCAAGCGGGACGAGGGACAGCGGAGCCCGAACGTTTACCCCGCTGGGGCGTGGTCTCCAGACCACGCCCCAACGGGGGACAGCGGAGCCCGAACGTTTACCCCGGCGAGAACCGGGGCTGCCGTTTCGGGTGGATCAGGGCGGGGGCGTGGGCCTGCAAGGTGGCGATCTCACGCAGGGCGCCGGCCACCCCGGCTGACGTGTCGAACACCTCGATGCTCCAGCTGAACTCGCATCGGCCGCCCGGCGGCAGCACCCGCACGCGCCCCTGCTGCCGCTCAAACGTTCGGAAATTCGGATAGTTGGTCGCCGGCTCCAGGCCGGTGACGTAGCCGTCCTCCACCGCCGCCGTGTTCTTCCAGACCGTGAAGCAGGGCAGCTCATTGCGGTTAAAGCGCAGCAACAGGCCGCGGTCGCCCCGTGAGTTGTACAGCAAGGCCAGCGTCCGGCCCGAGCCGTCGCCGATCAGGTCGTAGAGGTAAACCTGCTCGGCGAAGCCCGGCGTTGGGGCGGCGTAGGTATCGTAGGTGTTGATGCCCTCCTCCGCCCGGGCGTCCCGCGGCGCCATCTCGCGGACCGGCGCCACCACCCGGCTGCCCGGCTCCAGGAACGGCGGGCCGATGTTGCAATGATAAAGCAACTCCATCTCGACCGGCCCGGCCGAGCGGTTTTCCACCACGTCATGGATCACCAACCGGTTGGAACCCGGCGCGGTCGTAAAGGTGGACGTCAGCCGCAGGTGGGGGAAGAACAGTTCCGACTCATCGACCTGCCCGGTCACGGTCAGCTCGTAAGGCGGGTCAAGGCCGACGCGCAGCTCGACATAGTGGGCGGGCAGGTTGGCGATCCGGCCATGCAGCGTCAGGAAGGTGCGGTGGGTCCGGCCCTCCTTGTCGGTGAAGACATCCTCGCCCGGCGGCCCGTTGAAGGCCAGGCCGCAGCGGCAGAGCCATTCATCAAAGCCGCTCAGCCAGCCGAGTCCGCCGCGCTCATTGAGGTGGACATACTTGGGGTGGACCGGGCCGAGAAGGGGGGAGCGCCAGCCGAGGAAGTTGCCGCGGTATTCGCCGCGCCACAGCCCCATGCCGCGGGTCGGCAGGATGGCGTAGGAGAGGGCGCCGTTGTGGACCTCGATCAGATCAACGCCGTCGCGCAACCCGCCGCGCAGGGTGCGCTTCTGGACCGACCAGTCGTGCGGCGTGGCCAGACGGAGGCTGTCATTGCCCACCGCCAGACTGTCGAGCCAGACATCATTGACCGCATCCGTCAGAACCCAGTTCTTGTAGCGCGTCATGGCAGTTTCACAGAGACGGGCAAGCGGCGCGCCAGCTTCTGCCTCACGCCTCAGCGCCGGCCCTCTCGGCCGCCTGACTGTGGCGCTTGAAGCGCTGGGCCACGAAGATGAAGGCGATCGACACCGCCAGCATCGCCGCGGTCAGCATGCCGAAGTAGGCCATCGGTTGCATTTGCGTGTAAAGGCGCGTCACAGGGATGTTGATAAGCCAGTTGGCCAGGGCAACCGTCAGCAGCCAGCAGGCGGTGACGAAGCTGGTCATCGACTTCGGGGCCGCCGTGTAAGCCAGCTCCAGGCCGGTCACGGAAATCAGCACCTCCCCCACCGTGATGACGATGTACGCCAGCACCAGCCACCAAACCGTCACCTGGTCCTTTGGAGCGACGAACCAGCGTTCATTGACCTTCATCGGCCCCGTGATGCTGGCCTTCAGGTCGCCTTCCAGAAGGGTTTCCTTCCGAGGCTCGGCGTCCCCCAGCTTGACGGTCCGGACAAGCTTCTGGATTTCGCCCTCGACCCGGAGGGTCCGGCTGCCGTCGGAAGCGGTGCCCCCCTCGGCGGCGGGGACCAGCTTCAAGACATCCGCGCCGGTCAACGCCAACGTCACGGCGGCGGTCGTGCGGTTTGCACCCTCGCCGCGGGTTTCTGTATAGCTGGCCACCACGGCGGTCTGGCTGGTGGCGTCAATCCTCATGGGGGCGTCGAAGGCGAGGCGCTGGCCGGCCCCCTCGACTACCAGCCGCATGTTTTGCTTTTTCCGATCCTTCTCCACCGCCTGAGCCATGCCGGGGCGCAGCTCGGCCGTGCCCGCCCGCCAGGCGGCGAAGGCCATCACCCCCATGCAGCCGAATGTCAGTAGGAAGCCGAGGACCATCTTGTCCGTGGGCCGGACGTTGATGCCGCGATTGCCGAGGACCCGCCAGAGCACGGTGATCGGCGGCAGCAGGATCAGGATCAAAACGGGGTTGAAGAACTGCATCTGGTCGGCGTCCATTTCGTAACCGAAGATGTGTCGGTCCATGCACGCTTCGGTGAAGAAGATCCAGGTGCTGGCCGCCTGGTCGAACATGGCCCAGAAGAACATGATCAGGAAGAACAGCCCAAAGATCCGCCCCAGAACGCGCCAGCGTTCGGCCCGTTCCTCCGGCGTTCGCTCGGCCGCCCCGACAGTCTCCCGGCCATAGAACGGCTTGCCGGCCGCGAAGATAAGGAAGGCGACCCCCATCAAAGCGGCGGGGAAGAGGAAGGCGACCGCGTAGCCATAGTTCGAGCGGATCGGCGGCATGGCGAACTGCGAGATGGCCGCACCCACGTTGATGGAGAAGTAGAAGATCGCGAAGGCATCGCTGCGCAGCTTGGTCTGTCCCGGCCGCTGCTGATCGTAGGTCAGACCCATCAGGGTCGAGATGTTCGGTTTGATGACGCCGCTGCCCATCGCCAGAAGCGCCAGCGCGATGACCAGACAGGTGACGTTCTCGATGCCGAGGATGACATGGCCGAGGATGTACGGGATGGAGAAACCGACGATGGTCCAGTACTTGCCGAGGTAGTTATCGGCGATCCAGCCGCCGATCAGGGGCAAGAAGTAACAAGCGCCGATAAAGACCGACATGTAAGTGGCGGCGTTGTCCTGGCCCAGGCCGAGCTGCTCGGCCATGTACATGGCCAGGATGGCCCGCATGCCGTAATAGGAGCAGCGCTCGGCGAACTCGCCCCAGAAGAAGAACCAGAAGCCGACCGGATGCCCCTTGAAGTAACCAAGCAGGCCACCTGGCCCAGCCTTCTCCGGGGCGGTCCGTGTCTCGTCAACCGCCAACGCCAGGGCAGGCGAGGCGGGGGCCCGCTCGGCCTCCTGAGGGGCATTGTTGACCGGGGAAGTCAGGGCGTCGCCGGGATCGGCTTGCTGGTTCATGGATAGGTTCCTCAACTTCATCTTGAACCGGACCACTGCCAACGAGTCAGAGCACACCTGTTGGGGCGTGGTCTGGAGACCACGCCCCAACAGGTGTGGTTCCTCAACTTCGTCTTGAACCGGACCACCGCCAACGAGTCAGAGCTACGATTATAACCCCTGTTGGGGCGTGGTCTCCAGACCACGCCCCAACAGGGACCACGCCCCAACAGGTGCCCCAACAGGGGGGATTATAACTTAGCAGGCCGAGGAAACGAGGCTTTTTCGTGCCATCCCTGGGTGGTCAAAAAGTCCTTGCAAGGTCGGGTTCCGTCTGGCAAGATGGGGAAGGTTGAAACCCACGGCCTCCTACCTGCCAGCCGGCCGGTTGTGACCGCGGTCACAACTGCCTCCCGCCCGACGCCGCGGCCCGGAAATCGTTTGACCCCACCGTT
>DATLYH010000272.1:0-28892 GCA_035575035.1 Gemmataceae bacterium
CCGCCACTTTGGTCCGTTGCGCGACCATCTCTATTTCAACCGGCTCCGGGCCATCGATCTGGAAACGGGCAAGATCATCTGGGAGGTCGGCGGTCGGGGCGACGGCGAGCTGGCCGACTGCTACTTCCTTGGTCCGCCTCTGCCGCTTGACGGCCGGCTCCACGTGTTGATCGAGAAGAAGAGTGAGCTACGCCTGGTCTGCCTGGGCGCAGAGCGCGGCAATATCCTCTGGACGCAAACGCTGGCCAACTACCGTGACCATATCCTGCTCGACGCCCGCCGCCGTGTCCAGGCTGCCCATCTGAGCTATGACGACGGCATCCTCGTGTGCTCCACCAACGCCGGCATGCTCTTCGGTGTCGAACTCCTCACCCGCAGTCTGCTCTGGGTCTACTCCTACCGCACGCCAGCCGCGCCCGATGCCGCCCCGCCGCCGCCGGTCCCTCTCCAGGCGGTGTCAACCTCATGGCGGACCTCAGCCCCCATCCTTCACGGCGGCAAGGTCGTCTTCACGGCCCCCGATGCCGATGCCGTTCACTGCCTCCACCTGCGCGACGGCTTGCCTGTGTGGAAGGCCGGCCGCACCGACGATGACCTCTACCTGGCAGGCGTCTTCAAGGACCGGGTGCTCCTTGTCGGCAAGCAAAACTGCCGGGCCCTCAGCCTGGCCGACGGCAAGCCGCTCTGGCAGCTCGCGACCGGTACTCCGTCGGGACAGGGTGTTGGTGCCGGCCCGGTTTACTTTCTGCCCCTCCAGAAGGGGGCCGTCTGCGCCATCGACGTGGAGCGGGGAGCCGTGGCCGGCAGCGCCGAGTCGCGCAGCGGCGAGGTCCCCGGCAACCTCATCCTGCACGATGGCGACTTGCTCTCGCAAACGGCGTTGCAACTGACTGCTTATCCCCAGCTCCGGGTCCGGCTGGGCCAGATCAACGAGCGGCTTGCCCGGGACCCGTGCGACCCGTCGGCCCTGGCCGACCGCGGGGCGCTGCGGCTCGACCAGGGGGACCTGCCCGGCGCGGCCGCCGACCTGCGCGCGGCCCTGGCCGGCCAGCCGCCGGCGGAGCTGCTGCTGCGGGTGCAGGCCAAGCTGTTCGACGCCCTGACGCAGTGGCTCCGGCGCGACTTCGCCGCCGCCGAGAAGTACCTTGACGAATACCATCAGCTCAGCGAAGTCCCCATCCCCGAGAATGCTCCCGCAGAGCAAGTGTGGAAGCTGCGCCAGGAGCGCGACCGCCGCCTGGCTGCCTACTACGTCGTGCTGGCCCGCGGCCGGGAGCAACAGGGCCGGCTGTCTGAGGCGCTCGCCGCCTACCGTCGGCTCCACGACCTGGCCCGCGACGGCCAGCCGATACCCGCCGCGGACAATCCATCGGGCAGGGTCCGCCCCGATGTCTGGGTCGAGGGGCGCACCGCCGCACTGCTAGCCCGGGCTTCGCCCGAACAGCGTCGCGCGGTCGAGGAGCAGATCGACCGGGAGTGGCGGGCCCTCCGCGCGACGGCGGACACCGATGCCCTGGAACGTTTTGTCGCCCTGTTTGGCTCAGCCTGCGCCGCGGGCCGGGAGGCGCGGCTGGAGCTGGCCGAGCGCCTGACCCAGGACCACGACCGCGGCCGCTTCCTGGAGGCCGAATTGCTCTTGCTGCCGCTGTGCGAGCAGCGAGACGATCCGGTCCTGGCGGCACGGGCAGTCGAGACGCTGGCCCGGCTGCTGCTGCGCAAGGGGCTGCCGGAAGATGCCATGCACTACTATCGCATCCTGGCCCGGGACTTCGCCCCCGTCGTCGTCCGCGGCGGCCAAACCGGCGCCGACCTGGTCAATGCATTGACCGCCGACAAGCGGCTGCTGGCCCAGGTCCATGAAGGGCCGCCGCCGTGGGTGCCCGGCCGGATCAAGGCGGTGGATGAGCCGGTCAACGCCCCGCCGAGGCTGACAGCCCTTGTCCTCCTACCCGAGGGGGAAATGCCTCCTTCCTACCGGGGGCGTCAGCTGCTTCTGGATGTGAATTCGTCCCGGTTGGTGATCGCCGACCAGAGGACCGGGGCGACAGTCTGGAGCCGGGGGCTGGCGCTGGGCCCGCACCGCCATCACCTTCGGGGCTTAATCCCGAGTGAGAGGAGTCTGTCGTTCCATCTCGTGGGCCATCTGGCGGTGCTCCACCTGGGGCACATGGTCTGCGCGGTGGACCTGATCGAGCGTCGCATGCTCTGGCAGAGGCCGCTGCTGGAGGCCATGATCTCCCCCGAGCAGGTGGCGTTCAGGTCCGGCCCCGGGAACAGCCAGCGGGCCTGGGCGATCGGTGAAGCAGGCCAGCCCGCGGGCGTGAGCCGGCTGGCGGTGGTCGGCCCCGCAGTCGTCTGCGTGCAGATGCCGCGCCGCCTGGTTGCTCTTGATCCGGCCCGGGGCGACGTGCTCTGGACGCGGACCGACCTGGGTCCCACGGTGGAGTTCTTCAGCGACCAGGAGCATGTCTACGCGGTGCAGCCTGACGTCGGCAGCACCCACGTCCTGCGCGCCCGCGACGGTACGGTCCGGGAGGCGCCCCCATTTGCCCCGGAGTACCGGGACCGCCTGGCCGTCGTCGAGGGCAAGCTTCTAGTAGGACAGATCGACCCGGAAGGAAACTGCACACTGCGGCTATACGACGTGGCCAGCGGCAAGGATGTCTGGAAGAGGACCTTCCCGGCGAACGCAATCTTCCTCCGCGCGCCGGACGCCGAGTTGGCGGGAGTGCTCGACCCTACGGGCAAGTTCGTCGTCTTCGAGGCGGCAACCGGGAAGGAGTTGGTCAAGGGGGCCGTGGACCCCAAACACCTGAGCAATGTCGAGGAAGTGTACCTGCTGCACGACCGCACGCAGTTTTACCTAGCCTTCCACGGTCCCATCAACCCCGCCACCCGAATCGCCGAAGAACCCGTGCCCAACCTCCTCAACAGCCGGCCCGGCGTTCCGGTGAATGGGATGCTTTACGCCTTCAACCGCAACACCGGGGAGCTGTCCTGGGCCAACCGCTTGACCGGCCAGTTCATCGTTCGCGAGCACTTGGCGGATCTGCCGGTCCTGCTCTGCACCGCCCGCTATCCCCGGCGGAAAGCGGATGGCAACCTGGTGATGGTCGCCGCCACCTGCAGTTTTGACAAGCAAACCGGCAAGCTGCTTTACAACAAGGAGGTGGTCGAGCCGGAGCATGGATCCCCCGGACTGCCTCCTACCCTGTTTCATACCCTGCACGTCGATCCCCGGACGGGAACGATCGAGTTGATCGCCCCCCGCCTGAAAGTTCACCATTTCCCGCGCACCAGGGAGTAAACACCGCCCGTGCCGTGGTTGACTTGCCTTGCCCCTCTATCCGATCCTGCCCCCCTGTAAGGGCACCGCGAGGCGGGCGCCCGTCCGGCAAGCAACTACTTTCCCTCTGCGGTCTGCTTTTTGCAGAAACATTCCAGCCGGGAGGGAAGGTATAATGGAGGGACCAAGGGCGCCCGGCTGTGGGGCGGCGATTGGCAAGTCCTTTCCCTTGGAAAGCGTCCTTCTCGGAGTCCACGGCATGCGAATATTCTGGCTTGGCATGGCTCTCGTGATCCTCGGCCTGACAGCGCCGGCGAACGCCGACGAGGCGAGGAAGGACGATCGGGCCTGCCACGTCCCCTACCGGATGACCGGCGCCCAGCACATCATGGTGCGGGCCAAGATCAACGGCAAAGGTCCTTACAACTTCATCATCGACACCGGGGCGCCGACCCTCTTCGTCGCCACCGCGTTGTGCCAAAAGCTGGGCATTGAGCCGGACAAGAAAGGCTGGGGCATCTTCGACCGCTTCGAGATCGAAGGGGGCGTCGTCCTCACCAAGTTGGCCGGCCGGATCGAGACCCCCTTTCAGTTGGAGGGGATGAACAATATGGGTCTGGCCGGCGTCGAGCTGCATGGGGTGATCGGCTACACGGTGCTGGCCCGCTACCGCATCACCTTTGACTTCACCCGTGACAAGATGACCTGGGAGCCTCTCGATTACAACCCGCCGCCGCCGGAGGGGCTGTTCGGCAAGGGCGGGCCGCCCGAGTTGAACGCGATGGCCGGCATCATGCGGTTGCTGACCGGGTTGCTGGGCAAGCGGCCCCAGCCGGAGGTTGCGCCGCGTGGCTTCCTGGGACTAGGACTGGCCGACGCTACCGACGGCGTCATGGTGAAGTCGGTCATCGGGCCAGCCGCGGCAGCCGGCATCCAGCCGGGCGATCGCCTCACCGAGTTCGACGGCGAGCCGGTCAAGTCGAGCGCCGATGTGCATCGGTTGGCCGCCCGGCTTACCGCGGGCATCTCAGTCAAACTGACCATCACCCGCGGCGGCTCCCGGCAGCAGTTCACCATCAAGGCAGGAGAAGGGCTGTGACATGAACAGGAATTGCAATCTCCTCTTCGGCGTGCTGTTCCTGGGCCTGGCCTCCCCCCTCCAGGCGGACGCGCCGAAGGCGGTCACTGTGCCGTTTGAACTGCTCAAGACCAAGCACATGACCGTGATGATCAAGGTCAACGGCAAGGGGCCCTACCGGGTCATCTTCGACACCGGCGCCCCCGTCACGGTCCTGAACAACAAGGTCGCCAAGGAATCCGGCCTGTTGAAGGACATCCAGAAGCCGCTCTTCAGCCTGTTCGGCGCTGTCGGCCAGGTGAACGCCGAGACCCTGGAGATAGGCGATCTCAAGGCCGATGATGTGCCGGTCATGATCATGGACCATCCCACCGTCGAGGCGATCTCTATGGCGCTGGGGCCGATCGAGGGCATCGTCGGCTTTCCCTTCTTCGCCCGTTACCGGATGACACTCGACTACCAGGCCCGCACGATGACCTTTGTGCCGAATGGCTATAACCCGCCCGACGCGATACAGGCACTGATGACCATGCTGCTGGCCGGCGGCCGCGACAAGCCGGCCAAACAGGTGATTGCCCCCGCCGCCCAATGGGGCATGGTCGTGGACAAGGCGCCGGGCGAGGAAGAAGCCGGCGTCACCATCAAGGAAGTGTTTCCCGGCAGCGCTGCTGACGCGGCCGGGCTCCGGGCCGGTGACCGCCTGTTGACACTCGATGGTCGCTGGACCGATAGCATCAATGAATGTTATAGTGCTGCCGCCCACGTTAAGCCGGGGGCGGCCGTCAAAGTCACGGTGCAGCGCGGCGGCGCGGCAATGGAGTTGACGGTTAAGCCCGCCTCCGGGCTGTGAAAGGGCCTTATTTTACGGGGCGAGCCCTCTTTCCCCTGTGGGAGGAGCAGGGTGAGAGAGGCGGGTATATCCCGATAGGAGAAGGGCAAAGGAGCGTTCCATGGCGAAGCGATTGCTGGCAGTGCTGATGGCGGCCACTCTGCTCGGCGTCGGCCTCGGGCAGCTGGCGCTCAGTGAAGAGAAGGCCTCTTCGAACATCGGCAAGCGGGTGAGCAACTTCACCCTGACCGACCCGCGCGACCAGAAGCAGGTTTGCCTGGCCGACCTCAAAGACAAGAAGGCGGTGGCCGTCATCTTCGTCGGCACCGAATGCCCGATCAACAACTCCTACATGCCCCGCCTGGTCGAACTGCACAAGGAATACGCCGACCAGGGAGTGCAGTTCCTGGCCGTCAACTCCAACGTCCAGGACACGGCCGAGCGCGTTGCCGCGCACGCCCGCAAGTACGAGATCCCCTTCCCGGTCCTGAAGGATGAAGGGAACGTTGTGGCCGACCAGTTCGGCGCCGTGCGGACACCCGAGGCGTTCCTCCTCGATGCCGAGGGGCGGATTGTCTACCGCGGCCGGATCGACGACCAGTACGGCATCCGCATCCAGCGGCCCCGGCCGACCACCCGCGAGCTGGCCGATGCCATCGACGCAGTGCTGGCCGGCAAGCCGGTACCCACCCCCACCGCCCCAGTGGCCGGCTGCATCATTGCCCGCGCCGCCCGGCCGAAGGAGACCGGGACCGTTACCTACGCCAAGGATGTGGCCCGCATCATTCAGAACCGCTGCCAGGAGTGCCATCGCCCCGGCCAGATCGGCCCAATGCCGCTGCTGACCTACCGCCAGGTGCAGGCCTGGTCGGAAACCATCAGGGAGGTCATCGAGGAAGGCCGGATGCCTCCCTGGCATGCCGATCCCAACATCGGCCAGTTCTCCAACGACCGCCGGTTGACGAAGGAAGAGAAGGAAACCCTCTTGGCCTGGATCGAGCAGGGCTGCCCCAAGGGAGACGACAAGGACCTTCCTCCGCCGCGGCAGTTTGACCCGAACTGGAAGATCGGCACGCCCGACCTGGTGGTGTCGATGCCGGAGGAGTTTGAGGTGCCGGCGGTGACCCCCAAAAACGGCGTCCCCTACAAGTACTTCACCGTGGACCCCGGCTTCACCGAGGACAAGTGGGTCGTGCGGGCCGAGTCGAAGCCCGGAGCACCAGAGGTGGTCCATCACATCATCGTCTTCATCTCGCCGCCCGGCCAAGCCTTCTTCCCTGGCAGCCGAGGTGGCCGCGTCCTGTGCGGCACGGCCCCGGGTGATACCGCCCTGATGCTCCCCGAAGGGGTGGGCAAGCGCATCCCGGCCGGCTCCAAGCTGGTCTTCCAGATGCACTACACCCCCAACGGCAGGGCGCAGAAGGACCGTTCCTCGGTGGCCATGATCTTTGCCAAGGAGCCGCCGCCGCGGGAAGCGATCACCATCCCGGTCGGCAACCCGATGATCCGCATCCCGCCGGGTGCCGACAATCACCGGGTCGAATCGGAATTCACCCTGAAGACCGACGGCTACATCCTGAGCTTCATGCCGCACATGCACCTGCGCGGCAAGGACTTCCTCTACGAGGCGATCCACCCCGACGGCCGGACCGAGGTTTTGCTGTCGGTGCCGAAGTACGACTTCAACTGGCAAAGCTCCTACCGCCTGGCCAAGCCTTATTTCCTGCCCAAGGGGGGCAAGATTCATTGCGTCGCCCACTTCGACAACTCGGAGAAGAACCCCAACAATCCCGACCCAACCAAGGAGGTCCGCTGGGGCGACCAGACCTGGGAAGAGATGATGATCGGTTGGACGGAGGTGATGTTCGATCGCCAGGCGCTGGCCCCGGAAAAGAAGGACGACAAGAAAGACGGCGAGGAAAAGAAGGGGGAGTGAGTGGCCCGTAGTCATTTCTGAGGGTTTGCCATGGCCAACGATCGAAGACTCTCGCGCCGCGAGTTCGTTCGAGCAGGGGCTGCGGGGACCGCCCTGCTGCTGGGGAACGTGCTACCAACCTGGGCTGACGCACCCACCGGATTGCCGCAACGGGTCCTCGGCAAGACCGGGGTCAAGGTGCCGATCCTGGGGCTGGGTACCGTCGCGGTTGGGCAACTGGCCGACGAAAAGGCCGCCGTCGCCCTCATCCACAAAGCCATCGACCTGGGCGTGACCTACATCGACACTGCCCCCGCTCGCACCCGGATCGCGGCCATGACCGGCTACGCCCGGGCACACAGTTACCTCAAAGGCATCCTCAAGGAGCGGCGCAAAGAGGTCTTCATCGCCACCAAGTGCCTGGAGACCGACGGCGACAAGACCATCGACCTGCTCAAGAAGAATCTCGATGAGTTGGGGATCGAGCAGGCCGACCTGGTCTATACCCACTCCATCGGCCACGCCATCTACGACTTCGACGCCCTAGTCGGCGACGCCGGGCCGATGGCGGCGCTGGAGAAGGCCAAGAAGGACGGCCTGACGCGCTTCGTCGGCATCACTGGGCACAACCGGCCGGAGAAATTCGCCCAGGTGATCGCCCGGCGCGACATCGACGTTATGATGAATGCCGTCAACATCGTGGATCGGCACACCTACGCCTTCGAGGACCTGGTCTGGCCGGCGGCGCGAAAGAAGAACATCGGCCTGGTAGCCATGAAGGTCTACGGCGGCGGTGTCACCTCGTGCCGAATGCCCGAGGAACTGCGGCAGGCGTCGTTCCGCTTCGTCCAGAGCGTTCCGGGTATCGCGCTGGCAGTAATCGGCATGCGCTCGGAGAAAGAGCTGGAGCAGAACGTCGAGTGGGCCCGGACGTTCAAGCCGATGACGCAGCAAGAGGCCGATGAACTGAAGAAGAAGACCGTGGAGCTGGCGAAAGCCTGGGGCCCCCACCTCGACCGGCTCGACGCCAAGGGTGAGAAGAGCCGCCCGCTCATCAACACGTGATCAGCGGGGCCGGTCGGCCTTGCCATATGACTTGGCATTCGGTTCGGGCAGCTAGGTGAAGCATTCTCGCTCAGCCTCCTATATATCTATCTAGAAGGCCTCAGAAGTTCCCAGAGGGCGGCGGTGGCCTGGTCGTCATCGAGCTGGCCCTGCCGCCACTGGTCGATGAGCTGTATCAGGGCCGGGTCGCGGGCCGCCTCGGCCGCCGCAAAGCGGGCTGCCAGCGCTTCCTGAGCCAGCGCCAGCAGCTCGCGCCCGCCGGCCGACCGGCCCGGCCGCCGCAGCGGACACTGGGCGAGTATCGTCCAGAGTTGATCGAGGCCCAGGCCGGTCTTGGCGCTGACGCGCAGTACAGGCGTCTGCCGGCTGTCCGACAACCCGAGCATGGTCCGCACCTGCGACTCGACCTGCTCAGCCCCCGGCAGGTCGGCTTTGTGGACGACCACCACGTCGGCCACCTCCAGTACACCCGCCTTTTCCCACTGCAAGTCGTCGCCGGTCTCGGGCTGCAAAAGCAGGACAACGATGTCGGCCAATTCGCGAACCGCCGTATCGCCCTGACCGGCACCCGCCGTCTCAATCAGGATGACGTCGAAGCCGAAGCGCTCCAGGAGGCGGACCATCGGCTCAACATGCTCGGCGATAGCGCCGCGACCGGGGGGAGCAGCCAGGCTGCGGATGAAGACGCCGGGGTCGTCGGGACGGGAGGGCATGCGGAAGCGGTCGCCGAGCAGAGCGCCGCCGGAGAGCGGACTCTGCGGGTCGCAGGCCAGCACCGCCACGCTCAGCCCCTGGCCGCGGATATGCTCGATCAGTTTGCCGACGAGGGTGCTCTTGCCGACGCCGCCGCTGCCGGTGATGGCGATGACCCGGGCCGGCTTCGGGGGCGGTCCCAGCTCGGCGAGGATCGGCGCGGCCGGCCGGCCGCGCGCCAGCAGCGTGAGCAGCCGGGCCAGCGCCAGCCGGTCGCCGCGTTGGAAACGTTCCAGCAGGTCATCCGGCATGTTTCGCCTCGCTCTGTTCGCGCAGGAAGGCGACGATCTCCGACAGCGGCGTGCCCGGGCCGAAGACGCGGGCTACGCCCATTTCCAACAACTTGGGGATATCCGCCTCCGGGATGATACCGCCCACAAGGACGCCGACATGTTCCAGTCCCTGCTCGCGAAGCAGCCGCAAGACGCGCGGCACCAGCGTCATGTGGGCGCCGGATAGAAGGCTGATCCCGAGCCAGTCGGCATCTTCATCGGCGACGGTGCGGACGACGGCTTCAGGCGTTTGCCAGAGGCCGGCGTAGATGACGTGGAAACCGGCGTCGCGCAGGGCTCGGGCGACGACCTTGATGCCGCGGTCGTGGCCGTCGAGTCCAACCTTGGCAAGGACGATGCGGATAGGAGATGCATTCGCCATGTGACGGTCCTCAGCAACCGATCAAACGATCGTCTTTATCAAGAGGCCGCCCGCTGGGCCTGTAAGATGAGGTTGTAAACCTCCCGCACTCGGTCAATCAGCCGGAAACAGGATACGCTGAATGCTCCCCCCATGCCAGGCCAGCCCAACCCGTACCAGCAGTAATACCACAAAGGAACAGGACCAAAGGAGATCGTTCCATCCCCGCCTCTGGTTTCTGTCAGAGTGATGTCGCTCAAGGTGCGGAGAAATATGGATTGTAACTTCTGTCGGAGCAGGCCTGAGATAATAATGATCCGACGGTCAGTAACGGCGTAGTACGTTCTCCGCCGCAGCGCCGCATCGACCCAGAGACGCCCGCCCAGCAAGAACAGACCAAACAAGATAAAGAGGCCAATAACGATCAGGCCGAAGATCTTACTACCCAGATCGGCCTCTTGACCAATGATGGCGATGGCAGCAAAGATCATGAAAGTGGTCCAGAACAAGCCGACGGGGATGAAGAAAACGTCGGCAAGCTGCAACTGGATGCCCTGCTTCGGCTGACCGGACCAGATCAGCCGCTCATCGGCATCCAGTTTGAGGCGGATGATCGTTTCTGCGGCGTTGGGCATATTTCCACTCGCATTTCGCCACAGCCCCGTTAACACACTTACTCCTTCACCATCTCAGCGCAGCACTCAACGATGTCGGCTGACGCGCTGAAGATTCCGCTCGCGGCAAGGGCAGCTTCAATCGTGCGGGTCGAGCCGCAGTGCGAAGCCGGGCAGCAGCCGGGTGGCGTAAGTCTCGCCGGGGGCGACGTTGATCGGCCGCTGCCAGCGTCGGCCGCGCCGCCGGTACACCCGCATCGTCGGATGGTCCGCATCTTTGCGGGGGTCGAGTATCCAGTATTCGCGGATGGACGGCACTTCCAGGTACAGCGCCACGTTACGCTCAAGGTCCTTCTCGGGATCGTCCTCAGAAACGACCTCCACCACGAGGATAGGACTGATGTCGTCCCACGATACCTCGCCAAAGGGCTGGTCGTGAGGGAAATCGTGGAACGCAGCGAGGTCCGGCTCCGGGTTGGTCGGGACCGCTCGTCCGGGCAAAATGACCCGGGCGCGTGTCGATATATAATTGATTACGTCGGGACGCATCCGGCTGTAATCGCGGAGCAGACCTAAGATCCATTCCACGATCCGGTCGTGCGGCAGGTCCGGTACGGGCGACACATACACCTTTCCTTCGATCAACTCGTAATGGTAGCCCTCCTGCCCGCGGGCTGATTCGAACTCCTCCCGCGTCATTGGCCGCCCGTGATCAGCCGGTCCCAGCACCGTAATCGCCGCCATGACAATCACACCTGTCAAATACCCGATCGATCCCCAAGTAACTCGCCTACCACTTGGCCGCCCCGTCATAGCGGCCGAAGACATCGGCTAAGGCGTTCATGATCTCACCGACGCTGCAGCGCGCTCGCGCTGCGTCCAGCAGTACCGGCATCAGGTTGTGATTGGTCGCGGCCACGCGGCGGACTTCATCCAGCGCGCGCTGGACGGCGGCCGCGTCGCGCAGCTCCCTGCGCCGCCGCAACGACGCCACCTGTTCCTCCTCCACCTTCTCGTCGATTTGCAGGATCTCGATCGGTTTCTCTTCCGCCTCCGTGAAGGCGTTGACGCCGACAATCAACTTGCGTTTGGCGTCCACCTCGCGCTGGTAGGCGAAGGCAGCCTCGGCGATCTCGCGGCGGAAGAAGCCCGATTCGATGGCCGCGATCATGCCGCCGGCCTGCTCGATCCGGTCGAAGTAGGCGCGGGCCTGTTGCTGCATCTGCTTCGTCAGCGTCTCGACGAAGTAACTGCCGCCCAGCGGATCGACCGTGTTGGTCACGCCGGTCTCGTAGGCCAGCACCTGCTGCGTCCGCAGGGCCAGGGTGACGGCGTGCTCACTCGGCAGGGCCAGTGTTTCGTCCATGCTGTTGGTGTGCAGCGACTGGCAGCCGCCCAGTACCGCGGCCAGGGCCTGGTAGGCCACGCGAATCAGATTGACCTCCGGCTGCTTGTCCTGGAGGGAGCAGCCGGCCGTCTGGGCGTGGAAGCGCAATTTCCACGACGCCTCCTTGCGGGCGCCGTACTTGTGCCGCATCGCCTCGGCCCAGAGAAAGCGGGCCGCCCGATACTTGGCGACCTCCTCAAAGATGTCGTTATGGGCGTTGAAGAAGAAGCTCAGCCGCGGGGCGAAGCGGTCAATCTCCATGCCGCGAGCCAAGCATTGCTCGACATAGTGGAAGCCGTCGGCCAGAGTGAAGGCCAGCTCCTGCACCGCGGTGGAGCCGGCTTCGCGGATGTGGTAGCCGCTGATTGAGACCGTGTTCCACTGCGGCACATGCTGCGTGCAGAACTCGATCAGGTCGCAGACGAGTCGGACGTGCGGCTCCGGCGGGAAGACGAACTCGTTCTGAGCATGGAACTCCTTGAGGATGTCGTTCTGAATGGTGCCGCGTAGCTTCTTCCAGTCCATCCCCTGGTCCTGGGCGTTGGCGAGGTAGAATGCCATGATGACCAGGGCCGGCGCGTTGATGGTCATGGAAACCGACACCTCTTCCAGGTTGATGCCGGCGTAAAGCTCATGCATGTCGTCGAGGGTATCGACGGCGACCCCGAGCCGGCCGACCTCGCCGAGCGACCGCGGATCATCGCTGTCAAGGCCCATCAGGGTCGGCAGGTCGAAGGCAGTGCTCAGGCCCGTCTGGCCTTTTTCGAGGAGAAACTTGAAGCGCTGGTTGGTTTGCCGGGGCGTGCCGAAGCCGGCGAACTGCCGCATGGTCCAAAGGCGGCTGCGGTACATGCTGGCGTGGACGCCGCGGGTGAACGGATACTGGCCGGGGTAGCCGAGGTCGGCGTCGTAGTCGAAGCCGTTGAGGTTATCGAGCGTATAGAGGGCGTCAATGGGGACGCCGCTGACGGTGGTAGGCGGCTGCTCGCGCAGCGGGGCGGCGGCGTTCTCCTTCTCCCAGCGCTCACGAGCAGTGATGTCGGCGACAGTGGCCATGATGTTTTTCCTTGAAAAGTGATTAGCGCAGGTTTTTCCATTGATGGGTGCTGTTTCTGTATTATCGCAATACTTCTACCCCCACTCCGCCAGCCAGAGAGTTCCGCAAGCCGCTACTCCTTAATTCGCAAGGCATACCGAGGATGGCCCAACCGATCGGGTTCCGCTTCGAGCCGGAAAGACCGCCCGAAGACCTTGGAACTCAGCCAGCCTCGCTGGCGGCGCGTGGCGGCATAGCCCCGGGGCGCCCGCCGCAAGATGTCAAACTGAAGGGGAGGCTTCCGGGCATCGACGAGCCAGTATTCCGGTACCCCGGCCCTCCAGTAAAGTTTGCGCAGCACCTCGGTGTCCTTCCGCACCGAGTAGGTACTGACAATCTCCAACACCATGTCGGGCGTCCCTTCCAGTTCGACATAACCTTCCTCCACACCCTCCACCAGGCGCACCCGCCGGCTCTCGACGGCCTCGAAGGAGCAGAAGGTGCCGTCCGGCTCGGTGGAAAGATTGGCGCCCTCGTGACTGAGCAATGCCCGATCCGAGAAGTAATAGCCAAGTTGTTCCGCCTCGACGAACGCTCCCAGCGCGACAGTGAAGCAGGTCTTGACCCGGTTGTGGGAGAACAACTGCTCCATGTGCGTGTCTACCCAGATTTCGCCGTCGAGGAAGGAGACCCATCCTCGCTGAGGATAGGTGTCCGACCGTGCCCAGCGGCGAAACGATTCCAGGTCGTTGACCCACGATGGAATTCGTACCTGATCGGCAATCACAACCGTGCTCATTCAATCTGCTCAATTTCCCAAGGAGACGAATCAAACACGCTCCACCACCATCGCCACGGCATTGCCGCCGCCCAGGCAAAGTCATGTCGTGCCACTCGGGGCGGCATTACGGCCCACCTCCGGCCGGCGGTTGTAGTGCGGCAGCCTGCTGCAAGCGCGCGACAAAGGCCAGGTGCTCGGGACTGGCATTCCCCTGTTGCTGCACCTGTGCCACCCGAACCATGTCGCCGTCCATCAGCGCAGCCGGGTCCAGCCAGAGGCCGGGCAGTACTTCGCTCTTGTAAAGGCCGTCCGGAGTCGGGGCCAACCGCTCGTACTGCCCGCCGCGGAGCACAAACCAGTCAATCGCCCGATCAAACACGCGCCAGACAAGGTATTCGCGGACCCCGACCTGAAGGTAAAGATCGAGCTTGTCATGGAGATCGTAGCTCGCGCTGGTGGCGGCCACTTCGGCGACCAGTTCCGGCGCTCCGACGATATACCCGCTCGAGTCAATTTGCACTTGCCCGCCGTGCGACGGCAAAATGATGAGGCAGGCATCGGGCTGAGGCCGGTTCGCCAGAGGGAGCCGCAGCGTGGCATTGTCGCCTCCACGGACGCCCGGCGTCGCTATACGGTACGACCCGAGCCAGGCAATGATGTCAAAATGAGGACCGCCATGATCGTCCAGTGTTACAGGCGGAGCCATGTATACTACTCCGTTGATCAACTCGGCTTTCTTCAGTCCGGGCGTCGCGTCGTAGCGCCGCTCGAACTCCTCCGCCGTCAGGCGGTCGCCGTTGCGGAGCGGCGGAACTTTCTCCGGCTGCGCCTTCGCGGTCGGAAGAGATTGGGTCACCAGGGTCATACGCGCATCTCCTTCGTCGTGTCAAACACGCTCCACCACCATTGCCACGGCATTGCCGCCGCCCAGGCAGAGCGACGCCAGCCCGCGCCGGCCGCCGTGCTGCTCCAGCGCCGACAGTAACGTCACCAGCACCCGCGCCCCCGATGCTCCGATCGGGTGCCCCAGTGCGATCGCCCCGCCGTGGACGTTCACCCGCTCCTCATCCCATTTCAGCTCCTTGCCGCAGGCCAGCATCTGGGCCGCGAACGCCTCGTTTAACTCGAAAAGGTCGATGTCTTGCAAGCCTAGCCCGGCCTTCTCCAACACCTGCCGCACCGCATAGACCGGAGCGATGAAGATGTCCTTCGGCGCTACGCCGCTCGTCGCGGAAGCGACAATCCGCGCCAACGGTTTCGTTCCCAGGCGCTCGGCTGCCCGCGCCGAGCTGACGACCACTGCTGCCGCCCCGTCGCTGAGCATCGAGGCGTTGCCGGCCGTCACCGTGCCCCCCTCGCGGAAGGCCGGCTTCAGCCTGGCCAGCGCCTCGATCGTGGTATCCGGCCGCATCCCCTCGTCGCGCGTCACCATCTTTGCCTTGGCGCCGCTGCCGACCGTGACCGGCACCACCTCGGCATTGAACAATCCCTTCTCCCAGGCGGTGACGGCACGCTGATGACTTTGCGCGGCAAAGCGATCCTGCTCGGCCCGCGAGATGCCGCACTTCGAGGCGATGTACTCGGCCGCCTCGCCCATGTGCCAGCCCTCGAAGGCACACCACAAGCCGTCGTGGATCATGGCGTCCACCGCCTTCTGGTCGCCGTACTTCCAGCCGGTGCGGGCACCGAACAGCAGGTAGGGGGCCCGGCTCATGCTCTCCATGCCGCCGGCGACAATCAGGTCGGCGTCGCCGGCGCGGATCGCCTGGCTCGCCATCATGACCGCTTTCAGTCCCGAGCCGCACACCTTGTTCACGGTCACGGCCGCGATGGTCTCGGGCAGGCCCGCCTTCAGGGCCGCCTGTCGGGCCGGGTTCTGGCCGAGCCCTGCCTGAATGACGTTGCCCAGGATGACCTCGTCCACCTGGTCGGCCGGAGCGCGGGCCCGGCGCAGGGCCTCGGCGACGGCGATGGCGCCGAGCTGCGGCGCCGGCACGTCGGCCAGGGCGCCGAGGTATTTGCCGATCGGAGTGCGAGCCGCGGAGAGGAGGAAAGCATCGGCCATGATCGGTTCCTTGCAACTTGGCGATGGGGAAGCGCGCTCTGTATCATCAATTATAAGTTCACGACGGAGGCGGACAAAGCCGAGCATCAAAGCGAGGGCGGACATGGCCACGACCCTGGAAGAGTTGGAGAAGCGGGTGCTTGCCCTGGAGCAGGAGGTCGCCTCCTTGCGGCAGCTGCTGGAACGCCGGCCCGTTAGCGCGGGGCCTCCCGATTCCGTGCCGCCGATGATCCGCGAGGCCCGAGCGCTGCAGCCGATGATCGACGCGGCTACTGAAAAGGCCTGGGCCGAGATGGGCATCACCGCCGAGCCCGTTCCTGTGGAGAAGCTTCGCCAGATGATGATCGAGTGCGGCGTCAAGCCCGAGGAAAACTCCGCCAGCCGCGAGATCATTGCCATGCGCGAAGAGTGAGCCCATGAACTACTTCCTGGTCGATGCCAGCGCGCTGGTCAAACGTTACTACTGCGAGGCCGGCGCCGCCCTGGTGGACCACCTCTTCGCGCGGGTCTCCCGCGACCGGCTGGCGTGCCTGATGCTGGGGACGGCGGAGGTGGCGGCCGCACTGGCACGGAAACGCAACGGCGGCTTGATCCCTGCCGCCGTATATGCCACCGCCATGGCAAACCTGCGCGCGGAAGTGCTGCACGTCGCGGATTTCACCAAGCTGCCTTCGGACAACGCCCTGATCGACGCCGCCATCCCTCTGCTGGACAAGCATGCCATCAACAGTAGCGATGCAATCGTACTGCGAACTGCCCTGAACCTTGCCCCGCAGCTCCGTACCGCTGGCGATGACCTGGTCCTGGTAGCTTCCGACCAGCGCCTGCTGCGAGCGGCCCAGGCGGAGGGCCTCGTGACCTTCGACCCCGAGATGCAAACCCAGACGGACCTTGATGCCCTGATCGTCCCTTGAGGAGTCTCCCATGCGCATGTGTCTGCGTGTCCTGTTCCTCTGGCTCGCCCTCGGCGGCGCTGCCCTGGCAGGCAACTGGCCCACCTGGCGCGGCCCCGACGGCCAGGGACACTCACCCGAGAAGAATCTGCCCATCAAGTGGGGCCCCACCGAGAACGTCCGCTGGAAGGTGCCGCTGCCCGACGAGGGTAACTCCTCGCCCATCGTCTGGGGCGACCGCATCTTTCTCACCCAGGCAACCGACAAGGTCGATTGGCCGCCTCCCGGCGGCGGGGGCCCAGCCTCGGCTCACAAGCGCATGGTGATGTGTTTTCATCGGGCCGACGGCCGGCTCCTCTGGCAGCGCGAAACCATCTACAAGGAAAAGGAATCGACCCACCCCACCAACCCCTTCTGCTCCGCCTCGCCGGTCACCGACGGCGAGCGCGTCATTGCCAGCCACGGCTCGGCCGGCCTGGTCTGCTACGACCTCGACGGCAAGGAGCAGTGGCGCTATGACGTCGGCAAGCTGGAGCACATCTGGGGTAATGCCTCCTCTCCCATTATTCACGGTGATTTGTGCATCTTCTGGGCCGGACCCGGTGAGCGGCAATTCTTGGTCGCCCTCAACAAAAGGACCGGCGAAAAGGTCTGGCAGCACGACGAGCCGGGCGGCGCCAGCGGCAAGTCGCGGCCGTGGATCGGCTCCTGGAGCACACCGGTCATCGTCCGCGTCGGTGACCACGAAGAGCTACTGCTCCCCGTGCCCGGGAAATTGAAGGCGTTCGACCCGAAGACCGGCAAGGAGCTATGGTCGTGTGACGGGTTGGTCACCACCGGCAAAGACGAGTTGGCCTATGGCTCCGCCGTTTACGCCGACGGCATCGCTGTGGTCATGGGTGGTTTTCACGGCGGGGCATTCGCTGTCCGCGTCGGCGGCAAGGGCGACGTGACCCGCACCCACCGCCTCTGGTACCACCCGCGCAACCCGCAGCGCATCGGCTCCCCGGTCATCGTCGGCGAGCATGTTTACATTCTCAACGAGAACGGCCAGGCTCAGTGCTTCGAGTTGAAGACCGGCAAGGAACTGTGGCCGCAGGAGCGGGTGACCGGCTCAACCTGGGGCTCGATGGTGGTTGCTGACGGCAAGCTGTACGTCACCAGCCGGGCGGGCGAGACAGTGGTCCTGGCGGCCAGCCCCAAGTTCGAGCTGCTCGCCAAGAATTCGATCAACGAGCCGGTCTATGCCTCGCTGGCCATCTCCGACGGCGACTTGTTTATCCGCTCATACAAACACCTGTGGTGTATCAGTAACAAGAAGTGAGAGTTGGCAGTTGTCAGAGACAAAAGACAACTGCCAACTGCCAACTGATAACTGATAACTGGCCATGCTGCTCCGCACTGAGCACCTGACCAAGGACTACGGCCAGCACCGGGCGCTGGATGACCTGAACTTGACGGTCGCACCGGGAGAAGTGTTCGGGCTGCTCGGCCCCAACGGCTCCGGCAAGACGACGGCGCTGCGCTTGATGCTCGGCTTCCTCCGGCCGACCGCCGGCAGCGCCTGGATCGCCGGGCACGACTGCTGGGCCGACAGCGTTGCCGCCCGCCGGGAGGTCGCCTATCTGCCTGGCGAGCTCCGCCTGTACGAGAACATGACCGGCCGGCAACTGGTGCGCTTTCTCAGCGACCTGCGCGGCCGGCCCCCCAGCTCCGAGGTCGATGACCTGGCCGGCCGGCTCGACATTGACCTCGACCGGCCGATCGCCCACCTGTCGAGCGGCATGAAGCGCAAGGTGGCCTTGCTCCAGGTGCTGGTAGCCCACGCCCGGCTGCTCATCCTCGATGAGCCGACCAACACCCTCGACCCGACCATGCGCGACGAGTTGCTCGGCCAGCTTCGCCGGGCCCGCGACCAGGGCCAGGCGGTCCTCTTCTCGTCACACGTGCTTGCCGAGGTGGAGGCCATCTGCGACCGGGTGGGAATTTTGCAACGCGGCCGGCTGGTCCATGTCCAGGCGATGGCCGAGCTGCGTCGGGGCCGACTGGTGCGGGCTCGTTTCACCGGCGCCGCCCCTGGTCCGCCATCCGGTGACGGCTTTTTCGTGCGCGAGCGGGCCGGCGATCGGCTCGTCTTCGAGCACGCCGGGCCGCTGACCGACCTGGTGCAGTGGCTGGCCCGCCAACCTGTGACCGAGCTGAGTGTAGAGCCGCTCGGGCTGGCTCCCATCTATCGCCGTTATCATGGAGCTGAGACATGACCGGCGTGCTGGTCCGGAAGCTGCTGCGTGACGTGCGGCTGACGCTGCTGGTGGCGTCGCTGTTGCTGGGAGCGTTCCAGTGTCTGTGGGCCAAGATCACCCAGCGCGTCATGGGCGAGATCGCCCCCTTCTTCAACGCCATGGCTGCCGCCCAGTCGCTCAGTCAGGCCGATCTGGAAGCAGTCCTGTTCAGCGGGCCCGGCAAGATTGTCCGCGCCGTCATCGGCGAGAACATCGCCATGGACCGGGCCATGAACATGCTCTCGATCGGCTACGTTCATCCGCTGGTGGTGCTGATCCTGTGCATCTGGGCCGTCGGTCGGGCTGCGGGCGCCATTGCCGGTGAGATCGACCGCGGCACCATGGAGTTGTTGCTGTCGCAGCCGCTGGCCCGCAGTCGGGTGGTGCTGGCCCACCTGGCGGTTGACCTGCTTACCATCCCGGTACTCTGCCTGAGCATGTGGGCCGGCAACTGGCTGGGGGCCTGGCTAGTCGGCCCGATCCAAGTGGTGGTGCCCGACAATCCCAACCTGCCGCCGCTGCTCCGCCGGATGATGGAGCAGCCGGTGGACCCGGAACGGCTGCGCGTTGATCCGGCGGCATTCGGCCCCGCCCTGTTCCTGGTCGGCGCTCTGGTGTTCGCAGTTAGCGGCTACACGATGTGGCTGTCGGCCCGCGGGCGGTTCCGCTGGCGGGTGCTGGGAGTGGCGGTCTTTCTGACGCTGGTCCAGTTCCTGATCAATCTAATCGGCCAACTCTGGGAGGAAGCCT
This sequence comes from Gemmataceae bacterium, assembly GCA_035575035.1. GTDB lineage: Bacteria > Planctomycetota > Planctomycetia > Gemmatales > Gemmataceae > DATLYH01. The sequence continues at coordinate 19,368 of DATLYH010000272.1, forward strand.
TCGGTTGGCTGCGGCCGTTCACCGTTTTCTTTTACTACCAGCCGCAGCAAGTGGTGCTGAAGGGGCAGTGGATGGTTGATCTGGGGACGGCTTGGAACGGCGGCCAGCCGTTACTGGCGGTCAACGGGGTGGCGGTACTGCTGGCCGTGGGGGTGGTCGGCTACACGATGGCCCTGCTCACCTTTCGCCGCCGCGACCTGCCAGCGCCGCTGTGAGGAACACCGGTCCTGCCATGCTGTATGGATAGTGTCCTGCGCCGGAAGCTGGGAGCGCGAGTGAAGACAGCATCGGCCCTTCGGCGGTGCTGCCGGCCTCAATTCCCTGACATCACGCAGACCAGTGAAACGGCACGCAAGTGCGGGTTATCGCCGCTGCAAAGGTCCAGGCCAATGCGGTGCCCTCGTCCCCTGCCGGTTTGGCCGGTTGTTTTTATCCTCGGCGGGTGGTAGGAAAGGTCTGGTGGTCCCGGAAGATTTTAAGGTCGAGGCCGCAGTTCTAGAAAAGTGAGCCTTTCCTGACCTCGGATCTCTGATGATTGCCGCCTTCTTTGACGTGGACGGGACGCTAACCCGGACCACGATCCTTGACCCGCTCCTCTGGTATCAGCGCGCTCATCTGTCGCGGCCGCGGTTTATGCTCTGGGCGGCCTGTCTCCTCTTGCAGGTGCCGTATTACCTGTTGATTGACCGCCGCAGCCGGGCCCGCTTCAACGCGGTCTTCTACCGCCGTTATGCCGGCTTGAGCGCCACCGCTCTGCCTGCCTGGCACCGTCAGGCGTTCGCCCAGACTCTCCAGCGCACGATCTTTCCCGCCGCGCTCGCTTGTCTGCGCGACCATCAGAAGCAAGGGCATCGCGTTGTGTTGGTAACGGGGGCACTCGATTTCGTGATGCGGCCGCTGGCCGAGTTCGTGCAGGCCGACGACCTGGTCGCCTTACAACTACGGGAGCACGCGGGCGCCTTCACAGGCGAACTGCTGGGCCCGCCGATCGCTGAGGAGCACAAGGCGGCGTTAATTCGTGAATATGCACAACGGCACGGCATCGACCTGGGGCAATCGTTCGCGTATGGCAACAGTGTGGGCGACGTGCCGATGCTGGAGTGCGTGGGCCATCCGGTGGCGGTCAATCCGGACCGGCGGCTACGACGGCTGGCAGCGCAGCGCGGCTGGCGCGTCGTTGCGTGGACGCTGCGGTGATAGAATGGACGAAGCGTCCGGGAGCTAATCGGTGAACGGGAAAGGGAGCCTCACGAAGGCAATCAACATGATCCGTAACGCTCCTCACCATGAAGGACGGCCGAGAAGATCAGGGGCCGCATGCAGGGAGTACTGCTCATGGAGACCGAAACGATGGGCCGGGTGTTCACCGAGGCGACGATTGAAAACCTTCGGGATCTTTGGGACGCCAAGCGGGGCATGCTTCCGCCAGAGCAGGTGCGCCGGGTAACGGTGACCGACGCCCTCGTGGACACAGGGGCGACCCTGCTATCATTGCCGACCCGGCTGATCCGGCAGCTGGGGTTGAGCGAAACCGGCAAGAAGCGCGTGACCAGCAGCGGCGGTGTCAGCGAGGCGAGCATGTACGATGCGGTGCGGCTCACTATCCAGGGGCGGGAGTGCACGATGGATGTGATGGAAGTCCCTGATGATGTCCCGGTCTTCATCGGCCAGTTGCCGCTGGAACATCTTGATCTGGTCGTTGATCCGCGCAGCCGTCGCCTGATCGGCAACCCCGCGCACGGTGGCGAGCACACCTACGAGCTTTACTAGGCGCCGGTCCGTTTCCGTCCGCTGGTGGAGAAGGCCCCCTTGCTTGCCGTCCAGTGCGTCAAAAGCATTCCGGCCTGGCTGATGCTCAAGGCGCTCGGCCGCCGCTTGCCGCGTCTGTGCACTAGCCGCTTCTCCCTGACGCGGCTGCGGGAGGTGCCCGAGCCTCGACTACCGACCGCTCGGTGGGCGCGTGTGCGGCCGCTGTTGAGTGGCATCTGCGGCAGCGACCTGGCCACCCTCACCGCCGCCGGCAGCCCCTTTTTCGCGCCGCTTACGTCATTCCCGTTCACGTTCGGCCATGAGGTCGTTGGTATGGTGGCCGAAGTCGGCCCCGAAGTGCGGCGCGTGCGGCCGGGCGACCGGGTCGTGGTCGAGCCGGCCTTGCACTGCGAGGTCCGCGGTATCGCCCCACCTTGTGCGGCCTGCGAACAGGGCGATATCGGCAATTGTGTCAACGTTACCCGTGGCGACATCAGCGCCGGCGTACAGACCGGCTACTGCCGCGATACCGGCGGCGGCTGGTCGGCGGCGCTGGTCGCCCATGAGGTCCAGCTCCACCGCGTCCCCGAGGACCTGCCCGACGAGGCCGCCGTCCTGGCCGAGCCGTTCAGCTGCGCTCTCCACGCGGCGCTGCGGGCCGTTGCAAACCGCCAATCGCAAATCGAAAACGTCCTCGTGGCCGGCTGCGGCACCATGGGACTGCTGACCATCGCGGCCTTGCGCGCGGTCGAAGCACCGGGGCGGATCATCGCCTGGGCCAAGTACCCGCATCAACAGGAGCTGGCCCGCAAACTGGGCGCGGACAAGGTGGTGCCGGTTAGCAAGGGTGCTTACGAAGAGTTGTCCCGGTACAGCGGGGCCACACTTCACTTCCCGGAGATCGGCAAGCCCACGGTGCTGGGCGGCTTCGATCTGGTGTTCGATTGCGTCGGCTCGGCCCAGTCGCTGGACGACTCGATCCGCTTCACCCGGGCCCGCGGCATGACCATCCTCGTCGGCATGCCCGCCATCCCCAAGACGGTGGACTGGACGACGATCTGGTTCAAGGAACTGGAGGTCAAGGGTGTGTATGCTTACGGCACCGAGGAGGTGGGCGGCGAGCGGCGGCGCACGTTCGAGCTGGCTCTGCGGCTGCTCGGCACGAAGCGCGTGGATCTGGCCTCGCTCGTCACCCACCGCTTCCCGTTGACCGAATATCGCCGGGCGATTCAGACGGCGCTCTTGACGGGAAGGTCGCGGTCGGTGAAAACGGTCTTCGACTTCCGAGGAGGGCAGCCCACGTGACCACCGCCACTGTGCCGCTGGACCGAGCCGACTGTGTGCGCACCGTTGAGCATGACGGGGAGCACTTCCTGTTCCACTGCGGCGAGCAATTCCGGTGGGAGCCGCTGCCGGCCGGGACGCGCGTCATCTATCCGCCGCCGCCGCTGCCCGGTCTGCCCGACGTGGACGGGGCCATCGACCAGGCCTTGGAGCAGCCGCTCGGCGCCGACCCTCTCTCGGCCCAACTCCGGCCCGGCATGAAAGTCACCATCGCCTTCGATGACATCTCGCTTCCCTTGCCGCCGATGCGCCGGCCTGACCTGCGCCAGCGTATCATTGAGAAAGTGCTCGACCGCTGCGCCGCGGCCGGGGTCGATGACATCCACCTGGTCTGTGCCATCGCCCTGCACCGGCGGGTAACGCCTGCTGAGTTCAAGGCAATGCTCGGGCCGCGCATCTGGAACGCCTATCACCCGCGCCGGCTGTACAACCACGATGCCGAGGACCCCGCCGGCAACGTGCTCCTGGGAACGACCGAGCAGGGCGAGGAGGTCTGGATCAACAAGCGCGTGGCTGAGAGCGATCTGTTAATCTACGTGAACATTAACCTGGTAACGATGGACGGTGGGCACAAGTCGATCAACACCGGTCTGACGACCTACCGGACCATCCGCCATCATCACAATGTCCACACCTTGATGCATTGCACGAGTTACATGGACCCGGCTTCGTCCATGTTGCAGCGCATTTGTGAGCGGATGGGACGGCTCGTGGCCCAGCACGTCAACAGTTTCCACATCGAGACGACGCTGAACACCGATACCTTCCCGGCCGTCTACAAGACGCTCCAGAAGCGAGAGCGCGACTGGTCGGCGTGGGACCGGGTGAATTTCCACGCGACCCGGCTGGGGCTAAAGGTCATCCCCTACGAGTTGCGGCGGCGGGCCTGGATGGCAACGCGGGCGCCGTATGGTCTGACAGGGATACATGCCGGCAATGTGGACCTGGTGCACGAGCGGACCATCGCGAACGTGCTGCGGCAGCAGGCAGTGCCGGTCCGGGGGCCGAGCGACATCGTGGTAATGGGAGTACCATATCTTTGCCCCTACAATGTTAACTCGATCATGAACCCGCTCCTGGCGTGGGTGACGACAGTGGGCTACGGCTTCAACCTATATCGGGGCCGGCCGCTGGTGCGCCAGGGGGGCGTGCTGATCTTCACCCATCCTCTCTACAACCGCTGGAACACGGAGCACCATCCCAGCTATGTGGAATTCTTCAACCGAGTGCTGGCCGAGACGCGCGACCCGGCGACCATCGAGCGGAAGTACGAGGCGGAGTTCGCGCACAACGCGCGCTATATCAAGCTCTATCGAGAGGGATACGCCTATCACGGCGTCCACCCATTCTATATGTGGTACTGGGGGATCTACGGGGCGGCGTGGTGCGGCCGCGTCATCGCGGTGCCGGGCGACCCGTTTGTCGCCGGCCGCCTCGGCTTTCAGACGGCGCCGACCCTTCGGGAAGCGATCGAGCAGGCCAAGGAGGTCGTCGGTCCCCATCCGACGATCACCTGCTACCACTGGCCGCCGATTTTTCTGTGTGATGTGGAATAGGAATCACTTCCGCGGCTCCGGCGCTCCCGGGACAGCGGACTGTAGCTCGCGCTGGACCTCGCGCTCCAGGTCTTCCTGCGACTCATACCGCTTCAGCAGCAAGCGGGGGTCGGCCTGCTTCTTCAACTCGGCGAACACCTCGGGAATGAGCATCTGAGTCTTTTTCTCGATGACCTCTTTCTCCAGCTTGGCCCGCACCTCGTCCAGCTTCACCGCCTTGTTCGGCGGGATGCGCTCCAGGAGCTTGATAACGACGTAGCCTTCCTTGGTGCCGATGATGGGGCTGACCTCGCCCGGCTCCAGGCTGAAGGCCACCTTCTCCAGCTCGGGGCTGCCGGTGGTATAACGGCCAAACGGGTCGATCATGCCGCCGACACGTGCCAACTGGGCGCTGGCCTGGGAACGGGCCGCCCGGTCAAAAGCCTTCTCATCCTTGCGGATCTCGTCCCACATCTTCAGCGCGATATGGTGCTCTTCCTTGGGCCAGAGGATCATCTGCACCTTGACCTTCTCGCCGTAGTAAGCCTCGAAGCCCTTCAGGATGTCTTCCTCCTCCACTCGGACGCGGTCGCGACAGAGCTTGTGCATCAACAGCTTCGGCCGGATCACATCCTCCTTCCACTCATAGAGGGTCTTGCCGCGGGCTTTGAGAATCTGGTTGACGAAAGTCTTCAGATCGACCTTGAGGCTGGCCAGGGTCTCGGCTAGGTCGGCTTCGATCTCGGCGGGGCTAACGGTGATCCCCTGGCGCTGGCAGTGATATTCAATGATACGCTTATTGACGAGCGGTTCGAGGCGCTCGGCCCCCAGGCGGGCAATCAGGTACTCGCCCAGCTCCTCGCGGGTGATGGGAACAGTGCCGTAGATGTAGGCAACGACGTTGCGGGTGTATTCCGGGGATGGCGGGGGCGCGGGGGGCGGCGAAGGGGGCGGCTCTTGCACAGCGGCCGCCGGCGGCGTGGCGGTCGCCTGCGACAATGCCCCATTGCGGCCGAGGAAGAATGCCCCAGTCCCCACACCGACGATCAAAGTCCCCAGCGTCAGTTTGCGCCAGCCGAGCAGTCCACGCCATTTCGTGCGGTTATGCATTTCCCTTGCCTCCCTCACCCATGGAACCTCGCCCTCCCCTGGGGCGGCCGGCCTCCGAACGGGGCCGGTTTTCAAGGGCAAGGGGTATAGCGGCTCGTGGCCGGGGGAGCAAGAGATGCTGACCGGCGGCGAGTCCCTTGCCCCTTGGGACCGCTCCCCTGCTTGCCCAGGCGCGCCGCTGTTCGGTATCATCAAAACGTTGATCTGGTCTCGCCCTCCCAGGAGCTGCCCCATGATGCGCTATCTGACCCCCCTGCTCGCCGGTCTGCTGGCGGCTGCGACTGCCACGGCCGCCGACGGCAAGAAGCTCACCATCCGCTGGCACGGCCAATCGATGTTCGAAATCATCACCAGCGCCGGCACCCGCATCGTCACCGATCCGCACGCCATCGAGGTATTCGGCCGCAAGTCGCTCAGGGCCGACCTGGTCCTGATCAGTCATCGTCACACCGACCACACCCAGCTTGGGGTGATCGAGAATGTCCGCGAGGCGAAGATCATTCACGGCCTCAAGGCGGAAGGGAGGCGGCTCGACTGGAACCTGCTCGACGAGAAGTTCAAGGATGTCCGCCTGCGCACGGTCGGTCTGTACCATGACAGCCTGTTCGGGATGGAGCGGGGCAAGGTGGCCGCCTTCATCATCGAGGCGGACGGGCTGCGCATCGTCCACTTGGGCGACCTGGGCCACTTACTCACGGAGGAGCAACTCAAGCGGATCGGTCCGGTGGACGTGCTGATGATCCCCATCGGCGGCGTCTATACCATCAACGGCAGCGAGGCCCGGGAGGTGGTCAAGCAGATCAAGCCGCGCAAGTACATCCTGCCGATGCACTACGGCACCAAGGTTTACGAGGACCTGCTGCCGGCCGACGAGTTCCTTGATGAGCAGAAGAAGGAGAACATCCGCCACGCGCCGACGAATCAGTTGCTTGTCGATCCGGACTTCAAGCCTGCCGAACCGGTCATTGTGCTCCTGTACTGGGATAACAAGTGACCAACCGTTTCGCCGCTCCGCGGCGCGTTGCGGCTAACTGTCCTACCTCGCCTGGATCACATCGATGGCGAACATGGCGCTGTGGCGGACGTCGCGGTCGCTGTCGGCCTGGGCGGCCCGGCGCAGGGCGGGCAGTGCTCGGGGAGAACCGATCAATCCCAGACCGCGCGCCGCTGCCTCGCGTACCGCCGGACTGGCATCGCCGGCCAGCGTCGCGGCCAGCGGATCGACGGCCCGCTGGGCCCGCAGCCGGCCCAGCTGCAGCGCTGCCTCGGCCCGCACGCGCTCATCGGGGTCCGACAGCCGTTGCAAGTTCTGCTGAATGTCGGACTGGCGCTCGTTCGGGACCGCTGCGGGCGGGGGCGGCGTCACGGTCGGGGCCGGCGCCGCGGCCCGATAAACTGGCTGCACCACCGGCACTTCCTGCACCACCGGCGCCGGCTGGATGATCACCGGTGCCGGCTGCACATACACCGCATAGGGCCGCCAGCAATGAAAGCCGTAGCCGCAACACGGTCCCGGATAGACCGGCACGCCGATGCGGACGCCGAATGACCAGAAGCCTCCCGCCAGAGCGGGACCAGCCGTCCCCAGCAGGGCCAACGCAGCCAGGGTAACCCGACGTGTCGTGTTCCTCATCAGGCCTCCTCCTCGTGATTCCGGCAGCCGCAGCGCGTGCGCCCTCCCCGGCCGGTCCGCGGAGAATTATGCCGTCCCGGCGGGGCCGGTCAAGCCCGGCGCATAGGCAGCGCAGCCGGCGCAGTCCGCGCAGACCACAGGGTCGGCCGGCCAGCTCGCTTCTTGCCCCGGTTGAATTGCCTGTTCAGTGGCAGCGGCCTCCGGGCGTGTCATAATCTGTCGGAAGCGGCATCCGCCGCTGGAGCCGGGTGGACGCGCGGCCCGGCACAGCGGTGTGCAGTGCCAGGTGTCTTGGGGTTTAATCGGAAAGGCGGTGACGATGGCTTGATTTCGGTGTCAGCGGGAGTCGGCGGCCAGCCCGGGGGCCTGAGACGGGCAGGCCCACCCTTCTGCTCAAGGGGACTCCCTGGAGAGACCTTTGTGCTCTCCTCGGCTGGGCGAGCCCCGTCCGGCGATGATTTCAGATCGGGCCGATAAGAGAGGCCGCTCGGAGGATCGGGGAATGCCCGCCGCCCTGCGGGGCCTGGGAAACCCCGCAGCCGGGTCCGGCCCCGTCTGCCGGCCGCCCCCGCGGGCCGACGGCGCCGGGTCCGCTTCCTTTTCCCTTAACTCGCCCCCTGCGGCCGGAAGCGCAGCAGGGCCCTGCTGCCTCCCTTCACCCGGTCGCCGACCTTGACCAGTAGCTCGATCGCCTCGTTGGCCGGCACGTAGACTTCCGTGCGCGAGCCAAACTTGATCATGCCGAAGCGCTCACCGGCCGACACGGTCTCACCGGAGCGGAGCCAGCAGACGATCCGCCGTGCCGCTACCCCCGCGATCTGCTTGACCCGCAACGGCCGGCCCGTGCCCTCCTCTTCCAGGTCAATCCAGAGCTGTTCATTACGGGCGAAGCAATCGGCGTGGTTGGCATACAGGAAGCAACCGGGGAAATAGCGAAGGCCGACGACCCGGGCCGTTTGCGGCATCCGATTGACATGGACATTGAAGATCGACAGGAAGATGCTAACCCGGAGGGCTCGGCCGCCGGGAAAATCCGGTTCGTCCACCTCGTCGATGTGCGTGATAGTCCCGTCGGCGGGACTAAGCAGCAGGGCAGGATCGGTGGGGATGGTCCGGTCCGGGTCGCGGAAAAACCAGACCACGCCGAGCCAGAGGACCGCTACAGCCGCTGTCGGCAGCCCGAAGAGCGGGTGGACCAGAGCGCCGGCAGCGCCGAAAAGAACGGCCAAAGGGAGAAGCAGGGCACTGAAGAGGACGACCTCAGCTAGGCCGGCACGAGCCAACCCCAGTTGGCCGCGCCAGCGGAACGGGTCGTCCTCGGGGCGGAACCAGTAGCCGCAGACGTTGCGGTAGAATTTCAGGTCGCGGGGATCGATCACGTCATGGGGGCAGCCGGGGCAGTCGCCCTGGCGCTTGTCGGCCATGCGGCGGACGTAGCCGGGGCGGAAGCGGCGCAGCCAGGCACGACGGAGTCGGCCCCAGGCCAGTTCCAGCCGCATACCCAGGCCGCCGCCCGGTTGGGCGCTGGTCAGCGGCGCAGGCTGCCGCACCGGCGCGGCGGGTCGTTGGACGGTTGCCATACTCGTGAGAATAGCAAACGGCGCGCGGCCCGGCTATTGGTCGGAGGGCGAGCCGTTGCCGGCCCCCTGGGAACGGGAGCGAATGCGAGCAAGCAGCTCGGACTTGCTCAGTCGCGGCGGTGGGGCCTTGGGCGGTTCCTCAATGGCCGGCGCGGGCGGCGGGACGGGTGCGGGTGGCGGGGCAGCATCTGGGCCCTCGATCGCCGCGGCAGAGGGCAGCTCCTCGTCGGGCAGCGATTCCTCGGCATCCGTCGTGTCGGGCGGCTCGCCGTACATGGCCCGCACCTCCGCCCCTTTCATCGGCTTCTGGACACAGAGAAGGTTGATCTGGTCGAAGGGGATGAAGAAGATGCGGCCCGTGTCGGTGGTGCCCGCCTGTCGGCCGCGGATCACCAGGTACTGCGGCTCGGTGCGGAGGATCGCCTGGATGGAGACCTCCATCCCTACCGTCGTTATGATGGCCAGGTGGTCCCGGTAAGCCGGGGGGATTTTCTGGAACAGGGTCAGCCAGATGTCACTCTGCATGGCGGGCGGTTCCGGGCCGGATCGGCGGTACGCCCGGCGGCAAGGTCGG
>DATLYH010000273.1:0-3617 GCA_035575035.1 Gemmataceae bacterium
TTCGTTCGTTGACTGCGTCCAGCACGAAATAACCGCCCGGTTTCAGGACGCGCCGCACCTGGACGTAGAGCCGTTCGCGGTCGGACCGGCGGAAATGCCGCACGAAGCGGAAGGTGTAGACCAGATCAAAGATCTGGTCGATGACGCGTTGGACGGCTGCCACTCGCCGCTCATGCAATAGGCGGTGCAGCCCGGCCCGGAAGCGATCGGCCACATATTGTGCGGCCCCGTCCCGATAGGAAGCCTCGATCTCGGCCTCGGTCGAAAGAGCCATTCGCCACTCCTGCCCTGTCACTGACTGCCCATCACCCAGCGGCGCAGGCGCCGCGCCGCCCCCGCCCCCAAACGGCTGATGCTCTGCCCCCGGCCCTTCAAGGCGTACCACACGTCGCGGCAGCGCAGGTACCAGTCAACCTGCCCAACGTAGTCCGGGGCCCGGTGGCTGGAACTGGCCTGGTACGCCCCCTGGTAGCCGATGTTCTGCACGTAGCTCGGCCGGAGGCAGATCGCATAAAGGTCTCGCCCGGCCCTTCAGCTTTCTGTCCGGCGGCACGGCTCCCCAGCCAGCGCCTGCCGCAGCGCCAGGCAGCTGCGCAGCAGGCCGGGCAGGTCGTGCAGCGCCAAGGTGCTCGGCCCGTCGCTCAGGGCTTGGTCGGGGTTGGGGTGGACCTCGACGAACAGGGCGTCGCAGCCACAGGCCACGGCGGCGCGGGCTAGGTAGGGGATCATCTCGCGCTGGCCGCCGCTGCGGTCCCCCTCGCTGGCCGGCATCTGGGTGCTGTGGCTGGCGTCGAAGACCACCGGGCAGCCCAGGGCCTGCATCTGGGGGATGGCGCGCATATCGTTGACCAGCCGACCGTAGCCGAAGGTCGTGCCGCGCTCGGTCAGCAGCACGCCACGGCCGCCGCCTTCCCGGACCTTCTCAATGACGTGCCGCATCTCCCAGGGGGCCATGAACTGCCCCTTCTTGACGTTGATCGGCCGCCCCGTCCGCGCCGCTGCCAGGAGCAGGTCCGTCTGCCGGGCCAGGAAGGCCGGGATCTGGATCAGGTCCGCCACCCGGGCCACGGGCTCGGCCTGCCACGACTCGTGGATGTCCGTGGTGACCGGTAGGCCGGTGGCCTCCTTGACCCGCGCCAGGACCTCCAGCCCGCGCTCCAGGCCGGCACCGCGGAACGACTGGCCCGAGGTGCGATTGGCCTTGTCGAACGAAGCCTTGAACACGACCGGCACGCCTAGCTCGGTCGCGATCTCCGCCAGCCGACCGGCGATGCGCCGGGCCATGTCTCCCGGCTCGATCACGCACGGCCCGGCGATCAGCAGCAGCGGCTCGCCCCGGCCACAACGGTGCGGCCCGACCTGTACCGGGTTATCTGTCATAGGCATCTCGATGTCAGGTTGCCGCTCGCGGCTCGGCGAAGGCGGCGCCAGGCGGCAAAGGCCTCGTCTCAGAAGGCGGCGATATCCTTGAGACAAAGCATGCCGATCACCTCGCCGGTTGACCGGTCCACAACGGGCAGGTCTTCGATGCGATTGTTGTGGAACAGTTTGAGAGCATCGGCCACAGAGCCGTCAGAATGGATGAAGTGGCAGGGGATACTGGCGAACTTCCAGATTTCCTCGTCCAGCACCATCTCTCCTTGCAAGACGGCCCGACGGAGGTCGCCGTCCGTGAACAGCCCCAACAGGGTACGATCGGGCCGGACCAGGATCGCTGCCCCCGTCTTCGCCTGGCTGACCAGCTGGATGACTCGCTTCAGCCGGGTGTCGGCGGCCACACAGACCAGCCGAGGCCCGGTCCGCATCAGGTCAACGATGCAGCGGTAGCGCTGGCCCAGCGAGCCGGCCGGGTGGTTGCGGCCGAAGTCTCGCTCGGTGAACCCCTTGGCCTTGGCGACGGCCAGGGCCAGGGCATCGCCGAGGGCCAGCATGGCCGTGGTCGAGGACGACGGGGCCAGGCCCATGTAGCAGGCCTCCGGCACCTCGCCCAACTCCAGGCAGGTGGTGGCCAGCTTCCCCAGCGTGCTGCCGGCAGCGCGGGTGATAACGACCAGCGGGCAGCCGATCCGCGTCAACTCCCGGGCCAGCCGGACCAACTCCACCGTCTCGCCGGAGTACGACAGCAGCAGGCCGCAGTCGCCGTCCTGCACGAACCCGAGGTCGCCGTGCAGCGCCTCGACCGGGTGGACGAAGGCGGAGGCCGTGCCGGTCGAGGACAGGGTGGCGGCGATCTTCCGGCCAATCAGTCCCGCCTTGCCGATGCCGCTGACGATGACCCGGCCGCGGCTGGCGCGGGTGGTCGCCGACCAGATCAGCTCACAGGCGGCCCCGATCGCTTCCGGGGCCGCCCCGACCCGGCCGGCGACGGCCTGGAGGGCTTCCTTTTCCTGGGTTAGCACCTCCAGGAAGGTACGGACCATCTCCGCGCGGGAGGCAGGGAGGCCGCCAGGGGCCGTGGGGCCGTTAGCGCGCGGCTTGGTGCCGGGCGACGAATTGTCGGTAATCATCGTAGGTGTCAATGCCTCTGAGGCCGTCGGGCGGTTCCGGTTTGACCAGCACCCGGATCCGGGCCCCTGCTTGCAAGAAGCGGAGCTGCTCCAGACATTCGCACAGCTCCAGGGGGCTTGCGGCCAGCCCGGGATAGCCGACCAGGAACTGCCGGGAATATGCATAGATCCCCACGTGCCGCAGCGCCCGGGGCTGGGGTGCTCGGCCGCCCGGGCGGAGGTACGGGATCGGCGCCCGGGAGAAGTACAGCGCCTCGGAGCGGTGATTGAGGACGACCTTGACCGCGCTGGGCTCCTCAAGGGCCGGGTCGCCTGCGGCGAGGGGAACAGCGACGGTCACGATGTCGGGCAGCGGCTCGGCGGCGAACGCCGCGGCGCACTCGATAATCCAGTCGGCCGGCATCCCGGGCTCGTCGGCCTGGAGATTGACCACAACGTCGCTCTCGGGCAGTGAGCCCAGGGCTCGCCAGATCCGTTCCGTTCCCGACTCGCAGTACTCGGTGACCATCACCGGCCGGACGCCGCAGGCACGGGCAACGGCCGCCAGCTCCGGATCGTCACAAGCGACCCAAACCAACTCTCGGCCCCGGGCGGCGTCGCCAGCGGCGCGGGCGGCAGCTTCCAGCGCCCGCTCGATGGTGTGCTGGAGCACCGGTTTGCCGGTCTCGCGCAGCAGCAGCTTGTCGGGCAGGCGCGTCGAGCCCCGGCGGGCGGGGAGCACGATCAGGGGGAGAGAAGCGGTCGGCAAGGACTTCCACCTCGGACGTTCGGCCGCGGGGCCGGCGGCCAGTTGGTTAGAACAACGTGTAGATGAACGGCGCCGCTGCGGTGCCGGACAGCACCATGAGCAGACCCATCAGGACCAGGACCACCAGGATCGGCAGCAGCCACCACTTCTTGTTCTGCCGCAGGAAATACCAGAACTCACTGACAATATTGCCGCCCACCTGGTCCGAGGCGGCCTTCTCGAAGTCGCTGCGGGGTTGGTCGCTCATGTTGCTCTCCCTTGCTCAGGGTCAGGATTGACGCAAGTAACTACGGATGTCCGTGGGCATCGGCTTCGGCTCCCAGTAAGTTGGCCGACCCGGCTCAAAGCGGCGGTGGAGGGCA
>DATLYH010000274.1:0-5779 GCA_035575035.1 Gemmataceae bacterium
CCGCCACTTCGACAACACCCAGTCGTCCAGGGCGGCAATCAGGGTGTCCTTGATCCCCGACGCCCGGAGGCGCTCGGCCGCCTCGTCCGGGCCGAGCGCCTCCACGTCCAGGCCGTAGCCCCGGAACGCCTCTCGGTAGGCCGCGTCCGCCCCTGCCGCGTCGGCGCGGTCGTCCGGGCCGTCCGCCGCCCGCGCCAGGCGGATCTCGTCCAGCCCGGCCGCCAGGTCCAGGCCGGCCCGCCAGCGGCGCACCCGCTCCTGCACCGCCGGGCCCACCCCAGCGCCACTCGCCAGTAGCCCCTCGGCCCGCTGCACCGCCGCCCGCGCCTCCCGCAGCTTGCCCCCGTCGGAGAACCCCTCCGCCTCGTCCAGGGCCCGGGTCACCTCCCGCCCCAGGGCCGCCCGCCGCTCCGCCCGGTCCCGGGCCACCCAGCCGACGCTGCCGACGACCAACAGCACCGCCAGGCTGGCGCCCACCGCCACGGCCAGGGCCGCCTTGTTCCTCCGGACGAACTTGCGGAACCGGTACGCCGCCGCCGGTGGGCAGGCGGTCACCGGTTCGTCCGCCAGGTAGCGCTGCACGTCCAGGGCGAACCCGTTGGCCGTCTCGTAGCGACGGTTGCGGTCCTTCTCCAGCGCCTTCATCACGATCCAGTCCAGCTCGCCGCGCACCAGCCGCATCAGCTTCGCCGGCTCGGTGCCGCGGTTGGCGGCCAGGGTCGGCAGGCCCTCCGCCGTGCTCAGCTTCTTGCTCGGCTTCGTCGGCTCCTGCTCGCGGATCACCTGCAGCATCTCCAGCACCCCGGCCTTCTCCTTGCGGGAAAACGGTGGGCTGCCGGCGAGCAGCTCGTAGAGGAGCACGCCTAGCGAGTAGATGTCGCTGCGCGTGTCGATGTCCAGCTGGTTGAAGCTGGCCTGCTCCGGGCTCATGTACTCGACCGTGCCGACCACCGCCCCGAAGCCGGTGTGCAGCGTCTGCTCGGTCAGCTGCTGCCCGACCGCCTTGGCCACGCCGAAGTCGATGACCTTGGGCACCGGCTTATCGTCGTACAAGGCCACCAGGACGTTCTGCGGCTTGATGTCGCGGTGGATGATCCCCTTCTGGTGGGCGTGCTGGATGGCGTGGCAGACGGGCAGGAACAGCTCCAGCCGCTGCCGGGGCGTGAGGCGGTGCTCGTCGCAGAAGCGGGTGATCGGCACGCCCTTGACCAACTCCATGACGAAGTACGGCCGTCCGTCCGGCGCCGCCCCGGCGTCGAGCACCTTGGCGATGTTCGGGTGGTCCATCAGGGCCAGCGCCTGCCGCTCGGCCTCGAAGCGGGCCAGCACCTGCCGGCTGTCCATCCCCGGCTTGACCAGTTTGACGGCCACCAGCCGCCTGACCGGCTCGGTCTGCTGGGCCATCCAGACGGTGCCCATGCCGCCCTCGCCGATCGGCTCCAGTAGCTTGTACCTACCGCCGACGACCGTGCCGGGGGTTTCGCCTGGCTCGTAAGCCCCGGTGCGACCGGCCCGGATCGCGCCCCGGTCCAGCGGCCCCTCGTCGGCAGCGTGGGCCTTCAGCATCGCGGCCAGATGGCGGCGGAGTTCCTCGTCGCCCGCGCAGGCCCGGTTTAGGTAGGCGTCCCGCTGGTCGGGCGGCTGTTCCACCGCGGCAAGGAAGATTTCCCGGAGCTTGTCAAAGTCAACGCTCATGGCAAACGCTCCTGGTCCCGGCCTTCGCATTTCAGTGCGAAAAACGGGGGCCGGTTTTCTCACGGCCTTGAAGAAAAAAAATGCCCGGCTGCCGGAAGGGGGTCACTCGGCCAGCAGCTGCGCGTGCAGCCAGGCTCGGGCGAAGGTCCAGTGGCGGTAGGCGGTGGCCGAGGAGACGCCGAGGGCTTCGGCGGCTTCCTCCACGGACAGACCGGCGTAGAAGCGGAGCTTGACCAGCTCCCCGGCGACGGGATCGTGGCGGGCCAGCGTCTGCAGGGCTTCGTCCAGGGCCAGGAGTTGGTCGGGCGCGGCCGCGGCGGCGCCGTCGCCCTGGTCGAGGGCGACCCGCGTCCACTGCCCGCCGCGCTTGGCGGACTTCTTCCGCCGGGCCTGCTCGATGAGAATGCGGCGCATGGCCTCGGCGGCAGCCGCGAAGAAATGGCCCCGGCTCTTCCAATGCTGGGCCTGGTCCGCGTCCACGAGCCGGAGGTAGGCCTCATGCACCAGGGCGGTCGCCTGGAGGGTCTGGCCCGGCTTCTCCTGGGCCAACTTCTGGGCGGCGAGTTTGCGCAACTCCTCATAGACCAGCGGCAGCAATTGCTCCGCCGCCTGCGGATCGCCCTGTGCGATGGCATCCAGGATCTGCGTCACCTCGCTCATGGCGGTTATGATGTGCTTCGCGCTTCAGGCCGCCGCTAACGCCTCAGACCGCCGCGACTGCCGACGACCAGGACGATGGGCCATGCTCAGGCAGCCTCGGTTGCTTGCCGGCACAGCCTGACACGGATTGTCGCCGATATACCGGACGCTGGCAAGGAAATGTTCTGACCGTGTCCAGTCGCCCCGACTCGATTTCTCAGAAGGCCCATTGTCGTTTTCGGCAATGGGCTTTTTCCTTGGAAATCAGGGCGACTTTTGGTCGCTTCAGGCTGGTTCAACCCGCGCCGGGCCCGGTCAGGGGCCTTACCTCGAGCGCGTTCGCCGGGAATTGACGGTGGATGGCGGCAAGACAAGGCTGGTCACTCGGCCCTACATCACCACGACAGAGCAAGGCCTAGTCAACCGTCGCTGGAGTGACTTGGTGTGCCGTGCTGCGTGAGCCAGCCAGTGCCTTGCTGATCGCGTCGGCGAAGCTGGTGGAGCGGCTTGGCGGCAGGAGGCGGCGACGGGGAGCGGGACGCTGCCGCCTGGAGATTCGCGATGCGGACGCGGAAAAGTGCATTCACTACATGCGCGAGGAGGGATATTTCATCGCTCTCTCTCTTGCCTGTGCGGCCCAATGAGGCCAGCCGTCGGCTCGTCGAGCTCGTTGTAAACGCGGCTGTCATTGAAACGTCGGCACTGTTTACACAGGCAAAGCACCGGTTCTGGGCTGAAGTGCAGGATGCCGACGATCTCCATCAGTTCCGCAGTCTCTACGTGCAGCCGCTGTTGTTTCAGGAACTTCTCGCCGACGACAGCGAAAGGCTGCGCGCTGGCCGGCAAGTAGCTACAATGCTCTCAGCGGGCCGGTCGCCTGCCGGGAGGGAAGCCCCGCGCGGACCGGCATGGGTTCCGCCTGGAGCAACCTCACTGCCTCACCCTACCGTCACCTTTATGAATCAGCCTCTTCTCTTTGTCGGCCTTGATGTCGGCGGGACAAGTATGAAGGCCGGCGTGGTGGACGATAACGCCCGAGTGCTCGGCTCGGTGAGCCTGCCCACCGAGGCGCACAAGGGCCAGGAACACGGCCTGGAGCGGATGTGCGAAACCATCCGCCTGGCGGTCGAGCAGGCCGGCCTGCGCCTGGACCAGATCGCGGCCATTGGCGTGGCCACCCCCGGGACCATGGACATCCCGGCCGGGATGATCCTCGACCCGCCCAACCTCAAGCCGTGGCGGAACGTGCCGGTCCGTCAGTATATCCAGGACCGGTTCCGGCTGCCGACCGCCTTCCAAAACGATGCCAACGCCGCGGCTCTGGGCGAGCACTGGGCTGGTGCCGGCAAGGGGACGCACAGCATGGTCTTCTTCACGCTCGGTACCGGCATCGGCGGCGGCATCGTCATCGGCGATATGGTACTGGAGGGGGAGCACAGCCACGGCGCCGAAGTCGGCCACATGAAGATTGAAATGACCAATCCGTTGCAGTGCGGCTGCGGCCGCTGGGGCTGCCTGGAGGCCTACGCCAGCGCTACCGCCGTCGTCAAGCGCACCCTGGCTGCCCTGGAACAGGACGGCGGCCGATCGTCGCTGCACAGTCTGGTCCGGCAGGGGCGGGAAATCACCGCCAAGGATGTCTTCGATGCCGGCGCCGCTGGCGACGAACTGGCCGCCCGGATCGTCGAGGACACCGCCTACTACCTGGCGGTCGGCGCCATGAATCTGATGCACATCATTGACCCCGACATGATCGTCTTCGGCGGCGGGATGATCGCAGCGGGCGAGGGGTTCCTGGAGCGCATCCGCCATCATGTCCGGGAGCTGGCCTTCCCGGTGCCCGCCGCCAAGACGCAGATCCGCTATGCCCTGCTGGGCAGCGACACTGGCTTCATCGGCGCCGCCGGCTGCGCCCGCTTGCTGTACCGGAAGCTGCACCAGCCAACAAGTAACAAGTAACAAGTGGCCCTGCCGCTGGATTACTTGTAACTTGTCGCTTTTCAGGGGGCAGCTGGGTGATGTACGGCAGCAGGTCCTGATCGGGGGACTTGCCGGCCTTATCCGCTGGTAGCCGGCAGCACCATACAATGATGGTGTGCGGGACAAGCGCGGGATTTCTCGCGGCGAGGCGGTCGGGCCGCCGGTGGCGCCGGCCGCCGGGCCAGCGGCCCCACCAGCGCCGCGCACGTCTTGCCTGGGAGGAGCCGACATCATGACCTGGTCCTGGAGAATCGGCCGGATCGCCGGCATCAGCGTCTACATCCACTTCACCTTCCTGCTGCTGCTCGGCTGGATTGTGCTGGCCCGCTACTCTCTGGAAGGCGACATCACGGCAGCCCTCCAGGAAATGGGATTCGTCGTCATCGTGTTCGGTATCATCGTCCTTCATGAGCTGGGGCACGCGCTGGCCGCGCGGCGCTACGGCATCCAGACGCGGGACATCACGCTCTATCCCATCGGCGGCGTCGCCCGGCTGGAGCGGATGCCGGAGGATCCCAAGCAGGAACTGGTCGTGGCATTGGCAGGGCCGGCCGTCAACGTGGTGCTGGCGGCCGCTCTCTTCGGGTGGATGTGGGTCTCTCCCGAGGTCTACGAAATCCATCCCGGGCTGCTGTTAGGCGGACAGTTGCTCCCCCGGCTGTTTGTGATCAATGTCATGCTGGTGTTGTTCAACATGATCCCGGCTTTCCCGATGGACGGCGGCCGTGTACTGCGAGCGCTGCTGGCCTTGCGGATGGACTACCTGCGTGCCACCCAGATCGCCGCGTCCATCGGCCAGGGGATCGCCCTGCTCTTCGGGTTCATCGGCCTGTTTGCCAACCCCTTCCTGATCTTTGTCGCCCTGTTTGTCTGGATCGGGGCGGCCCAGGAGGCGAGCATGGTCCAGATTCGCTGGGCCCTGGGGGGCATCCCGGTCAGCCGGGCCATGATCCGCGACTTTCGCACCCTGAAGCCCAACGACTCGTTGGGTGTGGCGGTCGAGCACATCCTGGCCGGCTTCCAGCAGGACTTCCCGGTCGTTGAAGACGGCAAGGTGGTCGGCGTGCTGACGCGGCCGGACCTGATCACGGCCCTGTCGAAGCAGGGAGAGGAGGGGATAGTCGGCGAGGTGATGCAGCGCGATTTTCAGACGGCCGAGCCCGCTGAGATGCTCGACAGTGTCTTCGCCCGGTTGCAGAACTGCGAGTGTCGGTCGCTGCCGGTGGTCCGCAACGGCCAGCTGGTCGGCCTGATCACCCTGGACAACGTCGGCGAGTTTGTGATGATCCAGTCGGCCCTGCGCTCCGCCAACCCCAACGTCCCCGAGGATTTCATCTGACCGGCGACCTTACTTCTCCCCTCACCCCCGACCCCTCTCCCCTCCCCGAGGGGCGAGGGGGAACTGCGCTTGTTCGCCCTCCCGCTCCAGCTCCCTCCACCTTTGCCGGAAGGAGCGGCGGGCCGG
>DATLYH010000275.1:0-8226 GCA_035575035.1 Gemmataceae bacterium
CCTCGTGGCCAAACCAGGTTGGTCTTACCAGACGGTGATTTCCAGCTCCAGTTCGACGCCGAAGCGCTCCTGGACCCGACTGCGGACCAGATCGACCAGCCGCAGCACGTCGCGGGCAGTGGCCCCGGGGTGGACCACGATGTAGCCCGGATCGCGCTCGCTGACCTCGGCCCCGCCGACGCGGGTCTTGGCCAGACCTGTCTGTTCGATGAGAGCGGCGGCGGTCAGGCCACGGGGGTTCTTGAAGAAGCGGGCCGCTGCCTGAAAGCCAAGCGGCTGGCTCGCTTTCCGCAAGATCCACGCCTTGCGCATCCGCTTGACGATGGCGTCGGGGTCCTCCGTCTCTAGCTCGAACTCCCCGGCCAGCAACACCGGATCATCCAGGTTGCTCCAGTGGTAGGCGAAGCGGAGTTCGTCGCGCTCGCGGATCTGCACCTCGCCGCGGCTGTCGAGCACCTCGACCCGGCGGACGAACTGGCCGATGTCGCCGGTGCGGTCGCCGGCATTGCAGCGCAGGGCGCCGCCGACCGTACCGGGGATGCCAACCAGCGTCTCCAGACCGGCCAGGGCATGGCGGGCCGCCTGTGAGATCAGGGCTGACAGCGACGCCCCGGTCCCCGCCCGAACGCACCGGCCCTCCACCGTGACCTGGGTGAAGGACGGCTCGCTGAGGCGCAGGACGACGCCGCGGACCCCCTCATCGCGCACCAGCACATTGCAGCCGCTCCCCAGGACGCGCAGGGGAATCTTGTCCTGGAAGCAGCGCCGCACCACGGCCGATAGCTCCTCGCGGGAGCGCGGCTGCACCAGCATCTCGGCCGGGCCGCCCAGCCTGAGGAAGGTGTACGGGGCCAGTGGCTCGTCGTACTTGACGATCGCGGCGAACTCACTGAGCCGCCGTTGCTCGACTCCGGATGGCATCAGTGCAATCTCCCTGGGCCCGCCCCATCATAAGCCGC
Organism: Gemmataceae bacterium; assembly: GCA_035575035.1. Lineage (GTDB taxonomy): Bacteria > Planctomycetota > Planctomycetia > Gemmatales > Gemmataceae > DATLYH01. The sequence goes on from DATLYH010000275.1 coordinate 960, forward strand.
CCCCGATGGGGCGTCAACGCACCGGCCCCAGCGGCCCGAGGGCCATCCCGGTCCGGTTAATCCGTTCAGCGCACTTCTAACGTATATTCTGGTAAGCCATTCTCGTCGGTCTGCTGGGTCAGTCGAAAAGACTTGCCGAACACCGCCGACTTGAGCCAGCCGCCTTTCTTGGCGGTAGCGACGTAGCCTTTGGCGGTGTAGCGGAAGATGTCGAATCGCAGCGGTTCACGGCGAGCATCGACCAGCCAGTATTCGCGGATGCCGGCCTCCCAGTAGGCTTGATGAAGCACCTCGGTATCCTTGTGGACGGAACTTCGACTGACCACTTCCAAAACCATGTCAGGTGTTCCTTCCAGCTCGACGTATCCGCCTTCCGCGCCTTCCACCAACCGGACACGCTCGGACCTCAGGCTTTTGTGGGAAACGAAGGTTCCATCCGGCCCGACCGAAATGTCCGCCGGCACGTTGCTCAGCAGGGTGCCGTCGGGAAGATAGAGTCCCAGCCTGCCGGCCTTGACCAGGCCCGTCAGCACGAAGGCAAACTCGTTCTTGACCTGGCCGTGGCTGAAGACTTGCTCCTTGCTCATATCTATCCACACCACGCCCTTGAGGTAGTAAGCCCGCGTCTTTTCCGGGACTTCCTCGGTGTCCATCCACCGCCGGAAGGACTCCAGGTCCTTCACCCAGCCGGGAATGTCAACCTGCCGGTCTTCCAGTACAACCGCGTAGCGGACTTGCTGATCAGTCGCAACCGCGCACATGGCCCTCTCCTCCTTTGGGGAACGATCCTTCCGCAGCAGGTACATGCTAACAAACGGTCCCATGCCGTCCAGCCTGACCGCGGGCCGCTCCGCCTCAACGGGTATGCGAGCGACGGGATAAAGTCTGTCCTGTCGCTTCGGGTTCATATCAAAGGTCACCCGTCATTCACGCTCCGGGTGCCGACCAAAGGCGCGCCGGTGATCACCGTCCCCCATGTCAATCCGGCTCCTACCGCCGCCCAGGCCACTGGTCCCGTCGGTCCCGGTTGATGCGTAGCCCAGGCGACCGGCAGCGTGACCGAGCCGAGGTTGCCGGTCTGCGGCGTCTCGCTCCAGACACGCTCCGGCGGCAGGCCGAGCTGCCGGGCGAAGCGCCAGCCGATGATGGAGGGCAGCGGCCGGACGACGCGGTAGCGGCCCCGCTCGGCCACGACGCCGGCCAAACAGTACGACTTCCCCATCCGCGTCCAGTCAAGGAGGATCATGTCCATGGTGGGCGACCCTCGGAGGTGAGAGATTGCACCGTCATTATTGAAACGGCGGCGGCCGAATGCAAATGATTCACGCCTCCGGGCCGTTGACCGCCCCCCGGGGCTCACGTAAAGTTAAAGGAAGACCCCCACGAGGGCCGAAGGCTAAGGCGCCTCCTCCCCTACCCCTCGATCACCCCCAGGAGATGGATCGGTGCAGAAGCGAGGCAAAGATCGTGGCCGCTTCTGGCTCAGCAACGGCTTCTGGCTGCTTCTTATCGTGCTGGCCAGCTTCAGTGTCTTGTGGCTCGTCAGCCGCGACCCCGGCAGCGTTTCCCTGAAATATGGTGAGTTGATCCAAGTCCTGAATGCCGCCCGCGGCAATCCGGCGGTCACTTTCCAGAAGATCAAGGTCGGCCGGGAAGACATCCGCGGCGAGATCGTCACTACCGACCCGGTGTCCGACGGCGAGCAGAACGGCAAGCAGGTCCATGTGACTTCGTTCCACACCCTGCGGCGCGGCCTGGAAGGGGACCACGAGCTGCACGCCCTGCTCCGGCAGGTGGCGGTCGATTACGAGGGCGAAGAAGAGGAATCGGTGTTCAAGAGCCTTTCCTCACTAGTGCTCTCCTTTGTTTTGATCGTCACGTTTGGCGTCACCTTGATCGTGCTTTTCCGCTGGTTCATAGGTGGCGGCTCGCCGTTGACCTTCGGCCGCAGCCGGCACAAACTCTACGCCCAGAAAGACCTCCAGATCACTTTCAAGGACGTGGCCGGCATTGACGAGGCCGTCGCCGAGCTGCGCGAGGTTGTTGATTTTCTGCGCACGCCGGAAAAGTACCAGGCGCTGGGCGGCCGCATCCCCAAGGGGGTGCTACTAGTCGGTCCCCCCGGCACCGGCAAGACCCTGCTGGCCAAGGCGGTGGCCGGCGAGGCCGAGGTTCCCTTCTTCGGCCTGAGCGGCTCCGATTTCGTCGAGATGTTTGTCGGCGTCGGCGCTGCGCGGGTGCGCGACCTCTTCGCCCAGGCCGAGAACAATGCCCCGTGCATCATCTTCATCGACGAGCTGGACGCTCTGGGCAAGGCCCGTACCGGGGCGGTCATCGGCGGCCACGACGAGCGCGAGCAGACGCTCAACCAACTCCTGGTCGAGATGGACGGCTTCGACTCCAACCGCGGTGTCATCATCATGGCGGCAACCAACCGCCCCGAGACGCTCGACCCCGCCCTGCTCCGTCCCGGCCGGTTCGACCGGACTGTGGTGGTGGACCGCCCCGACGTCAACGGCCGCGAGGCCATCCTCAAGGTGCATACCCGCCATGTCAAGCTCGGCGCCGATGTGGACCTGCGCCGCGTGGCCGCCTTGACGCCGGGCTCGGTCGGGGCTGATCTGGCCAACTTGGTCAATGAAGCGGCGCTGATGGCGGCACGGCGATACAAGGATGTGGTCACCATGGCCGAATTCGACGAGGCCATCGAACGGGCCGCCATCGGCCTGGAGCGCAAGAGCCGGATTATGCAGGCCGAGGAGAAGCAGCGCGTCGCCTACCACGAGGCCGGCCATGCCCTGGTGGCCTGCGCCCTGCCCAACACCGACCCGGTGCACAAGATTTCGATCATCCCGCGCGGCATCGGCGTCGGTGGCTACGTGTTGCGCCGGCCCGAGGATGACCGCCACCTGACCACGCGCTCGGAGCTGGAGAGCCACATCAAGGTCTTCCTGGGCGGCACCATTGCCGAGGAACTGATCTTCCACGAGGTTTCCACGGGGGCGAGCAACGACCTGGAGAAGGCCAGCGAAATCGCCCGCAGCATGGTGACGCAGTTCGGCATGAGCCGGTTGGGCCGGGTCTGCTATCAGGAACAGGGCGGTCCCGGCTTCCTCAACGGCGTCCCTGTCGGCGACGGCGAGTGCCGCTACAGCGAGCAGACCGCTCGGGAGATCGACCTGGAGGTGCGCAAGATCATCGACGACGCCACCCAGGAAGTGCGCGCCATCTTGCAGTCGCGCCGCCAGGCCCTGGTGGCCGTGGCCCAGCGCCTGATCGAGAAGGAGGTTATTGACGGGGCAGAATTACAGCAGTTGCTGGAGCAGCACCTGCCCGGCCCCAAGCTGGTGCCCGGCTCGGTGGCCCTGGAGCGAGCCGTCCCTGCAACCGAGTCCGACAAGTCGCCCACGGCCGACCAGGCCGCGGTAAAATGACGAAGCCCGAATGACGAAAGAATGACGAAGCACCGAATTCCCAATGACGAAGGAGGGGGGCAGCGAGCGGCCAGCTGCCGATGTCAGCACCCCGTGGGTTCTCTCCCAGCAGAGAGTGAGTCCCCCCCTATCCCCCTGTCGTCCTTCGTCATTCGGCATTTCCCCACGAGCCACTGACCACGGACTGATGCCATGCCTGAACTCAAAGGGCCACATCTCGACTTGCAGCGCGAAATCTTCCGGGTGGAGCGGATCACCGCCCCCGAATCGGACCGGAGGCCGCCGCGGCAACAGAAGGTTATCGCCGTCATGCCGGCCTACAACGCCGAGCTGACCCTCGCCGCCACCTTGGCCGACGTGCCGGTCGGCTCGGTGGACGAAGTGATCCTGGTAGACGACGGCAGCAAGGACCGCACGGTTCCGATTGCCCGCGAGATGGGGTTGACGGTGATCGAGCATCCCGAGAACCGGGGCTACGGTGGCAATCAGAAGACCTGCTACCGCCATGCCCTGGAGCACGGGGCCGACATCATCGTGATGATCCATCCCGACTATCAATACGACAGCCGGGTCATCCCGTTGGCCGTGGGCATCATCGAGCTGGGGATCTGCGATGTAGTGCTGGGCAGCCGCATCCGCTCCCGCGCCGAGGCCCTGGCCGGCGGTATGCCGGTCTGGAAGTACCTCGCCAACCGTGTCCTGACCGCGATCGAAAACCTGGCCCTGGGGCAGAACCTGGGCGACTTCCATTCCGGTTTCCGGGTCTACCGCCGCGAGGTGCTGGAGACCATTCCCTTCGAGCGCAACTCCGACGACTTCGTCTTCGACACGCAGTTGTTGGTGCAGGCAGTGCGGTTCGGCTTCCGACTGGGGGACATCCCGGTGCCGGTGCGCTATTTTGCCGAGGCGAGCAGCATCAACTTCCGGCGGAGCGTGAAGTACGGCCTGGGGACGCTGGGAGTAGTGGGGGAGTACTGGTTGGACCGGCTGGGGATCAAACGGTCGCCGCTGTTCGAGCCGGCGGCGCGGTCGTGATCATCCCAGCTCATGGATTGCCCTCCAGGAGCTTCCTTTTTACCCCCCCTGCCGCTGCCATTCTACTTGTCTTGCCAGTCCCTCGTCCAATCCGACGCGCGGCTGCCAGCCGAGGTGCCGGGTCAGTTTGCCGGTGTCGGCGCTGGTGTAGCGCTGGTCGCCGGCGCGGGCCGGCTCCCGGCGGACGTCGGCCGGCCGGCCGATGATCCGCTCCAGCCGGCGCAGGATATCCCAGACCGTTGCCGCCTCGCCGCCGCCGACGTTATAGGTCTCGCCGGGCAGGGCGTTCAGTGCCGCTACTGTCGCCTCCACACAATCATCAATGTAGGTGTTGCCGCGCACCTGCATGCCATCGCCGAAGACTGTCACCGGCTGGCCGTCGAGCATCGCCCGCACAAACTTGTAGTAGCCCATGTCGGGCCGCTGCCGCGGGCCGTAGACCGAGAAGTAACGCAGCACCACCAGCGGTAGGCCGCGCTCCTCGGCGTAGGCGCGGGCCAGGCTCTCGGCCGCCAGCTTGGTCACACCATAAGGGGAAATGGGCCGCGTCGGCAGTGATTCGTCCCCCGAGGCATAGCGGCCGTAGACCGACGAGGTCGAGGCATAGATGAAGCGCCGCAGGCCGGTCAGCGATCGGACCGCCTCCAGCAAGCGCTGGGTGGCAGTGACGTTGCAGCTTTCGTAGAGGTCGAAGTCGGTCCAACTTCGCGGCAGACCTGCCATCGCCGCCAGATGGAAGACCACCTCCACGCCGGCCATCAACGGCGGCAGGGGATCGCTGCGCAGGTCCACTTCATGGAAGGCGAAGGCAGGATGAGACCGGATCGCAGCGAGGTTGGCTTCCTTGATGGGGCGCGGGTAGTAGGGGATGAAGGCGTCGAGGCCGACCACCTGGTGGCCCAGTTGCAGCAGCCGCTCGCACAGGTGCGAGCCGATGAACCCGGCGGCGCCGGTGACCAGGCACTTCATGGGGATTGATTCTCCGCAGCGGAGGGAAGCTCCCGTCTGCCTTACCCTGGACAGGAAGAAGGGCCATCAACTCCGAAGAGCCGGTCGGGACCATCTTGGGAGTGCGGCGAAGGATCGCTGCTTGGGATTCTTTCATCCCCAAGCGGCGAGCCCTCGCCGCACTCCCCAGAAGCGCCGTCGCTTAATCGCGGAAGACGCCGTGGCAGTTGTTGCAAGTGCTGTTAAGGTTGGTGGCGGCCGCCTTGACCTGGGCAGCGTCCTTGGCCTGGGATGCCTTGGCCAACTCCCGTGCAAACTTGCCCATGTCTTCGGTCCACTTGGCCCAGTCCTTGGGATCTTTCTCCCCCATCTTTGTCTTGACCGGACTCTTGCTCTTGGTCACCTCGGCGATCGCTGCCATGATGTACGCCGCCCGGGCCAGGTCGGGCCCCGCCTTGTTCAGCTCGCCGGCCGGCAACGGCTTGCGGGCCATGCCGATCAACTTCGCTTCGATGCCGTCAGGCGTGACAGTGCCGGGGCTGCCGATGCCGATGCCGCCGTTGGCCCGCAACTTCATCTGCTGCATGATCGGCAGCAGGTCGTACTTCTTCAGCGCTTCGGTCTGCTTCGAGGTCTCGGCCGCATTGTTCTTCTCGATGGCATCGGCCAGCTTAAACAGGATCTCGCGGATTTCCTTGGCCACTTTCTCCTCGTCGGCCTGGCGGCCGCTCAGCGGGGTGGTCAGGAACCAAATTGCCACCGCCAAGGCAGCACCGATCGCCGCCATTCGTGCATTCAGTCTCATGACTCCTCCTCATACTCAAGGGGTTAGCGAACGATCCCGCGGCAGTTTTTCTATGGCCCCCGGGGTAAGCCGGTCAGGGTAAGGGGTCCGGAAGGTTGGGGTGGGTGCCGGCGGGCACAAGGGCGGGCAGGAGTGCCGATACTCTCCCGGCCGCGTCCCGACGGCGTCTGCGAAGTGTCATCTTAAAAAGGCAGCCTCGCTTTGCAAGGGGGCACGGCCCCCGAGGCGGCTTCTGTTCATGCGGTGGCGCCTGTGTATCGCCCCACGCGCTCTAGCTCATCGAGCAGCTCCGCCGCCGTCTGGTAGCGCTCCTCCGGCCGCTTTGCCAGCAGCCGCAGCACCACCCCCTCGAACAGCCCCGGGATCGACAGCTGCACCTTGGTCGGCCTCACCGGCTCGGCGTTGCGGATCTTGCTGACCGTCTCCACCAGCGTCTGCCCGGCAAACGGCGGCTTGCCCGTCAGCAGCGCGTACACTGTCGCCCCCAGGCTGAACAGGTCACTGCGGCTGTCCACCTCCGCCGACTGGCTCCGCGTCCGTTCCGGCGACATGTAGTTGACATCGCCGACCAGTTCACCCGGCCGGGTGATCTGGTAGGCCAGCGTTCCCTCCAGTGCCTTGGCCAGCATCAGATCGCCCAGTTTGGCCACCTTGTCCTCGGCCCGGATCAGGATGTTCGCCGGCGTGATGTTACGGTGGATCATGTTGTTGCCGTGGGCGTAGTCTAGGGCCCGGGCGATGTGCACCGCCACCCGGTAGGCGTGCCGCCAGTCGAGCATCCCGGCCACGCCGATCCGCCGGATCACCTCCGTCAGGCTTTCCCCTTCGACCAACTCCATCGACACCCAGCAGTACGGCCCACTTTTGCCCGCGCCGTAGACCGTCACCAGGTTAGGGTGAGCCAAGGCAGCCCTTTGAAGGTGTCATTTTCTGCTCTTCTCCTGGGCCAGGAGCCGGGCAGTTGCAACGTGTTTGGCTTTGGTGAAACGCGCTCTTCGCGGGCGAGGCTTCTTGGGACCACGCACTTGCTTCTGATACCGCTCCA
>DATLYH010000276.1:0-9467 GCA_035575035.1 Gemmataceae bacterium
GGAATGAAGATTGTCAAGTACCCGCATCCTGCCCTGCGCCACAAGGCCAGGCCCCTGACGAGCATCGACAACCGGGTGCGACAGCACGCCGCCCAGATGCTCGAGTTGATGTACGAGGCCCACGGCCTGGGGTTGGCCGCCAACCAGGTCGCCCTGCCTTATCAGATGCTCGTGATGAACGACACCGCCGACCCGCAGCAGAAGGAGCACGAGCTGGTCTGTATCAACCCGGTGATCGTCGAGCGCAAGGGGTCGGTCGAGGCGGAGGAAGGGTGCCTGAGTTTTCCCAAGTTGTACCAGAAGGTCCGCCGTGCCAAGACGGTGAAGGTCCGCGCGTACAACCTCGAGGGCAAGCTGGTCGAGATCGACGGTAGCGACCTGAGGGCCCGGGTGCTGCAACATGAGATCGACCATCTGCACGGCGTGCTGTTTATCGACAAGATGGGGCTGATCGGCCAACTCGCCAGCCGGGGAATGCTCCGCGAGTTCGAGCGCGACTACCGCAAGGCCCAGGAGCGCGGCGAGATCCCGCCGGACGCCGAGATCGTCAAGCAGTTGGCGGCGCTGGAGGAGGAACTGCTCAACCCGCCCGTCGCGCCGGCGCCGGCGGTCGGCAGCGAGCCGCCCCTCCTATGAGCGCCCCTCTCTAGGAAAGAATCGGACATCATGCGCCTTGTGATGATGGGCACCGGCACCTTCGCCGAGCCCACTTTTGAAGCTCTGCTGGCCAGTCCGCATCAGGTCGTCGGCCTGGTGACGCAGCCGGACCGCCCTGCTGGTCAGGAGCGCGGCTCCACCCGCCAGACCGGCCGCGGCATGAAGACCATCGCTCAGGAGCACCATATCCCCGTCTACCAACCGGAGAGCATCAACACCCCCGAAGGGGTCGCCCGGTTGAAGGAGTGGGCGCCCGACCTGTTGGTCGTTGCCGCCTATGGACAAATCCTGTCGAACGACGTGCTGTCGGTCCCGCGGCACGGCGGCATCAATGTCCATGCCTCGCTCTTGCCGAAGTACCGCGGGGCTGCCCCGATCGCCTGGGCCATCTACCACGGCGAGACCCGCACCGGCGTGACCATCATCAAGATGTCGGTCCATCTTGATGCCGGCGATATGCTGGCCCAGGAGGCGATCGACATTGGACCCGAGGAGACGGCCGGCGAGTTGGAAGCCCGGCTGGCCCCGCTCGGCGCCCGGCTGGTCGTCCGGGTCATCGACCAGATCGCTGCGGGCACCGTTCAGGGGGTCAAGCAGGACCAGGCGCTGGCGACCCGGGCGCCCAAGCTGACCAAGGAGCACGGCCTGATCGACTGGACCCGCACGGCGGCGCAGGTTTGCAACCACGTCCGCGCCATGCAGCCGTGGCCGACGGCGTACACCTTCCTGCACCGGGCCGGCCAGCCGCCGCTGCGGGTGCTCATCACCCGGGCCGTCCCTTTCCCGGTGCGTCATGACCCGTCGGCCGCCCCGGGCACCATCTTCACCGACTCCCGGCGGCCGGGGGCGCTCCTGGTGGCGGCCGGCCTGGTTTCGCCGGAGGAGCGGACCGTCGTCGAGGTGACGGAATTGCAGCCGGCCGGCAAGCGGCGCATGGCCGCCGCCGAGTTCCTCCGCGGCCACCCGCCCCGGGAAGGGGACCACTTCGGCCCGGAAAAGTCATGAAGACCACCGTTCCTCGTTTCATGGGCCCTCGGCATACGGGCCGCAGCCTGGCGCTGCAGGTCCTGCTGACCTGCCGCACGGGCGACGCCTTTGTGCAAGAGGTCTTTGAAAAGGCCCTGGCGCAGGCGCCCTTGGAGCCGGCCGACCGCCGACTGGCCACGCAGCTGGCCTACGGTGTACTCCGCCGCCGCGGCACCCTCGACGCTCTGCTTCGGCCCTTGGTCAAACGGCAGCCGCACCAGGTCGAGCCGTGGTTGTGGGAGGCCCTGCGCCTGGGGGCCTACCAACTCGCCCTGTTGACGCACATCCCACCGCACGCCGCCATCCATGAAACCGTCGAGCTGGCCGCGTTGTTCGGCCGGCCGCGAGGCAAGGGTTTCCTCAATGGCGTGCTGCGCAGCTGCGCCAGCCTGGTGACCGACGAGCGCACCGCTGCACCGGCCACCGACGCCCTGCCGCTGGAAGGAGGCCAGTATCGCCGGCTGACCCGACCTGTGCTTCCCGACCCGGAGGGCCGTCCGGTAGAATACCTCTCGGCCGCGTTCTCCTTGCCGCGCTGGCTGGTGCTGCGCTGGCGCGAACGATATCCATGGGACGAGTGCCTGCGCCTGGGCTTCTGGTTTGCCGGTCCTGCGCCGCTCTGGCTGCGCGTTAACCCGCTGCGCACAACCCGGGAAGCGCTGCTGTCTGCCTTCGCCCGGGCAGGGATCGTGGCAGAGCCTGGGGAACATCCGCAGGCGGTCCGGCTGGCGGAGCACGCTGCGGTCCGCGAGTTGCCCGGCTACCCCGAGGGGTGGTTCACGGTGCAAGATCAGTCAGCGATGCGCGTGGCGTCGGCCCTGGCGCCAGAGCCGGGGATGTGTGTCCTGGACCTGTGCTCGGCTCCCGGCGGCAAGACGACGCATTTGGCCGAGTTGATGCGTAACGAGGGGCGGATCATTGCCTGCGACGTGGACGAGCGCCGACTGCGGACGGTGGTCGAGCTGGGCCGGCGGCTGGGGATCACCATTATTGAGCCGTACCCGCTGCATCCGCCATCTTCCCCATCTCCCCGCACGCCGGAGGAGAGGAAGTACGAGGAGCCGCCGTCCGGCCCGTTTGACGCTATCCTGGTGGACGTGCCATGCAGCAACACCGGCGTGCTTGGCCGGCGCCCCGAGGCACGCTGGCGGCTAAAGCCGGACGACTTCCGCCATCTGGTGCCCTTGCAGACCAAGCTGCTGTTGCAAGCGGGGGAGCGGATCAAGCCGGGCGGGGCGATCGTGTACTCGACGTGCAGCATCGAGCCGGAGGAGAACCGCGGCGTGGTGGCGGCGGTTTTGCAGGGCCTGCCCGAGCTGACGTTGGAGGCAGAGGAGGAGCAGGTGCCGGGCCGGCCGGCGGACGGCGGCTACTGGGCCCGGCTGCGGCGACGAACGCTATAGGAGCAGAACATGAAGGGGACAACGAAAACCCGGGGAACAACGAAGACCGAGGCGCCTAAACGCGGCGCTGTCGCTGACCTCCCGGCGGATGGATGGTTCGATCTTCCGATCCTGTACGAGGATGAAGGGCAGGAAGACATGGGAGATTCGGACATCCACACGCGAACCGCCGACATCTTGTTCTACGGGCTTCAGTTTCACCTGGGCGGGCAGGGACCGGAGCGGGTCTTCACCGACCTCAACCTGCATTATCAGCCGCGACGACCCAAGGCTTATGTTTCGCCCGATGTCATGATTGTGACTCCAACTCGAGCGCTGCCCAATGACGTCAGCTCTTATCGCGTTGGAACAGACGGCCCTGCTCCTTCGCTGGTGATTGAGGTCTTATCCGAGCGTACCCACCAGCAGAAAGATTTAACCCAGAAGCCGAGGATCTACTCCAGACTAGGATGCCGGGAGTACATCTTGGTGGATGTGACCGGCAAGTTTCTGCCGGAGCGACTCCTCTTGAAGCGACGGCGGCCCGATGGCAGCTGGGTGGACGAGCAGGATGCCGACGGCGGGATAACGAGTTCCTTCGGCTTCCGCGTCGTTATCGACCCCGATGGACAGGTACGTGTCTTGAACGCTCAGACGGGCACTCCCTACGCCCGCCCGGAGGAAGCCCAGACAGCGGTTGAGAAACTAGCCAAGGCGGAAAGGGCCGCACGCAAGGCGGAGGAGCGCATTCGTGCCCTGGAGGAGGAGTTGGCTCGGTTGCGCCAGAAGAAGCGGAAGCGCAAGGGGTCCTAAACGGCGCAACTTGCGCAATGAGTTACCACACGGCCGGCGGCCACTGGGCGAGGTTATCGAGGAAATTAGGGTAGAAATGCTCGCATTCGTTTTCATTGTTCCTTTCTTCGTGATGGCAATAGGCGTCGTCATGGCGTTCCTGGCCTTCGACAATTTGCTGCGTATAGAATACACCGATCATTCCGAGCATTGGCGCCAGGACGGCAAACCGATCGGCTTCTTCTGGATGCCGGCTGGCACAAGGTTCTTTTCGGGTTTAGCAGCCCGAAACAGACTGTTCTGGACGTGGTTGTCTGATGTACCTTCCTGGGCAGAGAGCAACGAGCGGGCGAAATGGCTACTCCGACGCATCCGTGTAGGGATGATTCTGGGCGGTGTTGGTTGGCTCTCCTTTCTGGTCGGCCTTGGCTGTTTCTTCGCTGCTATCAGTTGATTTCCAAGGAAAACAGCGCCCTAAGTTGTCTAACATCAGGGTTGTCATTCGATGCCCCGGAAACTCTACCTCGAAACCGTCGGCTGTCAGATGAACGTGCTCGACAGCGAGTTGGTCGTCAGTGCCCTCCGCCGCCAGGGCTACGAGTTGACCCCCTCGCCGACCGAGGCCGATGTCATTCTCTTTAACACTTGCAGTGTCCGTCAGCATGCCGAGGACAAAATCTACAGCGCCCTTGGCCGGCTCCGGGCCCACAAGCGCCGCCATCCGAGCAAGGTCATCGGCGTCCTCGGCTGCATGGCCCAGAAAGACCAGGACCTTATCCGCCGCCGGGCGCCCCATGTCGATATCGTCTGCGGCACCGGCCAGCTCGCCCGCCTGCCGGAGCTGATCGCCGCGGTCCAGCGCACCGGCCGGCCGCAGCTCGCCCTCAGCCTCGACCGCAAGGCGGCCTCGCGCCCCGAAGTCGAGCGCAGCTTCGAGAGCTATGACCCGCTCCGCGACCCGTCGATGCGGCCGAACCGCTTCCAAGCGTATGTCCGCGTCATGATCGGCTGCGACAAATTCTGCACCTACTGCATCGTCCCCCGCGTCCGCGGCCCGGAACAAAGCCGCCACCCCGAGCACATCGCTGCCGAGGTCCGCCAACTCGCCGACGAGGGGTGCAAAGAAGTCACTCTCCTCGGCCAGACGGTCAATAGTTACAAGTATGATTGCGGCGACGGCCGGCGCTTCCGCCTGTCCGACCTGCTGGCTCGCATCCACGACACCGCCGGCATCGAACGCATTAAGTTCATCACCAACTTCCCGCGCGACATGACCGACGACCTGCTCGACGCCGTGCGCCAGCTGCCCAAGGTCTGTCCTTATCTCCATGTGCCGGCGCAGTCGGGCTGCAACGAGGTGCTTCGGCGGATGAAACGGCTCTACACGGTGGAGTATTACCGTGAGATGCTGGCGCGTTGCCGGGAGCGGGTGCCGGGCGTCGCCATCTCCAGCGATTTCATCGTCGGCTTCTGCGGCGAGACAGAGGAGTCGTTCCAGCGGACTTGCGACCTGGTGCGTACCGCCGGCTTCAAGAACAGTTTCATCTTCAAGTACAGCCCCCGCCCCGGCACCAAGGCCGACGAGCTGTACCCCGATGACGTGCCCGAGGAAGTCAAGCGGCGGCGCAACAACGACCTGCTGGCGATCCAGAACGCCGTCAGCCTGGCGGACCACCGCCGATGGATTGGGCAAACCGTCGAGGTGCTCGTTGAGGGGCCAAGTAAGAACGCCCTGAAGCACCCCGATGAAACCGGGCCGGTCCAGCTCACCGGCCGAACACGCACCGACCACATCGTCGTCTTCGAGGGGAACGAACGGCTGATTGGCCAGACAGTGCAGGTGAAGGTCGAGGAGGCGACGGCCTTCACCCTGTTCGGCACGGTGGTGACCAGCGAACAGATCGGCGTGGCCGTCGAGGACCGGTTCCCTGCCGCCCCGGCGGCCGGCGAAGCGGCTACCAAGCAGGGGCGGATCGCCCTGCCGCTGGTTTGATTTCTCATTTTGTCACAACGAACCCTCTGCCTGCGCCGGCGTTACGTGTGCCCTTGAACACCATCTTTACTTGGAGGGGTGAATCGTCTTGGTGTCCAGATGCTCAGCAGCCCGCACAATTCCCCCCAAACCCGCATTTGACAAGTCTTCCGCATGTACTAAGGTTGGGATGGGACAGTTCCCCTACTTCTCCCTCAGGGTTTGAGAGAGCAATTCTGCCGGAGCGCAACGGAGCCTCCAGGACCCATGCCGGGTCAGGGGGGCCTTTTGTTGCGCCGACGCCTTGCGCCCTGCGAGATCCGTCATGTCCGTCCAGCCATCGGCTACCATTTTGCACGTCGATGACGACAGCGCCAATCGCGAGACCACTGCTTATATCCTTCAGGCGGAAGGCTTCCGCGTCCTTCAGGCAGCCACGGGTGCCGAGGCCCTCCGCCTGGCCCCCCAGGCGGACGCCGTGCTGCTCGACGTGCGGCTGCCGGATGTCAGCGGGTTCGAGGTCTGTCGCCGGATCCGGGCCGATCCTGCCACGGCAGCCCTCCCCGTCATCCAGCTTTCCGGGCACTTCACCAGCAGCGGCGACCGGGTGCAGGGACTGGAAGGGGGCGCCGACGCCTACCTGACCAAGCCAGTCGATCCGGCCGAGCTGCTCGCCCAGTTGAAGGCCCTTCTTCGGGCCCACCGTGCCGAGCGGGCCGCTTCGGAAGCAGCCCGACAGTGGCAGACCACCTTCGACGCCGTCCGGGACGGCATCTGCCTGCTAGACCGGGCCGGGCGAATCATCCGCTGCAACCAGGCGATGGCCAACCTTCTTGGCGTACCCCCCCAGGAGTTGCTTGGCCGCGCCTATCCCGAGATCCTGCGCGATCGACCGGACGTGGTTAACTTCCCCGAGTGGCACGCCCCAGAAGCGGGACGCCGGCAGGTGGCCGAGGTGGGCCTGGGCTCGCGGTGGTTTCGGGCGACCCTCGATCCGGCGCTGGACGAAGCGGGGGCCGTCACCGGCGCCGTGGCGGTGTGGGCCGAGATCACTGAGCATCGACGGCTGGAGGAGCAGCTGCGGCAAGCGCAGAAGATGGAGGCGGTAGGGCGGCTGGCCGGCGGCATCGCCCACGACTTCAACAACCTCCTCACCGTTATCACCGGCTACGCCGACCTGGTACTGGCTCAGTTGCCCCCTGATGCCCCGGCTCGGCCGATGCTGGAACAGGTCCTTTATGCCGGCGAGCGGGCCGCTTCCCTGATCCGCCAGCTTCTGGCCTTCAGCCGCCAGCAGGTCCTGGCGCCGCGGCCGCTCGACTTGAACGCGCTGATCCGCCAGACCGAGCGCTTGCTGCGCCGGCTCCTTGGGGCCGATGTGGAGCTGGCCATTGTCCTGGAACCGGACCTTGGCCGCATTCAGGCGGACCCCGGCCAGCTGGAGCAGGTTTTGTTGAACCTGGCCATCAACGCCCGCGACGCCATGCCGCACGGCGGCCGGCTCACCATTGAGACGCACAATGCCGCGTTCGACGAGTCGTACACCCGGTTGCACCCCGAAGTACAGCCGGGCCTCTATGTGCTGTTGGCGGTCAGTGACACCGGCTGCGGCATGGACGAGGCGACCAAGGCGCGGATCTTCGAACCGTTCTTCACCACCAAGGAAGCCGGCAAGGGGACCGGCCTGGGGCTGGCCATGGTCTACGGCACCGTCAAGCAATCGGGGGGCCATATCGAGGTCTACAGCGAGTTGGGCCGCGGCACCACTTTCAAGATTTACCTGCCGCGGCTGGCCGAGCCGGTCCCCTCGGCAGCGCCGGCCCCGGCGCCGGCTCCGGTGCCGGGCGGCTCCGAGACAGTCCTGCTCGTGGAGGATCAGGACGAGGTCCGGGCACTGGCCCGGGCGGCCCTGGAGGCGAGCGGCTACCAGGTGTTGGAAGCCCGGAATGGCCCGGAGGCGCTGGCCCTGGCGCAGCAGCATACCGGGCCGCTGCACTTGGTGATAACCGATGTCGTCATGCCGAAGATGAGCGGCCGGCAGGTGGCCGAGCAGCTGGCAGTCCTGTGTCCGGGGATCAAGGTGTTGTACTGCTCCGGCTACACGGACGAAACCGTGGTGCGGCACGGCGTGCCGGCGGGCACGGCCTTCTTGCAAAAGCCATTCACGCCCGCAACTCTGGCCCGGAAGGTCCGCGAGGTACTCGACGCACCGCCGGGGGGCCCTTGAGCAGCTCGGGCTCAGTACACGACCCGATCGCTGCCGGCGGTCCGGGCCTTTTCCAGACATCCTTCGGCCTGGCTGAGCAGGCTCCGGGCGGACGGCGTCTGCGGCGACAAGCTAGCCACGCCGAAGTAAGCGATGACTGGATGGGGCGGTTGTTCGAGCAAGTCCTTCAAGCGGCGGCAACAGGCCACCGCGCCCTCCTTCGAAGTGTGCGTCAACAGGAGCATGAAGCCGTCCCGGCCGTAGTGGCCAACCACGTCGGCGCGGCGCTTGGCCCGCGCCAGCCGGTCGGCCATCCCCAGGATCGGCGAGGGCCTGTCCGGAGAGCCCGAGGCGGCGAAGCCGAGGGCCACGGCCAGCGGCGTGCGATAGCGCTCGGCCCGGGCGACCTCCTCCTGCAAACGCTCCAGCATGTAGCGCTGGGTAAACCAGCGGGTGCGCGTATCGACCGGTCCCGCCTCCCATAGCAGCCCAACCAACCGGTTGACCTGCCGCCGGCACTCCTGGAGCGCTTCGCCCGCCAGCCGGCATTCTTGGGCCAGGCGGTTCCAGCGCCGGGCCTGATGAAGGGCGGCCAGCAGCAAGCCGGGATGGTTCAGGGCCTCCTCGCGGGGAAGCCACTGCCTCGCGCCGTGCTCCAGGGCCTCGGCGACTACTTCCGGCTCCGCATCGGCCAGGACTAACAGGGCCGTCTCACACCCGCTGCCCAGGGAGGCCAGCTCAGGACCGAACCCGGGCCGACAAACGCCCTGGTCCACCAGGACCACATCGCAAGCGATGCTCTCCAGCACCGACAAGGCGGCCTCCAGGCTGTCCGCCTCCAGCACCTCCCAGCCGGGGAACACGGGGCCAGCGAATACCTCCATCAGCCGCTGCCGTTCCTGACGCAGCGCCACTACCAGAATACGCTCTTGCTCACGCGGGGCAATCATGGACCTCTCGGTCAGGTTACCGACCTGGCGCACACGGCACGGCCCCGAGAGCGGGCATCACCCAACATCATTACCCCCCTCCAAGGACCGCGGGCAGGCACCACTATAGGTCGTAACCCGATTGCCGGGCCAGCCTCCGCCTTCGCTTGTTACACCTTTTTCTCCTTCATCGTTTTGACTAACCGCTAAAACCGATACAATCCGGCAAATGCACCTGGCGCGCTCCGCCGGACGCGGTTTGATGTCCGGAGTGCGGTCGGAGCTAAACGATCGCGGCCTGAAGCCGCACTGGTTACCCCAGGCAGCTTCAGGCCGCCGATTGCACCAACCGCCTCCTACGCCGGGCTGTTTCAGATGTCAAAGTACAGCGCAAACTCATACGGATGCGGACGCAGCCGGATGGCATCCGCCTCCTTCTCCCGCTTGTACCAAATCCACGTCGCAATCACATCCCGCGTAAACACATCCCCCTGCAACAAAAA
>DATLYH010000277.1:0-3376 GCA_035575035.1 Gemmataceae bacterium
GACCATACCGCCGTAGAACAATGCCAGCCCCGGCACCATCAGCATGACCAGAGCGCTGGAAATGAGCATCCAGGCGCTGTCTCCCTTGACCCGGGCATCAGCGACCCCGTCTTTCAATTCCTTGAGTTGGTCGGCTAATTCAGCCTGGGGGGCCGGAGCGGCGTCATTTGCCAGACAGGGGCCGGCGCCGACAAGCAGCGCCACCACTACCAACGCAAGCAAGGGAGAGGATTGCGTGCGTCTCACCTTGTTACCCTCCTCACGGACAACAAACCCTTCGCCGCCGCCCCCAAGACCCCTTTGCGAAAGGATGGGCGGCCGTGGTCCACCCTTTTTGCAATTGGTATGCCAGAAGGATTCTCTCTGCGGCGCGAGGGAGCAACCCTTTCTGTGGCAAGCAGTAATGGTGACGCCACGTCCGAAACCGCCGCGACCGGACCTTGCTCCCGCTGCCCGGCAAGTCGGCAAGAATGCACTCTTTGTAGGCAGCTTCGCCGGCTGCTCCCCCGAGGGCAGCATGCCTGGTCTGGGCCACTCCGGCATGTCCGAAGCGGGGCAAAGTTTCGCGGTGGTGCGGGTGGAAGCAGGTGTTAGCGGCGGCGGGACTGCCTTGCTGGCACGTCGGGATGATCAAGTACGACCCGAAAACCCGAAACAGTGCTCAGCGAAACCGCGACCGGCGCCGTCGGTTCGGCAGGCCCTCCATCCTGCCCCTCTCCCCACCTCTCGGCGCCAAGCGAGCGGCCCGTTTCCTCCGTAACCTGGCCGACATGAGGTTGCTATGCTGCATTACCTGCTCATCGGGGTCACCCTGTCCATCGGGCAGCCGGGGACCGCGCCGGCGGGGAACCTCGCCGCCCTGGAGCCGGCCCCGCCGCCGGTCCGCCCCGTCCTGTTCCAGGTGGTCGAGCCGGTGCCGCCGGAGCCACCGTTAGAGGAGGAGAAGCCGGTGGTCGAGCCGGCCGAGCAGCCGCCCCCCCCACCGGCCCCGCCCGACCGCTGGCTGCTGATGCGCTGCCTGCAAGGCACCTGGCCTGGCTACCTGCTCGACGGCCATCGCATGCAACTGTACGGTTGGGTGGAGGGCTCGTACAACGCCAGCTCGGTCGCCCAGAATAACTCCCCGGTTGTCTGGACCGATCGGGCCAATGAGTTCCTGATGCAGCAGGCGTGGGTCCGCTTCGAGCGCCCGGTCGTGACCAGCGGCACTACCCTGCCCACGTGGGGCTTCCGCTCCGACTGGCTGTACGGCACCGACTACCGCTTCACCCTGCCCCGCGGCTTATGGAACAGCCAGCTGGCCAACGCCGACGGCGCCCAGAACCTCTACGGCGTGGACCCGATCTCGCACTACGTCAACGTCTACTTCCCAACCCTTTTCCAGGGCACCGAGTTCCGGGTGGGTCGCCACTACTGTCCCTTCGGCGTCGAGAGTCTGGAGGCAATCAATACGCCCTTGATGACGCGCTCCTACGCGTTCAATTTTTCTCCCCCGTTCACCCACTACGGCTTGATGTTGCTCTCCAACTTAACTCCTCAGTGGCAGGTCAACTTGATGTTGGTGAACGGCAATGATGTCATGATCGGCGATCCGTCCGAAGAGATGCGGTTTGTCGGCAAGCTCACCTGGATCGCGCCCAACAAACGCGACACCGTATCTTTCGGCACCTCGGTGGGCCGCGGCAAGTTCAACGCCGGCGAGCCGAACTTCTACGCCACCGCCGGGCTGGCCAACGAGCCGGCCGGTCGCAACAACATCAACGTCTTCGATCTCGTTTGGACGCACACTATCAACCCGCGGCTGAGCTACGCCTTCGAGACGATCTATGGCTACCAGACGAACGTACCGGCCAACGTGCCGGGCGGCATCATCAAGCTAGACAGCACGGAGGGAACCGCTCATTGGTGGTCGTTCGTCAATTACCTGTTCTACACGCTCAGCCCCCAGTGGACCGCAACGGCCCGAGCGGAGTTCTTCTGGGACTTCGAGGGCCAGCGCACCGGCTTCGAGGGGCCGTACCAAGCCGTCACCCTGGGGCTGGCGTACAAGACACGGCTATTCACGACCGATCGGTCACTGTGGTTCCGGCCGGAGGTGCGCTATGATCACAACGGCTATTCGCGGCCGTTCGAGGGAAAGCATGCGATCTTCTTCGCCGGAGCCGACTGCATCATCCGCTGGTAAGGGCAAGATAGGCGAGCGGGGGCGTCGGCCCCCTGATGATGATGCGAGCGGGGGGCGTCAGCCCCTGATTCTACGGAGCAACTGTTCGCCGTGGTCATCGGCTCTCTGTGGCAGTGGCGGCGGCAGGGGAGGTTGAACAGGAAGGACAACGATAGGAGGTCTTTCACACATGAAACGGTTACTCGCAAGCTCGCTCGCGGCGCTGGTGGCGCTGCCAGTCCTGGCGGAGGCGGCGCCTCCGCCGCCAGCTCCGCCGGTGTCGATCACGCTGGGGGCCCGGCACGGCCACGTCACGCCGAACCGCTGCGGCTGCGCTCACACAGGCGGCGGTAACATCGACGTCGTCCAGCCGTCGCCCGACATTGTCGTCATCACCATGAGCGGTGTGGCGGTGGCCACCGGCAGTCCATGTGGCGCTTCCACCGCCAGCATGGATTTCGACCTGGAGCAGTGCTTCGAGGTCAATTTCGACGACCCCAGGGTCAAGCGGGCCAAGCTGACCGTCGAGGCCCGAGTCATCGGTCTGCTTCGCAGCCATTGCAAGGGAAGCGGCTGCGCTGGCTTCGACCATGCTTGCGCTACCGTCCACTGCGCCGGGGTCGAGACCGTCACCCTCTGCCTGGAGCCGCACTCGGTCTGCAGCGGGGAGAACCTGTCGGTCAACGACCGCGCCGGGCCTGTGAGCGTGCCGATCACCGCGGGATCTTACACGCTGCGTCAGACCTTCAGCATCTGCGCGACGTATGGCAAGTCGATCCTGCCGGTCAAGGCGGCCTCGGCAGAATTCGCCCCCGACCCGGCCCTGGACCCGCTGTGGATCAGCTACAAGGAGCCGTTCCACGGGGCGGCCAAGAAGGACTTCGGCTTCCAGATCACCATCACGGTGGCCCCGGACACCGGCCCCGAGCCGAAGACGCCCGAGCCGGCCCCGTCCCCGGACGGGAAACCCAACGGCAAACCGGTGACGCTGCCTCCCCGGTAGGCCGCAAGAAACATTGAGCCGCGAGTCTCCGGCGAACGGGATCGGCCGGAGGCTCGCGGCTCCTACGTCGGGCTGTTTCAGATGTCAAAGTACAGCGCAAACTCATACGGATGCGGACGCAGCCGGATGGCATCCGCCTCCTTCTCCCGCTTGTACCAAATCCACGTCGCAATCACATCCCGCGTAAACACATCCCCCTGCAACAAAAA
>DATLYH010000278.1:0-9128 GCA_035575035.1 Gemmataceae bacterium
GAGCGGGAACCTCAACCGCCCCGCCCGGAACGCTTCCAGCAAGGCTTGCTCCATTCGATTGGCCTGCGACTGCACCGAATCGAGCAAGACGCACGTGACCTCTTTTCCGTTGATGTTCCGTTTCTCCGTGGCATAAACGCCCCCCTGGTAGGTTGGGGGAAACACCTTGGTGCCGGGGCCGCCGGCCGGCTGAAGCCGAACCCGCAGCCGGATGGCCACGGCTGGGCCGCGTATCGCCTCCTGGAGTTGATTGAAAGCGAGGGGCTTCGTGTCACTAGGCATATCAGCTCCTTTTGTGAAAGGTTGGGCGGACATGAATACCCACTGCAAACAGGTTCCGAAACCTCGCCGGGACTAGGGAGTCACTTCCGGGAGGGCAGCAGTCTTGCCTTCTTGCGCAGGTAGACCAAGCGGTGGAGAATGTCTCGCTCCGGGACGTCTGGGAATTGTTGCCACACTGCCGCCAAGAATTCCTGACGTAGTTCTGGCGTCTCGAGGACATCGTCCACGGACACTCCGTGGCGGGCTCGTATGCCGAGGTAGACGTTCTTGATGTAGTCGTCCATCGGTTTGCTCTTTTGAGAATGCCACCCAGGACTTCACCTTGATGCTACGGCCGCGCGATGATAAAGTCAAGCGGGGGTGCCCAAGTGTACGCACACCTCCGCGGTCGCGTGTTTTCCACGGCGTGTTAGCCGTGGCGTTACCGCCGATTGGCGGTTGGCTGCTGTACCCGCGGGGAGGCGTTTTCCACGGCCAACATGCCGTGGCCGCATTGAAGTTGGGTAGCATTCTCAAACGGAGCCCCCCAAACCGCAAATTCCACGGCCAATGCGTTACGATCGCATTGGCCGTGGCTGCATTACACCACCATCACCACATCGCGCGCGTCGGCGGCTTCGGTTGGCCGGCCGATCGCTTCGATCTGCTGCACGCACTTCGCACCCAACGGGATGAACAATACCTGGTCTGTCGTCGTGGGCCTCTCCTCGGATACAATCCAAATGCATTCGCGCGGGCCGGGGGGTAAGCCCGCGGCAAAATACCGACTGGAGCACTCAATGATGTCGCAAACCATCCACGCCGTCTTCGAAAATGGAGTGTTCCGTCCGACCCAGCCGGTGGACCTGCCCGAGGGGACCGAAGTCGAGTTCGAGCTGCGGTCGATCCGCAACGGACCGGAACGGCCGAGCCTGGACGATGTGTACGCCATCCTCGGCAAGCGGTTTGATTCCGGCGAGCGGGACGTGGCCGCCCGCCATGACGAGCACCAGCCATGAACGCCGTGTTCCTCGATACCGTGGGGCTGCTGGCGCTGTGGGACGTCGCCGACCAGTGGCATGCCGCAGCCGAAGCGGCGTACCAGGCAATCGTGGCCCGGCGACGGCCGTTCGTGACCACTACCTTCGTTCTGTTGGAATGCGGCAACGCAGCCGCCCGACGCCCCTACCGCGCCGAAGTGGGTGTGCTGCGCCGGACCCTTGAGCAACGACAGGAATTGATCAGGCCCACGGAGCAAGATTGGACGGAGACGTGGGAAGCTTATGAGCGCGGCGACGCCGGGCAGGCGGGAATCGTTGATCACGTTTCCTTCGCTGTCATGCGCCGCCTCGGCCTGACACAGGCATTCACCAACGACCGCCATTTCCGAACGGCTGGGTTCGAGCCCTTGTTCTGACCCGAAGCCATCGCCGGGCAAGAGTTCACCGCACATGGTCACACCACCATCACCACATCGCGCGCGTCGGCGGCTTCGGTTGGCCGGCCGATCGCTTCGATCTGCTGCACGCACTTCGCACACAACGGGATGAACAATACCTGGTCCTCTTCCAAATGGATGAGATCGTACAACCGGGCCCGTAGCCGAACAAAGTCGGTTGCCGACAGCCGGCACAGAAAGACGCTGTACTGCCGCCGCACGCCGTAATCCTCGCACGCCGTCGCCACCTTGCGCAGCCGCTTCGGGTCGCTGATGTCGTAGGCCACCAGGTAACTATCCATGCTGCTTCTCCTCAGCGCACCGTGAACCCTGTGTACTGCGGCACGTCGCCGCGCACGTAGGCCGCCAACATCCGTGCCTGCACCTCCAACATGCGGCTGTATGACATGCGATACCCATAGACCGGGTGGGTCACGATGGTTGCCTTCCGCTGCTCGTAGGCCAGGAAAAATCGCTTCCGCCCCGACTCCGTCAACTGGCAGGCATCCCGCCACACCAGGAAATCCTCCGGCGTCACCACCCGATTGTTGATCAGCGTCAGCACCACGCTGTCGGCGATCACCGCCCGGAACTCTTCACACAGATCGAGGGCCAGCGACGGCCGACCGTGCCGGCCCGTGTGATAAAACCCCTTGTAGGGATCGAATCCCACCGTCAGCAGGGCCGAGAAACAGTCCTTGATCAGCATCGCATAAGCGAAGGACAACAGCGCATTGACGGGATCGCGCGGCGGACGGCGGTTCCGCGATCGGAAGTCGAAGCCGCGGCCCGGCGGCTGGGCCTTCAAGAAGCGGTTGAACTCGCCGAAATACACCGCTGCCCCCTGACCCTCCAGGCCCAGCAGCGAATCCATCTCCGTCACCCGGTCGAGACGCGTCAGCAGCTCGGCCAGGTCGCGTGCGGCCGGCTCATCGCTGCCTCGGATCGGCTCGTCATCCGATGCGTCGGGCCGCGAACGTAGGCAGCGCATCAGCAGCGCCCGCTGGTTGGTCAGCTTGGCCCGCACCACCTCCCGGGCCAGTTTCAGCGCCTCGGCCGGATCATCGAAGCGGCGGAACTGCGCCTCACGCAGCGACACATTTTTCGCCGGGGCCGGCATCAGCGCGGCGATGAACCGGCCGTGGCCGCTCAGGTACATCACTGGAATCTCGTTGGCCGTCAGCGTCTCCAGGGCCTGGGTCGAGACCTGGACGTTGCCGAACACCACCACCTGCCGCACTGCGTGCAGCGGCACCCGGCTCAACTCCTGGCCATCCTTGCGGATGATCAGGTGCTCGCTGCGCTTGCCCACGTGCGAGCCGGGCTCTTGCAGGTAGAGCACGGCGCCGTCGTCAGACTGCGGGATGACGCGGGTGATGCCGGCCGGCGGTGGACTGTCGGCGGCCGGCCGATGGATCTGGTAAAGCGTCTCCTCCGGCAGGCAGACCGGTGCCAGCGAGCAGCCGTGGCAGCGGTGGCGCAGCTCGGCCGGCAGCGGCTCCGGCGGCGTGGCCCGCGCCGCCAACGACCGCGCCTGTTCAATGGCCGCCCGCGTCTTCGCCCGCAGCGCCTCGTCAAACTCGACCTGGACCCGCTCGCGCGAGCCGACAGCGAACAGCACGCCAGACGGCACCGGCCGGCCCAATTCCTCTTCCAACAGCATCCCCTGGGCGCACAGCTGCACGGCGTCGTTGTCCCAGACGGTCGGTTGGCCATCCTCGCCGCGCGGGGCCGAGCCGTGCTTGGTCTCGACCGGGTAAACAACCCCATCCTTCTCCTCGATCAGGTCGAGCACGCCGGTGATGCCCAGGCGTTCGGAAGAGAGGGCAACGCTCCGGGTGTGCAGGGCGTCCCCTTCCTTGCGGGTGCGGCCGGCCAGGTCGGACTGGACAATGCGGCGATGATCGAAAAGTCCCTCCTCGACGTGTTCATTACGGGGCATCACCCCATCGACATACTGAAGGAAGTATAACCGGGGGCAATACGTCACCTGATTCAGCGCGCGGACGGGAATCAATGGGACGTCGGTCGCAGCGGTCATGAATTACCTCACCGGATCGAAGGATGGGATCAATCCACCATCCGCAGCTTGCACGGGGCCGGGTCAATCGACACCAGCAACGGCCGGGCCATGTGGCCGAACGACACGATCGCCTGGCCCGGGGCCAACCCCGGCAGCCGCGACCAGAGCGACTCGTCGATGCCGCCGATGGTGTGGCGCAGGGCGGTGATCACCTGCGGGTCAGCCAGCTTGTGCAGGATGTAGTTGTTTACCAGACTCAACACCTGGCGCGGCAGATGGGCGGGGAGCTGCGTGACCAGGGCCAGGCTCAGCCAGCGCTTCCGCCCGCGCTTGGCCACCCGGGCCACCTGCTCGAACAGGATCTTCATTTTCTCGATCCGTTCGGCACTGAGGAACTCGTGGGCTTCCTCGATGATGAGCAGCACCCGCGGGGGCGGCGGCGCCGCTGGGTTGTGGGTCCGGGCCTTCTCGTAAGCGCGGTAGGCCTTCTCCTGGGCCTGCTGCACGCCGCGCAGGACATCGGCAATCACCAGGTTGTTCAGCTCCGACGCGCCGGAGTCGGACAGGTCAAGGACGGAAACCGCGCCGGGACGGAGCATGTCCTGATAATTGAGCGGCCGGGCCTGGTGGCTGTCAAAGACGCGCAGGCGCTGGAGCCGACCAAGCCGGCCCAGCAGCGCCCGCCAGGAGACGGGATGGCCCGGCGGGTTCATGCTGTGGAGGCGCCGGAGCAAGGCCGCCCGCCCGTCCGGCTGCCGTAGCTGGGGAGTGGAGGGCGCGAAGCCGGCCAGGTCGGCGTCGCTGACCAGTTCGCTGCCGCGTTGCCCCTTCCGCGGCGCGCCGTCGCCCGACTTCTCCACCATCGCCAGGCAGGCGGCGACCACATCCATCAACAGCGCCAGCGTCAGCCGCGGATAGCCGCGCTCGAACTCGTCCAGCTCGCGGGCGATTCGCTCCTGGCGGGCCTTCTCCTCCGGGGCAGCCTCCCGTTGCGGGAAGATGCCCAGGTCGCGGAGCAGCTCCTTGGCAATGTCGTAAGCCTTGAGGAAGCGCTGCTCCTGCGCCTCCGACAGGCCGAGGATGGTCATCGCTGTGTACGGCGACAGGTAGGCGAACTGGAGCGAGAACGGCCGCAGTCGCGGGTGATGCGGGTTGGCCGTCTCGCGGCCGACCAGGTGATAGAGGGTCATCTGGTCCGCCGGGACGCCGGCCGGCTTCAGGCCGCGCCCCGCCAGGGCAGCCAACATCCGGGGATGGTCGGCCGACTCGTGCAGATGGGTGTACTCTCCTTCGACATCGAGAAGGATGACCGCCATGCCCGCCGCCTGCGCTTGCTGCACCAGTCGGCCCACCGTCGTCGTCTTGCCGGCGCCGGTCGTCCCCAGGATGACCATGTGACGTGGCAGGATCTCCTTGCGGTCGGAGGGGACGTTCACAACCACGTTGCGATGACCGACGACCAGGCCGAGGCGCAGATCGCCGCCGGTGCGGAGGACGGCGGCCGACTCCTCGTCGGTCAAGGCAAAGACCGGACTGTTGGGCAACGGCCGCAGCCGCGGCGGTGCCAGCGTGCCGTCGCTCAGCTCCTCGCCGAGGATTGTGACCTGCACCCGGCCATGGTAGGGAGGGAGATAGATGCCCCCCCGGGCAGTGACGGTCACCAGCAGGTGCGAGTCGGCCCGGAGGGTGTCCGGCTCGGCGAACGGGCCGGCGGTGACAATGCCGAGGTAGCTTCGGTCGTCGCCGCGGCTGCGAATGCGGACCAGCGCTTGCGAGGGCGCTGCCTGGACCTGCTCGCGCGGCAGCAGCACGGTGACGGTGTTGTCCTCGCTGCCGGGCAGGTCGAACATCGTCGCCCCGATGGCCCCTTCCCGGTTGGCCGCAGCGGCCCACTCACCGCCGGCGGTGGCAACGTCGGCCTGCACCTGTCGCAGCAGATCCTCTGGCGGGCGGGCGATATCCGGGGTGTCACGGCCGTCGCCGTCGGCCAGGTCGTCGGGCTGAGTGAGCGGTGCAGACATGGCTGGGTCCTTTCAATCATTGCGAGTGGTACGTTCACTGAGATAACGCCAAGGCGTCCCGGCTGAGGCGTAGGCCGTCTCGGTCAGATGCCGCAGGCTGCCGCCGAAGACGCCGTCGCAGACGTGGTGCGCCAGGTCGAGCAGCAGCGGGAAACCGCGCTGGTCCTGGAACATGCTGTCGGCCAGGGCGATGTGAGCGGCGGTGTGGGCGTGGTCGGCGTGGGCGTAGAACAGCTGCGCTGTCGCGGCCGGCGTCGCCCGGTACAGGCCGACGACCACCTGGCCGGCGACCCGCTCCAGGAAGCGCGGAATCCACTGGGAAGGTGTCAGCGGCTCGCCGTCCCAGAGCAGCTCGCCGACCGCCTCGGCCGTGAACCGCCGTTGGTGGAACCAGGCCTCCAGCCGCTCGCGGAGCGTCCCGGCGATGGCGTAGTGCAAAGGGGGCAGAGCCTGGCCGATCGTCAGCAGCAGGCGCTCGCGCGGCTCGCTGGCCACGAAGACAAATTTGCGGTGCCCCTCGATCAGCCCGCGCAGGACGGTCGTAGCCGCCATCATCAGTTCGAGGATGTCGGCCCCGGTGAGCAGTTCATAGGTGATCGGGTTGCCGTGCCCCATGCGCCAGACGGCTGACGAACGGTGCAACAGGATGGCGCGCTCGGCGTAGTCCATCAGCGACTTGCGGGCCAGCTCGCCGAGCCGATCGCCCGGGGTCGAGTGGTTCAGGGCTTCGCGGTCGGCACGGCGTTGCAGCACCGCCAGGGCCTCCTCGATCGGGTCGGCCGCCTTCTGGCGGAGGTCGCGGCGGAAGAGGCGCTGATGCCAGGTGCCCTGGTCGCCGCGATACGACACCAGTGAGATGCCGACCTGATAGACGGTCAGCGGCAGGGCGTCGTGGACCTGGACGGTGCCGTCGCACGCCTCGACGCCGCCATTGAACAGCAGGCCGCGATGGATCAACCGGAGGACGTCCCAGTCGGCGCGAAAGACGCCGCCTTTGCCGCCGGCGATCTGGGCGTCGAAGAGCCGGGGAAAGATCGTGGCCCGGGTGCGCCGTTGCAGTTCGTTCTCGGCCTGCACGGCCTCATGTACTTCGTGCTCGATGCGCGAGTATTCCCGGGCTAAATCCCAGCCCGGCAGCCAGGTTTCGATGTCGAGCACCGCGCGCAGCTCTTCGCCGAAGCGGTCGCGGAACTCTCGACTGCCCACCGGGGCAGGCTCATCAGCCTGCACCGCAGGGTCGGGTTCGGCCTGGCGGCTGGTGCTGGGCATGCCTTTCCTCCCAGGTTTGTTCCCGATGGACCAGTAGTTCGTGGTTCGTAACCGGCCGGCTGACACCGGCCGCGCGCCACACCGGCCGGCTGACGCCGGCCGCGCGCCACCGAGGCAGCCGGTCTTGCTACGGACTACCGACTACCGACTACGGACTAGCCGGAGTAGGGGATCTTCCGGCGCCGGCGGGAGGAGAAGCCGGCCGTACTCCTCGGCCCGTTCTGCCGTCAGGCCGAACACCGTTTGCAAGACCTCGACCACCCGCGCCCGCTCCGCCGTCCTGGCCCGGGCAGCCACGGCCGCGGCCGGAGCAAGCAGCTCGTATGCCAGCCGATCGGCTTCTTCCTCGGCAGCCGCGGCCTCCTCGGTGAGGAACTCCCGGCGCGGGCCGCGCTCCATCAGATGGACTTGCAGACCCAGCGAGACGCTGCCTAGCAGAGCATGGATGCGCTCCGCCGGTGTGGGCGGCCGCTTGCCATCGAGCACCGATGCGACGCCGTCTCCCAGGCGCTGGCAGGCCCGTCGGCGTGGCTCCCAGTAATGGCGGAGAAAGTGGGCCAGCTCGTGGGCCAGCGAGAAGACCCGCTCCGCCGGCGGATCATCGGCATCCAGGAGAATCAAACCGGCCCCGGCGAACGCAGCCAGGCAGGCACGCAGCGGCCGGTCCGGCCCACCGCGCCAGGCAATCGCCAGCGCGGACAGATAGCGCTCGGCGGCGCGGACACTCAGCTTGGGCAACTCTTTGACGGTGAGGACCAGAGGACTGCGGACAATCGCCGGACGCAGCGTTCGTGGGAACGGTTCGGGTCCGCCGGCGGCTTCCCAGAACGCGGCCGCCGCTTCGCTAACCCAGAGAGGGACTCTCATGGCGCCTCCGGGGGTTGATCGGGCGGCTCGACCTCCCGGTCGCGGGCCGCGCTGAGGAAGTGGTCGGCTGCCGGCGCCGCCCGCAGCCGCAGGATGACCCGGCCACGCTTCACCACCTCGGCCAGCCGCTGCGGTTCCATGCCGAAGCGCTCGGCGATGCAGGTAACATCTTCCCAGAACGCGGATGGTTCATCCCGCGGGGCACGGCAAAGTCGGACCATGACCAGTTCTCCCACCGGACAGCCGAGGACTGCCGCCAGCCCCGCGTCGTCCAGTCCCTCACTCTGGGCGTAAGCCGCCAGCACCGCGGCGAGGAAGAAGGGCTCGCTCGCGACCCGGGCCGCCAACCTTTCCAGCGGGTCAGCCATTTTGACCGCCTCCTCGTTCCAGTCGTTTCCGGATCCGGTCCTTGACCCGTTTCACTTCCTGGGCCTGCTCGGCGGGCGGCAGATGGGTAATGCCCAGCACGCACGCATAGGCCCCTGTTTCCCGCACGCCTGCCAGCATCAGGTCCAGCACCTGGTTCTCCTGCTCCGTAAGGCCCTCCCGCACCGACTGGAGGAATGCCTGCCGTTGCTCCTCTTCCTCGGCCCGTTCGAGTTGAAGTGACGGCTCTTCCTCCCTCCGAAATAAGTTCCCGCCTTCCTCGCCGAGTTCGACAACCGACCACGGAACGCGCTTCTGATGATGACGGTTTTCGTCCCGGAGGAGGTTGAGCAAGTCGGACCGGGCGGCCATCCGCAGGTAGGCCCCTAGGTCCATCCGCCTGGGATCATAGGCTTGAGGGCAAAGCACATACTTGATCAGGGGGTCATGGACTGCCGACCCCCTGAGATGCTCATCCACGGTCGGGAAAGCGACCGCCAGCCATTGCCCGAGCGGAACGAGGTAGGCCTTGAAGAACTCGGCCGGGGCGGTCGGGTCAGAGTTGCAGAGGCGGAGGTGAAAGCTCAGACCTTCTTCTGGTGAAGGAAAGCAGGAATCCGGGCGCGACATAGGAGTACCCCTGTATCGGATAAGGGGAGACGGTTGTTGCGGACTGACCGGGCGGTTTCAGGCACGCCCTCCTATGGTGTACAGAAGAACATGTTTTGTCAACACAAAGTGTACCATGCCGGCGGGAATTGGCAAGCAGGTAGGAGATGTCATTTGTGCGGGGCGAGCGGTCAGTGAGCGCGCGGCCGGCGTCAGCCGGCTGGTGGCGCGCGGCCGGCGTCAGCCGGCCGGTGGCGCGCGGCCGGCGTCCGCC
>DATLYH010000279.1:0-48000 GCA_035575035.1 Gemmataceae bacterium
GGTGCCTCCCGCCGGCACGTCCCAGCGGTCGAGCGGCACTGCCAGACTGAAGCCGGGCTCGTAGGGTGTCACCGTCACCCGATAGGCCTCGTTCGGCCCGCCGGCATAGTTAAGGTGCTGCACCTCCAGGGTGTAATCGCCGTCGGCCGGCGGCGTATAGTCGATGCGCTGGTCAAGGGGGGCGGCCGCCTGCGGATTGGTCCGGGCCACCTCGGCCCCCTTGGCATCGCGGAGGACCATATAGGCCAGGGTCGGTGAGTACAGCTCCAGGGTGTGGGCATCGATCAGCAGCCGCTGGCCTTTCTTGGCGGTGAAGACGAAATGGTCGGTGTCATTGGGCCGCTCGAACCGGCCGCTGATGCCGCCGGGGACCGGGATGCGGTTGGCCTGGCCTGGCTCGTTATTGGGCTCCTGCTCGGTCAGTTCGTCGATGTCGGAGACGGCCAGGGCGACCGGCCAGCCGTGCAGCCCGCTGGGGCCGCGCGGCGCCACCCAGACGGTATCGACGGCGGGGTCGGCCGGCACCGTCACTTCCACCGGCATGATCCCCTCGACCGCCGGCCCGGTGAACCCGACCGCCACCTTGCTCCCTCGCCGGGCGGCCATTGGGTAAGGAGCAACGGCGCAGGGGAAGTCGCCGATGCGCAGCCGGTACCAGTAGTCGGCCCCCCCGCGGTAGATGACATCGCGCAGCTCGATCAGGACATCGCCGTCTTCCTTGAAGGTGTAGGTCAGCCGCGGATCGGTCTGGCAGCCGGGGGCGTCGTTGCTGTGGCCGCCCGGCAGCTCCCTTCCGGAGCGGGGGTCGAACAGGGTGAGCTGCGGGTCAAGGGGGCTGCCCAGCCGTCGGCCAAGGACCTCGAAGCTGAGGCGCTGGCCGGCCTTGACGGTGATCTTGTAGAAGTCGCTGACCTCGGGATCGGTTCGGCCGACAACCACGCATGGCACGGGGAGCGTCTGCGGGGTGCTCTTGGAGCGGTTGGTGTCGGTTTCCATCACCTGGGGCAGGTCATCGACGCAGAAAAGGCGGAAGTTGGAGATGCCGCGGACCGTGGCCAGGCGGAGGCTGTGGAAACCGAGCGGGGCATCGGCCGGCACCTCGAGCCGCACGCGCAGCTTGGCGTTGTCCCGGCCGTTGTTGCCCCCCCGTTGGGGCGTGGTCTCCAGACCGCGCCCCAACCCCCCCCGTTGGGGCGTGGTCTCCAGACCGCGCCCCAACCCGTTGCCGTCGGCCGGGAAGCTGCCCCGTTGGGGCGTGGTCTCCAGACCGCGCCCCAACCCGTTGCCGTCGGCCGGGAAGCTCACCTGGGCAGGAAAACTGGTCCACAGGCCGACGGGATCGGCCAGGTTGGTGCCGGTGAGGTTCAACTCCAGCGTGGTGCCGCGCTGGATGCCGAGCGGCACCGGCAGCGCGAGGGTGGGAGCCTGCGGGTTGGGCTGGACCGGCGCCGGCCCCTTCTGCGCCCAGCCGGCGCGGCTCAGGCTCAGGAAGGCGATCAGGGTCAACAGGAACAGAAGGCCGGCAAACCGAGAGCGGCGCATACCGAGGAAACTCCTTGTTGGACCGGGCGGCGAACGTCGGTTGAGGGAATGCGGTGGGCTTCCGACCGGACGGAGACCCATCATCGTAGGTTGATGATAATGGGCCGGGAGGCAGAAGGAAAAAGGAAAAAGGGCCGTTCCGCCGGTCCCCGCCGCGTCGCCTGTCGTCGGCAGATTCACGCCGCGTCCGAAAATAGAGCATATGCTTGATCAGACATTCATCCTGCCGGCCGATCCGGGCTGCATGTTCCGCGCGGAACATTGCTGGATCGGGGGCGGTGAATGTTCCGCGCGGAACATTGCCGGACCGGGGGCGGGGAGGAATGTTCCGCGCGGAACATTGGCCGGGATGCCGTGCCGGGGCTTCAAAGACTCAGCCCCGGCCACCCCACCGCCAGGGGATGAAGAGGAATGTTCCGCGCGGAACATTGCCGAACCGGGGGCGGTAGGGAGGAATGTTCCGCGCGGAACATTGACCGGATCGGGGGCGGTGAATGTTCCGCGCGGAACATTGCCGGATTGGGAGCGGCGGGGAGGAATGTTCCGCGCGGAACATTGCCGGATCGGGGGCCCGGTCTGGAGGGCCGAAGCCCCATTGTCCCGGTCGATCAGTCACTGCTACAATGCCCGCCCTGGCGGGAAGGACTCGCCGCCTGGTGGAGAGTGAGGAAGGACCAGCGATGGACAAGAAAACCCGACTTGGCCGCGGCCTGGATGCGTTGCTGGGCACGACAGCAGACGGCGGCGACGGCGCGGCGGCCGGCGAGCCGAAACAGGTGGCCGTCAGCGCCATTGAGCGCAACCCGTACCAGCCGCGCAAAGCCTTCGACGCCGACGAACTGTCGGCCCTGGGCGAAAGCATCCGCGTTCACGGCATCCTGCAACCGCTCGTCGTCCGCGCCGTCGGCGACCGCTATCAACTGGTGGCCGGCGAGCGGCGGCTACGGGCGGCCCAATCGGTCGGCCTCGATTCGGTTCCGGTCCGGGTGGTCGATTTCAATGATCAGCAGGTGCTGGAAGCCGCCCTGGTCGAGAACATTCACCGGGCCGACCTGAACCCGATTGAAAAAGCCCAGGGGTTCCGGGAGTACCTCCAGCGCTTCCACATGACCCAGGAGCAACTCGCCGCCCGGTTGGGCCTGGCCCGGACCACCGTCACCAACCTGCTCGGCCTGCTGGAGATGCCGGCCGAGGTGCAGGAGATGGTGCGGACCGGCCAACTCAGCTTCGCCCACGCCAAGCTGCTCAAGGGGGTCGCTGACCGCGACCGCCAGATCGCCCTGGCCCGCGACATCGTCGCCCGCGGCCTGTCGGTCCACGGCACCGAGGTCTACCTCCGCCAGGCTACCCAGGAGCCGCCCGCGGAGGCCGACCGCTGCGAGCCGACGGACGACACCCCGGCGAAGACCCGCCACCTCCAGGGAATCGAGGACGAGCTGCGGCAGCGGCTGGCAACCCGCGTCGAGATCCGCCTGCGCGGCAAGGACCGCGGCCAGATCATCCTCGGCTTCGAATCGAACGACGACTTCGAGCGGCTGCTCGAAGTGCTGCGGAAGTGAGCCGGCCCTCACCGGGCGACAATGGTGATGCCGAGACGGTCAGCCAGACGGATGGTTTCTTCCGGATCAATGATGATCGTCTTGCCCGCCTCAATGGCCAGGACCCGGCCGCCGGCCTGATGCATGCTGCGGATGGTCTGGCAGCCGACCGTTGGCACATCGAAGCGCATGTCCTGATGCGGCTTGGCCACCTTGACGACGACAAAACCGCCGGATCGGCAAAGGGTGCCGGCCCGGACGATGGCCTGATCGGTCCCCTCGATGGCCTCGACCGCCAGCACGCAGCGTTCCTTGACGGCCACGCTCTGGCCGACATCGAGCCGGCCCATCTCCTTGGCCAGCTCCCAGCCGAACTCGATGTCTTTCTCTTCCTGCGACGTGGGGCGGCGGCGGGTAAGCACTCCGGGATTCACAAGCAGCTCCGGGCAAAGGTCAAGGGCGGACTCGAAGCGGATGCCGTCCTTGGCGAACTCCTGGATGATGGCCAGTAGCAGGGTGTCGTCGCGGTTGTCGGGGCGGCGATGGGTGTACCAGGCCCAGACAGTGCGCCAGTCCGGCAAAAGCGACAGCATGCGCCAGGGGGTGTGCATGACCGCCTTGGTGATCTTGCCGGCCATGACCGCCCGCCGGACCCCGGCGCGCTTGAAGCAGCGGATCATCCGCCCCAGTCGGGCGATCCCCACCCAGTAGAACCGGCTCACCAGACCGGCCAGCTCCGGCGAGGCCTCGTAACGGATGCCGACGCACACCACCGGGATGCCGAGGTCGCGCGCCTTCTGGGCGAACAGGATTGGGAATCGCCCGCTGCCGGCGAGCAGGCCGATCGGCTGCCGCGGTGACCCGGTGACCGGGTGACACGGTGACACGGTGACAGGAGGATTGCTTGGTCGCGGCTCGGTCATGGGCTTCCCGCAGTCCTGACAAGGGGTCGCCTGGGATGGTCCTCCTTGCCGCCCGCGCGTAGCGCCAAGCCGCAAGCGGCAAGGACAACCCGCTCCTGCTCACCTTGTCACCTTGTCACCCGGTCCCCGTGTCATCTTCCAGCCCCAGGTGCCGCTGGAGGCGGCGGAGGTCGCGGTGCATCTGCGGCAGTTTCGGGAGGCTGAGCAAGATGCGCTTCTGCTCGGCCTCGGGGATGGCAGGGCTGCCGAGCAGGCGGGCGCCGGCGGGCACGTCTCGGGCCACTCCCGACTGGGCCCCGATCAGGGTGCGGTCGCCGATATGGACATGGTCCGCCACGCCCACCTGGCCGGCCAGCATGACGTAGTCGCCGGTGCTGCTGGAACCGGCGATGCCCACCTGGCCGGCCAGTACGTTGTGCCGACCGATCCGGCAATTGTGGGCTACCTGCACCAGGTTGTCGATCTTGGTCCCCTCGCCGATCTGCGTGGCGCCGAAGGTGCCGCGGTCGATCGTACTGCCGGCGCCGATCTCGACATCGTCGCCGATCTCGACCTGACCCAGCTGGGGCACCTTGACATGCCGGCCATTCTGGAAGCGGTAGCCGAAGCCGTCGGCCCCGATGACGGCGTGGGCATGGATGACAACCCGGTTGCCGAGCACCGTGCCATCGTAGAGCACCACATGAGGATGAAGGACCACATCGTCGCCGAGCCGACAGTACCGCCCGACGACAACGCCGACATGGAGCCGGCAGCGGGCGCCGAGAACGCTTCCCTCGCCCACCACGGCGAACGGCTGCACGCTGACCCCCTCTCCGAGCCGGGCCGTCGGATGGATCACGGCGCGCGGGTCGATCCCCGGCGGCGGCGGTTCCTCGGGGCGGCCGTGCAGATGGCGGACGATGGTGATGAAGGCGGCAAGCGGATCGGCGACCCGGATCAGGGTGAGGCCGTCGGCCGGCAGCGTGACGGGGACCACGGCCGCCGAGGCGCGGCACGAGGCAAGTTGGCGGGCATGGCGCTCGCTTTCAACAAAGGTGATCTCGCCGGGTTGGGCCTGGCCGAGCGGGCGGGCTGCGGTGATCACCAGGCCGCCGTCGCCGTGGACCTCTCCCCGCACCAGCGCCGCCAGCTCCCGAACCGTCGCCTGCATGGCCTTGCGTCCTCTCTTCCCTGATCGGACCATCGCCGCGGAGGGGGATGATAGCTGGAGAGGAGCAAGCGCGACAAGGTGAGTTTATTCCCGGCCTTCGACCAGGGCCGGCAGCTTCGGCCGTCCCGCCGCATCGAGGTGCAGCAACCGACAGGCGTTGACGTGGTAAACCTGCCGTAGCACATCCTCGGGCAGCGCCAGGCCGCGGAGCAGCGGCAGGGCCGGCTCCCCCTCGGTCGGCTGGTAGTCGGGATCGGCGATGGGGCTGGGGCCTTCCCAGGGGCTTTCCCACAAGGTCCGCTGGCACCAGTAGCGGCTGATGTAATGCTCGCGCGGCAGTTCGTGGCGCGTCACCAGGTCGGTGCCGAACAGGAAACGATCGGGATACCGGCAGAGGAGGCGGCGGATCGCTTCCCGCTGGCGCGACACCTCGCGCACCTGCCACTTGGTGGCGCTGGTGTCGAAATGAAGATGGGGGTAGCGCTCCAGCAGGGCTTCCAGGTGGTCGGGATGTTCGGGATCGCCCCCCAGGTGGGCAGCGATCCAGACCATGTCGGGGAACATCTCGAGCATCCGCTCCAGCGGCGCGTACTGCGCGGCCTTGGTGCCGAACTTGGCGGCGTCGGCGTAGACCGTGCGGAACCAGGCGTCGGGGTCGGCGACGTGGACCATGATGACGCGGATGCCGGCAGCCCGGGCCCGGCGGGCCGCCTCGATCCGCCAGGGGGTGTCAAGGAGCAGGCCGCGCTCCCGGCCGCGCGGCGCCGCCCAGAATTTGATCATTTCCACTCCCAATTCCAGGAAACGATCGAGCAGTTGGTACGCCGCCTCGTCGGGCTCGTCCAGCTTCTTGCTGATTGAGCCGTTGAAGCCGAGTTGGTCGCCGAAACGCTCGCGGAGGGGGGGAATGTCGTCGGGCGGACACATCGAATAGGTGCGGACAATGCCGAACTCCCGGGCGGCAGCGAGCATGGCATCGGCCTGGTCGAGGCTGGCGCCGGGTCCGGTGCCCAGCGGCGGCCCATTCTTGGGGTCGCCCGGCCGGGTCTGGAAGACATGGGTATGGATATCGATCAGCGGACCGGCGTAGCGGAAGTGCCGGCGGTCGCCGTAGTCGATGCCGGTGACGTTGTGCTCGGGAGGGGCAGTTGTCGTTGGCGTCATGTTCAAAACAGGACCGGTTTGCCCAGCTTGCGGCGGACCACGGTGAACTGGCCGGCGTGCATCAGGGTGTGATTGGAAACCAGGATCAGCAGGGCGCCGACGGTCGGGGCAAACCGGGCAATCTGGCCGGTGGTTGGCTTGTCGAGGTCGGCATCGGCCAGGTTGGCCAGCGCCGTCAGCGTCGCCTGGCGGATCTGATTGAACAACTGGAGGTATTCATCCTTGGTGGCGTAACCCTTGACCGATTCGTCGGCCGCCGCGTCGCGTTTGTGCCGCTCGATGAAGCCGGCCGGCAGCTCAGGGTAGGCGGCGCTGGGGATCTGCTGCCGCACCAGGTCGGCTTCCGACAGAATCAGGTGGCCGAGCTGCCAGGCGATGTGGTTGGCGCCGGGCACCGGCCGGACCAGCAGGTCGGTATCGGACAGGTCGGAGATGTACCACCCCAACAGGTGCTGGGTGGAAGTCAGGGCATTCTGGATGGCGTCCTTGGCGTTCATGGGTTGGCTCCCGCCGACTTGTCACAACGGTATCCGGGCCGCGCCGCCCTTTGGATCGCTGCCGCGGAATCTGTAGGCATTCTATCCATCCCGGTCAACCCCGGCGCGGGCGCTTGTGCAAACCCGTCGCTGACGCTCCGGGCTCGGAGGACCCGTCGCTGACGCTCCGGGCTCGGAGGACCCGTCGCTGACGCTCCGGGCTCGGAGGACCCGTCGCTCACGCTCCGGGCTCGGAGGACCCGTCGCTGACGCTCCGGGCTCGGAGCTATTCTTTCAGAGCCCGGAGCGTCAGCGACGGGACAATACTCGTCGCGGTCAATCCGGTGTCTGTTCGAAGATGCGCTCGAAGCTTGCCTCGCACTGGCTGAAGGCGACCAGCAGCGCCGGGTCGAACTGGCCGGTCGATTCCAGCAGCAGCCGCCGGACGGCGGCGTGCGACAGGCCCGGCTTGTACACCAGCTTGCAGCGCAAGGCGTCGTAGACGTCGGCCACCGTCACGATCCGGGCCGCCAGGGGAATCGCCTCCCCCGCCAGGCCGGCCGGGTAGCCGGTCCCATCGTAGCGCTCATGGTGATAGTGGACAATATCGATGGCCATTTGCAGAAAAGCGAGACAGGTGCCGTGCTGCCGGGCCACCGCTTCCAGAATGCTCGCCCCCAGCACCGTGTGCGACTCCATGATCGAGCGCTCCTCGGGGTCGAGCCGGCCCGGCTTGAGGAGCACATGGTCGGGGATGGCCACCTTGCCGATGTCGTGCAGCAGCACGCAGCGCTCCAGCATGCGGATGAAATTGGCGTCGATGGCAGTGGCGAAGGCCGGCAGCCGCATTGCCTCCTCGGCCAGGACGCGCACGTAAGCTTGCATCCGCAGCAGATGGCCGCCGGTCTCCAGGCCGCGCAGCTCGGCCATCTTGGCCATGGCGAAGATGAGCACGTCCTGGGCCTGGTACAGGTCGTTGTCGCGCAGCTTCAGGGCCTGCTCCAGCTGCTGGTTGGTTTGCAGCAGATGATGCACCAGCCGATCAGCCCGCTCCTCGCTCTCCTTGAGGCGCAGGGCGACGCGGGCGCGGGTCAGCAGCTCGTTGGCCGGGGCCGATTTGCACACGTAGTCGTCGGCGCCGGCCTCCTGGCTCAAGGATGCCCCCTCGGCGGTGAGGCGCGGCGTCAGCAGGATCAGCTTGAGGTGCGGCGCCGGCGGCTCGGCCCGCAGCCGTCGGCACAGGTCGTAGCCCTCGTCGTCGGGCAGCTGGGTATCGATCAGCACCAGGTCGCAGCCGGTGCGGGCCAGCCAATCCTGGGCCTCGCGGGCCGTGGCCGCCTCGGCCACCTCCAGGCTCGGCACATCGAGAGCGGCCCGGCAATGAGCGCGGCAGCTGGCGTGGCTGGAGACAATCAGGACGCGATGGCTGCGCTGCCCCAGCTCGGCGGGGGTGGGCCGATGCTCGCCCAGATACGAGCGGGAGCCGTCAGCCACCCGGCCGTTAAGCAGCGGCAGCACCACCGCGGAGGCGGTATCGGTCAGCAGGTACAGGTCCGGCCGGCGCGACCGGGACAAAAAACTGTTCAGCGCCGTGATGACCGCCTGGGGCGTGGGGAAGCGGTCATCGGGGGCCTGGGCCATCATCTGATTAACGATCTTCTCCAGCTCCAACGGCAGCTCGGGGCGGTGATGGCGCAGGGGAATCGGCTTCTCGCGCTGCCGGGCCAACAGGGCCTCCAGCATCGGCCGGTCGCTGGGGAACGGCTTCTTGCCGGTCAGCAGCCAGTAGAAGGTGCCCCCCAGACTGTAGATGTCGGCGCGGATGTCCACACTGCGGGCGTCCCGGGCCTGCTCGGGGGCCATGTACTCGACCGTGCCGAGCATGGAATGGGCCTCGGTGCAGCGCCGCCGACAGAGCCGGGCCAGGCCGAAATCAAGGATCTTTACCCGGTTCTCCGCCGTCACCACCAGGTTGGACGGTTTGATGTCGCGGTGGACCAGGCCGTGTTCGTGGGCATGCTGCAAGCCGTCGGCCACCTGGCGGATGAAGTCGCAGGCCCGCTCGATCGGCAGCGGGCCATGCTCCTCGACGTAGCGCTCCAGGTTCTCGCCGGTGACATACTCCATCACCAGGTAGCTGAGCACCCGCGACGGCGCATGCGGGATCTTGACCTCGCCGGCGTCGAAGGCCAGCACGATGTTGGGGTGGCGCAGGGCCGCCAATGCCTGCATCTCGCTGTAGAAGCGCTGGGTAAAAACCGATTTGTGGTCCTCCCAGGGGAAGAGCACCTTCAGGGCCACCACCCGCTTCATGTGGACGTGCTCGGCCTTGTAGACGACCCCCATGCCGCCGGTCCCCAGCCGATCGACGACGCGGTAATTGCCCAGCACCAGGCCGAAGGTCTGGCCGGCCAGCAGGCGAGTAACCTGATACTCGTTGAGCAGGCCCTGGCGGAGCAGTGCCTCGGTCAGCTCCTGGGTGTCGGCGTCGCGGAGGTCGGGGTGGGCCTCGAAGAACGCCTCCAGCTCGACGCTGGGCAGCAGTTGGCTTTCGCGGAGGTAGAGCAAGAATTCATCGGGCGGCGGCAGGGTGCCGGTTGTCGGCGCCGCCGTCTCGAGCGGGTCGATTGCTTGCCAGTCCCCGGTTCGATCCATGAGAGGCTCCTTGCGAGTCAGCCTCCCCCGCCGCTGAGCAGGGGTCGGATCGCTCCGCCGCCCTGCCCGGCCAAGCGCGCCGTTTCCAAGCCTTGGGCAGGGCGGACAGTAGCAGGAAAGGGGATGCAGGTGCCGGCGAGATGGGGGCGGTGGTCAGGTCCCGCGCGGTCCTGGGTCGGCCGGCGGCCGTGGAATGCCACGCGCCTGGGGGGAGCCTCTCGTCCGTACCGTCTGGGCGGTTCCGTGTTCCGCTTTCGGCCCCGGCTGGATATTCGGCCGCCGCCGGAGCCGGACTAGCGCTCTCCAGGAGAGCTGCTGCTGCAAGGATAGATCCCAATTAGGGCCAGTCAAATTCCCGGCGGGATTGGGGAGAGGAAGCGACCATGTGTAGTAGGGGTCAGGGGTGAGGGACTTTTCGCTGACCTCTGACCCCTGTCTCCACCCTCTGGCCTCTCTTCCAAGTGGCGGACCGGGGGCCGCGTCTCAACCCGCCTTGTCAGGACCCGGGGGGATTGCCGACAATGCACCAGGGCAAGGAAGCCATCCCCGAGGAGGAGTCTCCCTGCAATGACCGAAGAGCAACCGCCGGAAGCCGTTCCCTCTGTCTCCGGGGAGCCGGCGGCCCAGGACCTGGGCCGGTCCTATGGCAGCCTGCTCGACCGGCAGCCCTGGGAGGTGGACGCGGGCGATTTCGACATGCCGGCCGCCGAGGAGAGCATGACCCAGCCCCAGGCCAAGTCCCCACCCCCTACGGAGCCGCCGTCGCCGTTGCGGATCGTCGAGGCGCTGTTGTTCGTCGGTGGCGCCCCGTTGACGGCGGCCCGGGCGTGCGAGATGGTGCGCGGCCTGACGCCGGCCCAGTTCGCCGAGACCCTGGACACCTTGAACCGCACCTACCGGCGGCAGGGCCGGCCCTACACGATCCAGGCTCAGGGACCAGGCTACGTGCTCGCTCTGCGGCCGCGCTACCAGGCGGTGCTGGAGAAATTGTATGGGACGATGCGCGAGGCGCGGCTATCGCAGGCAGCCATTGACGTGTTGGCCCTGGTCGCCTACCGCCAGCCGGCCACCAAGCAGGAGATTGACAGCCTGCGCGGGGCCGACTCCGGCGCCCTGCTACGGCAACTGGTGCGGCGCGGCCTGATCGCCGTCGTCCACCGCGGCGAGGCCTCGCAGCGGCAGGTGTCATACGGCACCACGCAGCGCTTCCTGGAACTCTTCCGCCTGCGCAGCCTCGACGACCTGCCGCAGACGCAGGATTTGCAGCGGCTTTAGTCCTTGGTCCTTCATCCTTCGCCAGTTGCACGAGGGGAATGGCCGCTGACCAAGGACCAAGGACGAAGGACCAAGGACCAAGGACCATGAATCATTTCGCCGACCGTCTGACTGCCGCCGTGCGGGCCAAGGGGAACGCGGTCTGCGTCGGGATTGATCCGCGCTGGGAGTCGCTGCCGGAGGAGCTGCGGGCCCGCCACGGCGACGCCAGCCTTGGGGCTGTGGCCCGGGCTTATGAAGAATTCGGCGCCCGGATCATTGACGTGGTTGCGCCATTGGTGCCGGTGGTCAAGCCGCAGAGCGCGTTTTTCGAGGCGTGCGGTCCGGCCGGCATGGAGGCGCTGCAACGTCTGCTGCGCCGGGCCAAAGAGCGCGGTCTGATCACCATCCTCGACGGCAAGCGCAATGACATCGCCAGCACCGCCGCGGCCTATGCGGATGCGGCCTTCGGAGGGGTGACGGTCGGCGGCCGGCTCCATCCGGTCTGGGACGCCGACGCCTTGACGATCAACCCGTACCTGGGACGGGACGCGGTTGAGCCGTTCCTGACCAGCGCCCGCCGCTGGGGCCGCGGCGTATTTGTCCTGGTGCGGACGAGCAACCCTGGCGCCGGCCAATTCCAGGATCTCGATTGCGGCGGCCAACCCCTGTACCGACATGTCGCCGAGGCAGTCGGCGGCTGGGCCGGCGAGAACCTCGGCCGCTGCGGCTTCGGCGACGTCGGCGCCGTGGTGGGGGCCACCTACCCGGCGGAGCTGGCCGACCTGCGGGCCGCCCTGCCGGAGGTTCTCTTCCTGGTGCCCGGCTTCGGCGCTCAGGGGGCCGGGCCGGCCGACACCGCCGGCGCCTTCCGGCCAGACGGCCTCGGCGCCATCGTCAACAGCTCGCGCGGGATCATCTTCTCGTATCCGCCACACGAACCCCACTGGGAGGAGGCCGTCGAACGCGCCACCCGCGCCACCATCGCTGCCCTGGCCCAGGCCACGCCGATGGGCCGGCTGGCCGCACCGTCCGCCCATCCCGCCCGCTAGCCGAGCCCGTCCTGAATCGTCCTGTTCTCCCTTCCCTCGTTGGCCGATGTACAGAAATGGAAACACCCTGTTGCAAGATCGCAACGTTTCCCGTGGCTGGCATTCTGGGCTTGCAGGAAGTGCCTGACGGTTGGATTTCCAACCTGTTCATCACCCAAAGGTTGCGACAAAAACTCTCCGTCAGGCCCAGGTCGCCATTGCTTGGCATGAAAAATGCTCCTAGGGAGAAGTGAAGGTGATACCCAACGGCGGTGAGGAGGGCAAGGAAAGCACAGCAGCGGCGCGCACGGACCGATCAACCGCGGAGAGCAGCCATGAGCACCACCGATTACCGCACCTTGATCGATCGGGGCCGGAAGGCGGGTTTGAGGACCTCGGAGTTGTATCGGGCCATTGCCTCGCATCGGCCGGAAGGAACCAACGCGGTCGGCCAGGCTGACAGCAATGGATTTGTCTTTTGTTACGATCAGAACGGACATCCTACCTACCGTCCGCTCGTCGGCTCCGAGCGTGCTTGAAACCGGCGACAGAATGGGGCCCAGGCGGCCGGCGATCGCTTCCCCGAGAGGTGGTTGCCGGCCGCTTGATTGCGCGCCGGCGCGGCCGCCGGCTCCCCGTTACACATCTCGGCGGGAAAAGTAGACCATTCCGATCAGGGCCACCACCAGGCAGACCGCCGCCGACCAGCCGATGAACCGGCCCTGGGCGTGGAGGTCGTAGTTGCCGCGCAGCAGGTGGGGCAGGTTGCCCAGGGCCCAATCCAGCGACGGGAGTCGGCCCGGCAGCAGCGACAGGACAAAGCCGCTGCCGTACAGCACAACCCAGAGCACGGCAATTCCCAACAGGGTGCTGTTGACCATGGCGCTGACGGTCACGCCGCAGGTGACCACGATCGCCAGCACCGCCTCGACGCTGGCCAGGGCCACCAACCCGCCGGTCAGCGACAGGTCCTCGTGATGGAGGAAGAACCCGCCCGCCAGCGCCGCCGTCCCCATCGCCAGGAAGGTGCCGAGCACCACCACCAGCCGGGCATGCCACTTCCCCAGGAAGTATTGATACCGGCTGATCCCCCGGCTCAGGACCGAGTCGGCCATGGTGCCCCGCTCCGACGAGATGCTCCCGGCCGTCAGCACCACAATCAGGGTGACGCTTCCCAGCACGGTCCAGCGGAGCAGGTCGCTGACGGTGGTGGTAGCCGGCTGGATGATGCCGGCCTCGCGGTAGACGCCGACGCGGTACAGCAAGTAGCCCAACGCAGCCAGCACCGTCACCAGGACCCAGGTCCGGTAAACCCAGCTCCGCAGCGTTTGCCGCACGTCGGCCTGGAGCACGGCCCAGTAAGGGAGCCAGCGGTTGATCCTGACCGTCTTTGTGGGGAGCGGCGCTTCCATGTCATCGTCCGTAGTCCGTGGTCCGTAGTCCGCGGTGATCTTTGCTACGGACCACGGACTCTTACGCGGCTTCGTCCATCTGGAACAGCCGGGCGAAGCCGCGAGATTCTTCCTTCTCCACCAGGTCCAGGAATGCCTGCTCGGTCTGCTGGCCGACGCTGCGAATGCTTACCAGGGTGACCTTGTTGTCGGCCAGCGTCATGAAGGCGTTCGCCAACGCCGACGTGTTGACCGCCTCGTCGCTCAGGTGCAGCTCCAGCCGCCGGTGGCGGAGCTGGACCGACTTGAAGTCCGCCATGCCTCGGATCAGCTGCGCCGCCCGGGTGATGGCCTTCTGCTCTCCCTCCAGGTCCAGTTCGTAATGGTTGCGGCGCATCCGTCCCTTGAGGTCCTGGAGCGAGCCGCAGTAGATCAGCTGGCCGCGGCTCAGGACGGCGGCATGATTGCAGACCTCGTCGATGTCGCTCAGGTTGTGGCTGGAGAGGA
The DNA here is from genome assembly GCA_035575035.1 of Gemmataceae bacterium. Taxonomy (GTDB): domain Bacteria; phylum Planctomycetota; class Planctomycetia; order Gemmatales; family Gemmataceae; genus DATLYH01. Next base: position 13,635 of record DATLYH010000279.1, read on the forward strand.
TCAGGGTCTTTTCCCGGCTCAGGGTCTTGATCAATTCCAGCATGCTGCGGCGGGCCTCGGGGTCGAGGCCGTGCGTCGGCTCATCCCAGATCAGTAAGTCGGGCTCGTTGATCAGGCTGGTGCCGACGGCCAGCCGGGCGGTCATGCCGTTGGAGAAGCCGGCGATCGGGTCGCCGGAGACGGCCAGCAGATCGACGGCGCGGATCAGCGACGCTAGCCGCGGCTTGCGGACCTCGGCGGGCAGGCCGAAGAGCCGGGCCATGTAGTCCAGATAGGTGATCGGCGTCATCCCGCGCGGGAACTGGGGATTGGTGGGGATGTAGCCGATGCGGCGGCGCAGGTCGGCCGCGTTGGGCGTCATGATCTTGCCGAACACCTTGACCCAGCCGGCCGTGGGACGGTGCAGTCCGAGGATGAGGCGCAGGAGGGTCGTCTTGCCGGCGCCGTTGGGTCCCAGCAGGCCCAGGACGCAGCCCGGCTCGATCTTCAACGTGACATCGTTCAGGGCGATCTGGCGGTTCTGGTAAATCTTGGTCAGCCGGTTGGTCTCGACCACCAGGTCGCTCGCCTTCTCGGCCACGAGGCTCCCTCCCCGCGCGGTACGGTCCGGGGGCGGATTATACGCACCGGCGCGGCCGGCTCCTAGGCCAAGTGGCTGGGCAAGCGGCCGGCGTGGGCGAGCGGCCAGCGTTAGCTGGCCGGTCAACACCAGGGTGAGCACCGGCCGGCTAACGCTGGCCGCTCGCTTTTTCGCTCGGGTGAGCACCGGCCGGCTGACGCCGGCCGCTCGCTCACGCCGGCCGCTCGCTCTTTCGCTCGCCCTTTCGTTAGAAGCCCTTATAATGCCGGTGGCCCGACCGAATGCAGACCTGACCCTACCTGGATGTTCGCCATGTCCTCAGACACCCCCCTCCATGCCCGTGCCGCCGCCTACTTCCGCGAGTTGCAAGACCGCCTCTGCGCCGCCCTGGAAGAACTCGACGGTCCCGGCCGCTTCCGTGAAGATCTCTGGCAGCGCGAGGGGGGTGGCGGCGGACGGACGCGCGTCCTGACCGAGGGGGGCCTTTTCGAGAAGGCGGGGGTCAATTTCTCCGACGTTTACGGCCAGTTTTCCGAGGAGTTCGCCCGGCAGATTCCCGGCGAGGGCCGCGACTTCACCGCGACCGGAATCTCTCTGGTGCTGCACCCGCGCAGCCCGCTGGTGCCGACCGTCCACGCCAACTTCCGCTTCCTGACCCACGGCGCCAAGCAGTGGTTCGGCGGCGGCGCCGACCTGACCCCCTACTATCCCCGCCGCGAGGATGTGGTCCACTTCCACCGCGTCTGGAAGGCGGTCTGCCACCGCCACCCCGCCGTCGCCGACTACCCCCGCTTCAAGAAATGGTGCGACGAATACTTCTTCCTGCCGCACCGGGGCGAGGCCCGCGGCGTCGGCGGCATCTTCTTCGACTACCTCGACGGCGACCTGGAGCTGACCTTTGCCTTCGTCCGCGACTGCGGCGACCACTTCCTGGAAGCGTACCTGCCGATCGCCCGCCGGCGGAAGGACGAACCGTACACCCCGCAGCAGCGAGCCTTCCAGGAGTTCCGCCGCGGCCGCTATGTGGAGTTCAACCTCCTCTATGACCGCGGCACCCTGTTCGGCCTAAAGACGGGCGGGCGGGTGGAGTCGATCCTGATGTCGCTGCCGCCGGTGGTCCGCTGGCACTACGATTACCACCCCGAACCGGGCTCCCCCGAGGCAGAACTGTATGAATACCTCAAGCCGCGCGACTGGGCGGAGGATGACAGGGTGACAGGGTGACGAATCGTAAGGCCCGCCAAGAGCGGCAGGATCGCAGGGGCCGCGGGCGACCGGGTGAGGACCGTTGTCTTTGTCACCTCGGCAGGAAAGTAACAACAGATAAGCGAGGTCATCCATGAGCAGTACCCAACGAGTGGCCCTGGTAACCGGGGCGGCCACGGGGATTGGCCGGGCCGTGGCTGTGCGGCTGGCCCAGCAGGGTTTCGCCGTGGCGGTCAATTACTCGCGCTCCGAGGCGGAGGCGCAGGAGACGCTCGCCGAAGTGCGCCGCCAGAATGTCCCGGCCATTCTGTGCAAGTGCAGCGTGGCCGACGACCCGGAAGTGCGGCGGATGGTCAGCCGTTGCAAGGAAGAGCTGGGCGGCCTCGACGTGCTGGTCAACAACGCCGGCACCACGCGCTTCATTGACCATCAGGACCTGGACGCGCTGACCGACGAGGTCTGGGACGAGATCTTCAACGTCAACCTGAAAGGGACGTTCTACTGCTGTCGGGCGGCCATGCCCCTGTTGAAGGAGCGCAAGGGGACCATTGTCAATGTCAGCTCCGTGGCGGGGCTGCAAGGGCACGGCAGCTCCATCCCCTACGCGGCGAGCAAGGCGGCCGTCAACTGCCTGACCAAGTCGCTGGCGCGGGCCTTCGCCCCGGAGGTCCGGGTCAACGCGGTGGCCCCCGGCCCGGTGCTGACGCGCTGGCTGGCCGGCCGCATGCACCACGTCGAGCGTGCGCTGGAAACGACCCCCCTGCGCCGGGCCGCCACCCCCGACGACATCGCCGACGCCGTCATGTTCCTGGCACTGGGCACCAGCCTGATGACCGGGCAGGTGATCGTGGTCGATGGCGGGCGGACCATGTGATGGGCGGTTACTTGCGGTGGCGGATCTTGCTGCGCATGCGGCGCTTTTTGCGGCCCACCTTGCGCCGCCCGTGGCCCCGGCGTCGGCTCCCCATGCTTACCTCCCGACCTGGTGTTTTCCGGTTCGTCCGCAGGACCGATAAAAACTGGATTATAGGAGCCCATCGCCTCGGAGCAAGGGGCTTTTGGCCACGCCCTCGGGTTGCACCCCGGGGACAGGAGGAGGGCTTCCGCCGGGGTGGGTGCGATATTCATTCCACCCGGTTCAACCCGACTTCGATTGCCAAATTGCCCCGGTTCTCTATTTGTTCCGTATTGCTAAAATGTCTCCCATGCGGAAATCATAGAAACCAGGAAACGAATGCCCGCGGGGAAGCGGGGCCAAGCTGGCTCCGAGCGGGCGGCTTGGTCGGAAAGAGCGGAAGCGGGAAAGATTACCCCGGGAAGCAAGTATTCGGGGTTGCCGCTGGCCAGTGCCACCGCTATACTTTGCCTTTTTGGTAGATCTGTTCGCTGAAAGTGCTTGCTGCGAACTAGTTAGGCTCTCACTGGTCATGCGCTTCAACCTCGTGGATCGCATCGTGGAGGTGCAACCGGGCCGGCTGATCCGGGCCGTCAAAAACCTGACGCTCGGCGAAGATTACCTGGCCGACCACTTCCCCACCTTCCCGGTGATGCCCGGGGTCTTGATGTTGCAAACCGTCGTCGAGGCGGGAGCCTGGCTGCTCCGGGTCAGCGACGACTTCCAACACAGCGTGATCGTCCTTCGGGAGGCCCGAAACGTCAAGTACGGTCAGTTCATGGAACCGGGGATGCAGATGCTGGTGACCGCTGAACTGGTCGAGCGTCACGACGGACTGGCCACCTTCAAGGGGAAGGGCGAGGTGAACGGCAGTTCTACCGTCTCGGCCCGGGTGACGCTGGCTCACTACAACCTGCGGGACCGCAACCCGGCCTTGCAGGGTACTGACGAACAGATCGTCCAGCAGCTGAAGCGGGCCTACCTGGTGCTGCGCGGCGAGGGGCGGGGCAGAAGTTGATACGCAGGAGCAGAAAGCCGATATGAGACTGAAGGATCAGGTGGCGCTGGTCACCGGCGGCAGCCGCGGCATTGGCCGGGCCATTGTCACGGCGTTTGCCGCCGAGGGGGCCCGGGTAGCCCTGGTGTACCGGGGGAGCCAGGCAGCGGCCGAGGCCGTGGTGCAGGAGGTCGCCGCGGCCGGCGGCACCGCGATGGCCCTGCAGGCCGACGTCGCCGACCCCGACGCCGCCCAGCGCTGCGTCGATCAGGTAGTCGCGACCTGGGGGCGGCTCGACATCCTGGTCAACAACGCCGGCATCATCCACGATGAGTTGATCTTCCGCATGGAGCCGGCCGACTGGAACAAGGTGCTGGCGACCAACCTCGGCGGGACCTTTAACTTTTGTCGGGCCGCCGTCCGGCAGATGGCGCTGAAGCAGCGCTACGGGCGGATCATCAACCTGTCGAGTGTCGCCGCCGAGCATGTGAACCAAGGACAGACCAACTACGCCGCCAGCAAGGGGGCGATCAACAGCTTCACCCGGGCCCTGGCGGTGGAGGTGGCCAGCCGGAACGTCACGGTCAACGCCATCGCCCCCGGCTTCATCCTGACCGACATGAGCGCCCCGGTGCGCAACAAGGCGGGCGACCTGATCGAGAAGAAGCTGATCCCGATGCGGCGGCTGGGCCAGCCGGAAGATGTCGCCAAGGTGGCCGTCTTCCTGGCCAGTGCGGACAGTGCGTATATCACAGGCCAGGTGCTGACCGTGGACGGCGGCCTGAGCCTGGGAGCGATTGCGGGCTGATTAGTGGGTTCGTCAGTGGTCATTGGTCATTCGTCCGTGGTCATTCGGCATTCGCTAATGACCAGGTACAGGCACGGGTAACGAATGACGAATGACCAAGGACCTATTGGTGATTCATTGTGGAGGAGTGCTTCTATGCCGTCTCAGGAGGAAATCTACTCCAAGGTGTCCGCGACGCTCGTTGAGGCGCTGAACGTGGATGAGGAGGACATCACCCCCGATGCCACCCTGCAAGGGGACCTGGGGGCCGAGTCGATCGACTTTCTGGACATTGTTTTCCGCCTGGAGCGCGAGTTCGGCATCAAGATCCCGCGCGGCGAGCTGTTCCCCGAGTCGATCTTCCAGGGCGACCCGGAGTTCGTGCAGAACGGCCGGGTCACCGAAAAGGGACTCGCCGAGTTGCGGGCCCGGATGCCCTTCGCCGACCTGACCGAATTCGAGAAGAACCCCGAGGTCAGCCACATCAGCGACCTGTTTACGGTTGACCTCATTACCCGCTACATCCAGGACAAACTGAGCGAAAAGAACGGCAACTAGCCATTCGTCATTTGTCATTGGTCATTCGTCATTTGTCCTTGGTCCTTCGTCATTGGTCAGTCAGTCACCGGTCAGTGGCTACCGCCCTGTTGTGCGGCTGACGAATGACCAAGGACGAAGGACGAAGGACCAAGGACGAAGGACAAATGACGAATGACCACTGACGACTACCGACATGCGCTGGATCTGGATTGACCGCTTCCTGGAATTGCACAGCGGCAAATCGGCCCGGGCCCTGAAGAACCTGAGCCTGGCCGAGGAATATTTTGCCGACCACCTGCCGGGCTACCCGATCATGCCGGGGTCGCTCATCCTGGAGGGGCTGGCCCAGACGGGCGGCATTCTGGTGGGCGAGGCCAACGGCTTTCGTGAGAAGGTCGTCCTGGCCAAGATCCCGCAGGCGCGTTTCCACCGGGAGGTGCTGGCCGGGGAGCAGTTGATCTACGAGGTGGAGTTGGTTCACCTCCGCGCCGAAGGGGCGCTGGTCCTGGGCCGGGTGCTGGCTGACGGCGCGCTGGTGGCCGAGGCGGAGATCTTCTTCGCCCACCTCGACCAGTCGCGTTCTCGGCAGGTTTTCGGTGACCACAACTTTGTCTTCACCGGAGAACTGAAGTACATGCTGGAACGGGCGAAAGCCACGGCCAACCGTCCGGACCAGGCAGCTGACACGGTGCCCCGGTGACAGGGTGACCAGGTGACAGGCATTCCCAGTTGCTGTCACCCTGGCACCGGGGCACCCTGTCATCGTGTCATCCTCCGCGGGTGCGTCCCATGACACTCTCATCCCGTCGGGCCGTGCTGACCGGCATCGGCGTCCTCTGCCCTATCGGCCTGAGCGGCGCCGCCCTGTGGGAGGCGCTGTGCAGCGGGCGCAGCGGCATCCGGCCGATCCAGGCCTTCGACGCCAGCAAGCTGCCGGTGCGCATCGCCGGCGAGATCCCTGACTTCGACGCCAAGAAATACTTCGATAAGAAGGATCGCAAAAGCTTGCGGATGATGGCCCGCACCATCCAGCTGGCCGTCTCCGCCGCCCAGCTCGCCCTGGAAGACGGCGCCGTGGACAAGACCCAGCTCGACCCGACGCGCTTCGGCGTCGCATTCGGCGCCGGCCTGATCGCCACCGAGTTGGACGAGTTGGGCGAGGCTGCCCGCGTCAGCGCCAACAGCGAGCTGGGGGTGGTGGACCTGGAGAAGTGGGGCGAGCACGGCATCCCGACCATCCCGCCGTTGTGGATGCTCAAGTATCTCCCCAACATGCTGGCCTGCCACGTGTCGATCCTGCACAACGCCCAGGGGCCCAACAATACCATCACCGAGAACGATGTGGCCGGGCTGCTGGCGTTGGGCGAGGCCTTCCGCATCTTGCAGCGCGATCAGGCCGACTTCTTCCTGGTCGGCGGGGCCGAGAGCCGAATCAACCCGCTCAGCCTGGTCCGGCAGTGTCTTTTTGAGCCGCTGTCGCGGCGCAACGATGCCCCGGACAAGGCGTGCCGGCCGTTTGACCGCCGCCGTGACGGCATCGTCCTGGGGGAGGGGGGCACGGTGCTGGTACTGGAGGAATTGGCGCATGCCCGCCGCCGCGGCGCCCGCATCTACGCCGAGGTGGTCGGCTACGGCGCCTCGTTCGACCGGGCCCGCTCCGGCGCCGGCCTGGCCCGGGCCATCGACGCCGCCCTGCGGGAAGCGGGCATCGGCCCGGCCGACATCGACCACGTTAACGCCCACGGCCTGAGCACCATCGCCAGCGACGTGCTCGAGTCGCGCGGCTTGCAGCAGGTCTTCGGGGAGCACCCGCCGCCGGTGTTCGCGCCGAAGAGCTACTTCGGCAACCTGGGGGCCGGCGCCAGCACGACCGAGCTGGCCGCCAGCCTGCTGGCCTTGGAGCACGGCCTGGTGCCGACGACGTTGAACTACGAAGAGCCCGACCCGGCCTGCCCGGTCAACGTGATCACCGGCGTGCCGCGGTCTCTGAGCCGGCCGTATGTGCTCAAGCTCAGTTTCACCCAGATGGGCCAGTGCGCCGCCCTCATCGTCAAGAAATGGGAATAGTCCTTGGTCATTCGTCATTCGTCCTTTGTCATTCGCCTGTTGTGGCTTGGTCTCCGGACCCTGTTGTGGCTCACCCTGTTGTGGCTTGGTCTCCGGACCAAGCCACCGGCCCTGACCGAGGTCGCCCCGTTGTGGCTTGGTCTCCGGACCAAGCCACCGGCCCCCCGTTGTGGCTTGGTCTCCGGACCAAGCCACCGGCCCTGACCGCCCCGTTGTGGCTTGGTCTCCGGACCAAGCCACCGGCCCTGACCGCAGGTCGCCCCAAGCTCTAGGAGACCTGCGGTCGGGCGCCGTGGCCCGGTCGGGAGACCGGGCCACAACCAGGGAGCCACCGGCCCTGACCGCAGGTCGCCCCAAGCTCTAGGAGACCTGCGGTCGGGCGCCGTGGGTGACAAGGGGCACAGGACGAATGACCAATGACCAATGACCAATGACCAATGACCAAGGACCAAGGACTAACATGCGAAGGCGCGTTGTCATCACCGGGATGGGCTGCATCACGCCGGTGGGCCACAGTGTGGATCAGCTGTTTGAGGCCCAGATTGCCGGCCGGAGCGGCGTGGGACCGATCACCCTGTTCAACGCCTCGCGCTTCCCCACCAAGTTCGCCGCCCAGGTCAAGGACTTCGACCTGTCCCGCTACGTCAGCGACCCGAAGCGCTGGGTCCACTCGGGGGCCAACAGCAGGTTTGCCGCCGCCGCCGCGCAGCAGGCGCTGGCCGATGCCGGGCTGCTGTACGACACCAAGGTGGACCGCACCCGTTTCGGCGTCTACCTCGGCGCCGGCGAGGGCATCCACGACTTCCACCATTTCATCACGCTGATCGCCCGCAGCTACCGGCCCGATCGCCGTGAGGTGGACGCCGCCGCCTTCACCGAGGGGGGGCTGCGCGAGTTCCATCCCGGCCGGGAGTTCGAGCAGGAGCTGCACACCACCGTCGCCCACCTGGCGGCCCACTTCCACCTGGAAGGGCCGAACTACACCTGCCTGACCGCCTGCGCCGCCAGCAGCCAGGCGATCGGCGAGGCCGCCTGGCTCATCCGCCAGGGAGATGCCGACCTGATGCTCACCGGCGGCTCGCATAGCATGATCCATCCGTTCGGGCTGACCGGCTTCAACCTGCTGACCGCCCTGTCCACCTCCAACGAGGAGCCGACGAAGGCGTCGCGGCCGTTCGACCTGCGCCGGGACGGTTTCGTGCTGGGGGAGGGGGCCGGCGTGCTGGTACTGGAGGAGTTGGAGCACGCCCGCCGCCGCCGGGCGCCGATCTACGCCGAGCTGACCGGCTACGGCTCGACCGCCGATGCCTTCGCCGTCACCGACAGCCACCCCGACGGCCGCGGCGCCATCGCCTGCATCCGGGCCGCCCTGCGCGATGCCGGGCTGGCCCCGGAAGACATCGGCTACGTCAACGCCCACGGCACCAGCACCCGCGTCAACGATCGGGTCGAGACCATCGCTCTTAAGCAGGCCCTGGGGGAACAGGCTTACAAGATCCCGGTCAGCAGCAGCAAGAGCATGATCGGCCATCTGATCGCGGCGGCCGGCGCCGTGGAGCTGATCATCAGCATCATGGCCCTGCGACGCGGCATCTTGCCGCCGACGATCAACTACGAGACGCCCGACCCGGAGTGCGACCTCGACTACATCCCCAACGTCGCCCGGGAGAAGCGGGTCCGCCATGTCCTGAGCAATAGCTTCGGCTTTGGCGGCCAGAATATATCGCTGATCGTCAGCCGATTCGACGGCTGACCAGGATGGCTCGCGGAGACACGGAGGTACGCCGAGAGGGATCGGGGATCAGGTCAGAGACTAGGGACCGGTCCGTGGACTCGCTCCCCGCTCTCTGAGCCTGGTTTCTGATCCTTTTGCTTTGGCACCAGGGGACAGCGCCCGTGTTGTGGTGGTTCTGGCTCGGCCTCGGTCTGATGTGCAGCCTGCCGGCGGTGCTCAGCCTCCTTCTGGTGGGCCTGTACTTCCATCTTTGCCGGACGTACCTGGGCTACCTGGTCCGCATTTTCCAGGAGAAGCCGGTCTTCATCATCCCGCGCGGCCGGCCGGTGCCGGACGCCGAGGACGTGACCTTCCAGACCGCCGACGGGCTGCGTTTGCGCGGCTGCTACCTGCGCGGGGCAAGACCGCGGCGCGGCGTCATCCTGTTCGGGCTGGAGTTCGGCTCCAACCGCTGGGCCTGCGTGCCGTACTGCGAGCACCTGCTGGCCCACGGTTTCGACATCTTCGCCTTCGAGCCGCGCGGCCAAGGGGAGAGCGACCACCAGCCCGGCTACGAGCCGCTCCAGTGGGTCACCGCCTACGAGGTACGCGATTGCCGGGCGGCCCTCGCCTATCTGAAGTCCCGTCCCGATGCGGACCCGGCCGGCGTCGGCTTCTTCGGCATCAGCAAGGGAGCAGCCGCAGGGCTCATAGCGGCGGCCGACGACCCGTTCGTCCGCTGCTTGGTCACCGACGGCGTCTTCGCCACCTACACCACGCTGGTGCCGTACATGCGGCAGTGGTTTCGGATCTACAATAACCGCTATATTCTGCAAGGCCTGCTGCCGTCGTGGTACTACGGGCTGGTGGGGCTGGCGGGGCTGCGGCAGGTCGAGCAGGAGCGGAATTGCCGCTTCGTCCATCTGGAAAAGGCCCTGCCGCGGTTGGCGCCGCGGCCGCTGCTGATGATCCACGGCGGCGCCGACACCTACATCAAGCCGGAAATGGCGCAGGCCCTCTTCGACCGGGTCCGGGGAACAAAGGAGTTCTGGCTGGTCGAGGGGGCCAAGCACAATCAGTCGCTCCAGGTCGCGGGCGACGTGTATCGGAGGCGAGTACTGGAATTCTTCCTCAAACACCTGGGGGAATCACCGAGCGGCGACGAAGGAACGAAAGGGGAGTGCGTGGACTCAAGGAGGGGCTGCCCCGTTACCTCCTTGGTTCCTCCGCTCCGTCCTTCCTCCAACATCCCTTCCCGGTGAGCATGAACCTGGGCCAACTATTTCGCAACCTGGTCGGCAAACTGGTGGCCCGGCCGGTCTACCGGCAGCTGGGCCGGTTCGAGGCGGCCAGCCGTCGGCCGCGCGAAGTGCAAGAAGCACTGTTGCGGCGGATCCTGGCCTACCACGCCGACACCGACTTTGGGCGCGACCATCACTTCCGCGCCATCAGCAACCGTCACGATTTTCAACGTCAACTCCCGGTCGCCGGCTACGATTATTTCGAACCCTATCTGGCCCGCGTCCGCCGCGGCGACCTGCGGGCCCTTCTCGCCGATCGTCGGGTGCTGATGTTCGCCCTGACCAGCGGCACGACGGCGGCGCGCAAGTTCATCCCGGTGACCGACCAGTATCTGGCCGACTATCGCCGCGGCTGGAACCTATGGGGGTTGCAGGTCTTTCGCCGGCACCCGGAAGTCAAGATCCGGCCGATCCTCCAGGTCGCCGGCGACATGTGCGAGTTCACCACCGAGGCCGGCATCCCCTGCGGCAGCGTCACGGGGCTGACCGCCCAGGCCCAGAAGCGGGTCATCCGCTGGCTCTACTGCGTGCCGGCGTGCGTTTCGCGGGTCAAGGATTCGTGGTCGAAGTACTACCTGATCCTGCGGCTGAGCCTGCCGCGGCGGGTGGGGATGATCATCGCCGCCAATCCCAGCACCATGATCGCCCTGGCCCGGACCGGCGACCAGGACAAGGAGTCGCTCCTCCGCGACCTGTACGACGGCACGCTCTCGCCGCGCTGCGACATTCCGGCCGATGTCCGGGCCGAGCTGGCCCACCGCCTGCGGCGACGGCATCCGGAGCGGGTCCGTGAGCTGGAGGAGATCGTCCGGCGGACCGGCACCCTCTACCCGCGCGACTACTGGGGGCCCCACTGCTTGCTGGGCAACTGGACCGGCGGCAGCGTCGCTGCCTACCTCCGCCACTACCCGCGCTACTTCGGCGCGATGCCGGTGCGCGACGTCGGCCTGATCGCCAGCGAGGGACGCCTGACCATCCCCTTCGAGGATGGCACCCCCAGCGGCGTCCTCGACATCCTCAGCCACTATTTCGAGTTCCTGCCCGAGGAGGAGGCGGAAAGCCCCAACCCGACGGTGCTGGCCGCCCATGAGGTGGAGGAGGGACGCAACTACTTTATTCTCCCGACGACGGCGGCCGGCCTGTACCGCTATCACATCCATGACCTGGTGCGCGTCACTGGGTTCTTCAACCGCACGCCGCTGGTCGAATTCCTGAGCAAGGGGGCGCACTTCGCCAACATCACCGGCGAGAAGCTATCCGAATACCACGTGACCCAGGCGATGGCCGACGTGCTCCGCGAGTTGGAGGTGCCGCTGACGGCCTACAGCCTGGCGCCGTGCTGGCACGACGAGATGCCGTACTACGGCCTGTTTGTGGAGCGCGGCGACTTCTTCAACCGGGAGCAGGGACAGTGGCTGGCCGAGCGGCTCGACCGCCGCCTGGCCGAGCTGAACATGGAGTACGCCGAGAAGCGCCGGGGCCGGCTGGGCCCGATCCGGGTGATGTTCCTGCCGCCGGGGACCTGGCAGGCGTGGGACCGGCAGCGCCTGGCCCGCACGGGGGGCACGTTGGAGCAGTACAAACATCCTTGCTTGATCCCCGACCTCCGCTTCTGGGAGACCATGCCGGTTGAACACGAATGGCCCGCGGCGGCGAGCGCGCCGCGCAGTAGCGTGCCCGCGCCGGTCAGCGAGAGCCGGGCGGTCTAAGAGGGAATCACGTGGGATGGTCTTGCTGGCCGCTTGCGGCTTCTGGCCGCTTGCGGCTTAGCACCAAACCCCAAGCGGCAAAGATGACAGCCGGCACACGGCATGGGCCTGCTACTCTCCTCGGCGGAACGCGGCCCGCAGCAGCTGGAGCAGGCCCCGGCAGCGCCGGCCGAGCGTCGCCCCGTGGCTGAACTCCAAGAGGGCTCGCGCTAGCTCGACCTGCCTGCCGCCGAGACTGCCGGCCAAATCAAGGTGCGGTCGGAAGCGGCCCCGCCGCACGCTGACCACCTGCGGCACCGTCATTTCCAACAATCCTTCGGCCCCCTGCGTCACGCCCCAGCCGCTCTGGGCCCGGCCGCCGAACGGCACCGCCGGATGGGCCGTCGGCACCACCACATCGTTGATCGTCACCATCCCGGTCCGCAGCCGGCCGGCCAACTCCGCCGCCCGCGCCGGACTCTGCGTGAAGATCGCGGCACCCAGCCCGTAAGGGCACCGGGTCTCACTCGCCAGCGCCTCTTCCAGCGTGTCAAAGGGCATCACCGCCAGCAGCGGCGCGAAGGACGCCTCCTGCCAGACGGCCATCTCCGGCCGGGCGTCCAGCACCACCGCAGGCACACAGTGGTCCGGCGAGACGTTGTTTGCGGAAGGGGCCGTCAGCAGGCGGGCCCCCCCGGCCGCCGCATCGCGGACCAGCCGCTCGGCCTGCTTGACCTGGGCCGGCAGCACCAGCGGGACCGGCGCCGCCTTCGCCGCCAGCGACCGGAGTATCTCGGTGAAAGGGGCATAGATGGAGCGGTGGACCAGCGCCCGCCGCACCGCGATGCAGGTCTGGCCGCGGTTGACGGTGGCCCCGAACCAGGCGGAGCGCGCGGCCAGCGCCACGTCGGCATCATCCAGCACAAACAGGGCGTCGCAGCCCGACAGCTCCAGCGTCGAGCTGACCAGCCGTCGGCCCAACGTCTCGGCGATCACCCGGCCCGTGGCGGCCGAGCCGGTGAAAACGACGTGATCAATGTCGGCTTCGAGCAACTCCTGGCCGGCCTGGCGCGTCGCCGGCAGCAGCTGCACCAAGCCGGCGGGGAAGCCGGCCTGTTCCAGCAGCGCGAACAATGCCGCCGCGCTGGCCGGTGCCACCTCCGACGGTTTCCAGACGACGCCGTTGCCGGCGGTCAGGGCCTGGGCGAGTTGCACGCCGTTGAGATAGATCGGGTAATTCCAGGTGCCGATGATGGCAACAACGCCGCGGGGCCGACGATGGACGGTATCGCGCTGACCCCACAGCCACAGCGGCCGTTCGCGGATCGGAACGCGCCGCGGTCGCAGCAGCTGCTCGGCCCGCCGCTCCAGGAAGCGGAGGGCGTCGGCCAGGGGGAGCACCTCACCGGCCAGTGCTTCCTCAGCCGGCTTGCCCATGTCACGGGCCACGGCCTCGGCGAGCCGCTCGCCGTTGTCCACCAGCAACCGACGCAGAGCCCGCACCGGCCGCAGCCGGCGGCTGACCGGCAAGGCCGCCCACGCCGGTTGCTGCTGCCGGCAGCGCTCGACCGCCTCGGGAATGCCGCCGGATAAGATGCTTGTGGGGCTCATGGACGTTATTCTACTCCAAGGCGAAGTCCCGGCTCACGGGTCCCGAGGGAGACGGAGCATGTCCTTTGATCCCATGGCGGAGCTGCCGCTGTTGACCGCCGACCTGCCCGGCATCGGCGGCTGCATCAAGGTGCAGCCCGAGGACTTTGAGGTCGAGGAAATCCCTGCCTACGAGCCGTCCGGCAGCGGGGAGTACCTGTATCTGTGGATCGAGAAACGCGCCATGGGCGCCGAGTACTTCGTCCGTCAGGTCGCCCGCCGGCTCGGCGTCAATCCGGGTGACGTGGGCACGGCCGGGCTGAAGGACCGTCACGCGGTCACGCGCCAGATGGTGTCCGTACCGGCGTCGGCCGCCGACCGGCTCGGCCAGCTGGAGGGGGAAGGGATTCGGCTGCTGCGCGTCAGCCGGCACGGCAATAAGCTGCGTCCCGGCCACCTGCGCGGCAATCGCTTCCGCATCCTCATCCGCGATGTCGTGCCGCAGGCCGGCGAGCGGCTCGGGCCGCTGCTCGACCGGCTGCGGCGCGACGGCCTCCCCAATTTCTACGGTCCGCAGCGCTTTGGCCGCGGCGGCGAAACCGTGCGGGCCGGCTTCGCCCTGCTGCGCGGCGAGTCGCCGCCGGTGTCCGCCTCGGGGCGGCCGTTCGACCTGCGCAATCGATTCCTGCGCAAGCTGGCGTTGTCGGCGGCCCAGTCGGCCCTGTTCAACCACTACCTGGCCCGCCGCATGGCCGATGGGCTGCTCCGCCGGGTCCTGACGGGCGATGTCATGACCAAGTGGCCGGTCGGCGGTCTGTTCGTCGCCGCCGATCGGGAGCGGGAGCAGGCACGGTTCGACGCCCGGGAGACGGTCCACACCGGGCCGGTGTTCGGACGGAAGACGTTGGCGGCGGCCGGCGAGGCGGCAGCGCGCGAGGCCGACACCCTGCGCGAGGCCGGTTTGGATGCAGGCGTGTGGGGCCGGTTCGGCAAACTCGCGCAGGGGACGCGGCGGCACAACCTGGTCTATGTCGATGACCTGGCCGCCACGGTCGAGCCCGAGGGGGTGCGGCTGACATTCACCCTGCCGGCCGGCAGCTACGCCACCGTGCTGCTCCGCGAGATCACCCGAACGACAGCCGAGGTGGAGGAGTAGCGCCTTCGTGACGCCGCCCGGCGGGGGCCCTTCTGTCGTCGAAGCCATCGTTCGTTTCAGACCGATCGTAACGGCCGCGCCGGCGCCGCTGCCGGTTTCCCGCGCCGGCGTCGGTGAATGCATTTGACCCCGCTGCCGGTGCCGCGCGACAATCAAGGGCACAGCATCCCAGTCTGGTTCATCCCCGGAGAGAAGAGACCGTGAACGCCATCTCGGAACTGACCGTGCCGGAGAAGATCCTCCTGGCGGCCGCGGAGCTGGAGGAGAAGGGGCAGTCCCCTTTCAGCGCCGAAGCACTGATTGTGGCGGTGTGGCAGAAGTATCCCAAGACCTTCGGCCTGAAAGGCTATGCCGATCAGTACCCTGACTCGAACAAGGTGCTCGCCAGCATCATGGGGGAGAAAGGACTGACGCGCAAGGGCTGGCTGGTCAAGATGGGGCAGAAGCTATACGCGGTGACGCGCGAGGGACGGCAGATTGTGCGCAAGCTCCAGCAGGGCGAGGCGCTGCCGGCGCCCGGCCCGGTCAAGCTGGGGCGCGAGCAGGAGCGGTTCCTCAACAGCCTGTTCGCCAGCTCGGCCCTGCAAAAGTTCCTCGAGGGCCGCAAACTGGAGCTGACCTTCGCCGATGCTTGCCGCTTCTGGGGAATCACCGAGAGCTTGCACGGGGCCGCCCTGGACGCCCGGCTGAATCAGTTCCGCGCCGCCCTGGCCGATGTGGACCGCCAGATCGGTCTCGGCGAAGCCACGCTGAGCAATGGCCGGTCGGTGTCGGCAGCCGACATCGGCCAGCTCGGCGACGTCCACGCCTACCTGGAGGAGCGCTTCGGCCGGCACCTCAACCTGCTGCGGAGCCGCCGGGGCTAGCAACTCCCGGCTGCCGACACCGACCGTAGCCGAACTCGCCTGCGTTCGGGCGCGTGCTCTCCCTTCGGAGAGTGCGCCTGAAATGGGGCGACTTCGGCTACGGCCGAGGGACTCCCCAAGTCGGGCGACTATGGATGGGTCCGTCCGCCCTTCTCAGGACCGAAATACGCCAACCAGAGCCGTTCCACCAGCCCCTCGCCATCGGCCGCGCCGGTGGTTAGACTATCCGTCGTCTGGCTCTCATTCCCTTTCCACGGAGGCTGCACCATGAACCGCCGGGATTTCCTGCGGGCCGGCTCCGCCGGGCTGGCCTTCTCCGCCCTCTACCCCCATGTCGCCGGGGCCGACGAGTCCAAGCCGAAGCGTGCCGGGCTGGTCGGCTGCGGCTGGTACGGCAAATGCGACCTGTTCCGCCTCATCCAGGTGGCGCCGGTCGAGGTCGTCTCGCTGTGCGATCCCGACAAGAAGATGCTGGCTGAGGCTGCCGAGTTGGTCGCCCAGCGGCAGGCATCGAAGAAGAAGCCGCGCACCTACGGCGACTACCGCGAGATGCTCAAGGAGAAGGACCTGGACATTGTCCTGGTCGGCACCCCCGACCACTGGCACGCCCTGCCGATGATCGCCGCCGTCCAGGCCGGGGCCGATGTCTACGTCCAGAAGCCGATCAGCGTGGATATCGTCGAGGGACAGGCAATGGTCGCCGCTGCCCGCAAGTACAAACGGGTGGTGCAGGTCGGCACCCAGCGGCGCAGCACCCCTCACCTGGTCGAGGCCCGCGACCGGATCGTCAAGGAGGGCAAGCTCGGCACCATCGGCCTGGTCGAGATCTACTGTTACTACCACATGCGGAACAACGAAAGCCCGCCGATCAGCCAGGTGCCCGACTTCTTCGACTATGAAATGTGGACCGGCCCCGCGCCGCTGCGACCGTATGACCCGCCGCTGTACAAGGACCTCGGGGCGCCGCTGCCGCACCGCCGCTGGTGGCGGGCGTTCATGGAATACGGCAACGGCATTGTCGGCGACATGTGCATCCACATGCTCGACATGGTCCGCTGGATGCTCGACCTGGGCTGGCCGAAGGCGATCTCGTCCACCGGCGGCATCTACGTCCAGAAGAAGGCTCGCTCCAACATCACCGACACGCAGACGGCGACGTTCGCCTACCCCAACTTTGACATCGTCTGGCAGCATCGCACCTGGGGCAACCCGGCCGACCCGGAATACCCCTGGGGCGCGACCATTCACGGCGACAAGGGCACGCTCAAGCTGAGCGTCCACAAGTATGAGTTCTTCCCGGCGGGCAGCCGCACGCCGACCCTGAGCGGCAAGGCCCTGATCGTGGACACCTACCCCGAGGACCGGAAGGAAAGGGACCTCGAGCTCCACGCCGCCGAAGCCAACCGCCGCCATCAGCAGGACTTCCTCAAGGCGATCGCCACGCGCGGCCGGCCGGTGGCCGACATCGAGGAGGGCTACATCTCGACGGCCAGCTGCATCCTGGCCAACCTCGCTTTGCAGCTTGGCCGGACGCTCATCTGGGATGCCGCCAAGCAGCAAGTGGTGGGCGACGACGAGGCCAACCGGCTGCTCCGCCGCCCCTACCGCTCGCCGTGGGTCCATCCCGAGCCGGACAAGGTTTGAAGAGGGACAGAAGCTCATTCCTGGGTCCCAGCGCCGAAGGGAGGGAAGGCATGCGCGGAACAACACGGGGCGTCCTCATGGCCGGCCTGGTCTGGTTGCTGGCAGCAGAGTCGGCCCCGGCCCAACGCCTGGCCCCCGTCCTGCTGCGGGTGACGGTGCCCGATGCCGGCGCCCGCGTCTGGATCGACGACCACCCGACCCAGCAGGGGGGGCTCGAACGCCTGTATATCTCGCCGCCGCTGCCGCCGGGCCGATCATACTCTTACGAGGTCCGGGCCGCCTGGATGCAAGACGGCCGGCCGATCACGCAGAAGAAGCACATCACCTTCCGGCCGGGCGAGACCGTGGCGGTCCACTTCACGCCGGATCAGGATGGGGATGTCATCGTCCTCTTCGACGGCACCTCCCTGAAAAACTGGAAGAAGACGGAGTTCGGCGGTCAGGGCGAGGTGACGGTGGAAGACGGCAAACTCATCCTCGAAATGGGGGCGGACCTGACGGGTGTCACCTGGGCGGGACCGCCGCTGCCGAAGACCAACTACGAGGTGACGTTGGAGGCGATGAAGATTGCCGGCAGCGATTTCTTCTGCGGCATCGGCTTCCCGGTCGGCAACGCCAGCGCCAGCTTCGTCGCCGGCGGTTGGGGTGGCGGCGTCTGCGGTATTTCGTCGATTGATGGCGCCTTTGCCGCCGACAACGAGACTGCCACCGTCCATTCCTTTGCGAAGAACCGCTGGTATCGCTTCCGCCTGCGTGTCACGCCCGAGCGGATCATGGTCTGGCTCGACGAGGAGAAGATTGTGGACCTGGCGACCCGCGGCCGCAAGCTCTCGATCCACCCAGCGATGGAGCCATCGCTCCCCTTCGGCCTGGCCAGTTACGCCACTACCGCCGCCTACCGCAACGTCAAGCTCCGCAAGCTGGCGGACGATCATCCCGCCGCCGAGCCGGCCCGGTGATCCGACGAGGACATCCCTGTGCCGGTCCATCATGTCCGGTGGGCGGCCCGGCACCCAGCGGCTCGGGTCGCACAGGCGCGGGCCGACCGCCGGGCTCCTCCGATAGGGCGGGGCCGCGCCTCCCCAAGGGATCGGCCTGAGACCGCGTTCGGCGGGGCGACCCGAAGTCTGACCGCGTTCGTAGCCGATTCGCCCGAATTCGGGGGAGCGGAACGACCGAGGGCTTACTCCAGGACAGCGAGCGAGCATTGGTCCCTTACCCTCAATGCGCCGATCGTCCTCCTGTTGCTGGCTTTGATCGGTCAATCCTCGGAATTAGTCAGCTGGCTGGGCGTGGCCAGCGTACGTGTAGCAGGACACTTGAGAGCTTGCCAAGAACCATCAGCCCTGCTCCAGGCAATTGACGATAGATTCTTGGTGCCCGAAGCGGGCGAACACTAAGTGAAATTGACTTCCGGCACAGCTCGTGCTGCTCATATAATAGGCATGCGTACACGTATCAGGGCCTTGAGTCTGTAGCGCACGGAGGAAGGCATGGGCAAAACCGTGACCACAACTCCCTCCGCCAACGACACCCTAAGGATCGAGGAGTTTTTACCTCCTGAATGCCGCAACTCCGGCGCCCTCCAGAAAGCTATTCCGCGCATCGCCAAAGACGCTGCGGTCATCGCACGAATCGAAGAGGCGCTCCAGCACCTTCCTACGACCCACCGGCTGTTTAACCAGGATGCCCGGGCGATGCAAGTACCGCCCGAGAGTGTACACCTGGTTCTGACCAGCCCTCCCTACTGGACTCTCAAGGAGTACCGGAAGACCGAAGGGCAGCTCGGCTACATCGCCGATTACGAGCAGTTCCTTGCCGAACTCGACAAGGTGTGGAAGAAATGCTTCGACGCTCTTGTGCCGGGGGGCAGGCTTGTCTGCGTGGTGGGAGACGTGTGCCTCTCCCGCCGGAAGAACGGCGGCCGGCATACCGTCGTTCCCCTCCATGCCTCCATCCAGGAGCATTGCCGCTCCATCGGCTTCGATAACCTGGCCCCAATCATCTGGCACAAGATCGCCAATGTCGCCCATGAGGTCGAGAACGGATCGGGCTTCCTCGGCAAGCCCTACGAGCCGAACGGGGTTATCAAGAACGACATCGAGTTCATCCTCATGCAGCGGAAGCCGGGTGGCTACCGCACTCCCGACTTGCCGACCAAGATCCTTAGCATCATCTCCGAGGAGAACCACAAGCAGTGGTTCCAGCAGATCTGGTCTGGCCTCACGGGCGCTTCGACCAAACATCATCCCGCGCCGTTCCCTACCGAGTTAGCACTGCGCCTAATCCGGATGTTCTCCTTCGTGGGCGACACCGTTCTTGATCCCTTCCTGGGAAGCGGCACCACTTCGCTGGCCGCGGCGCGGTGCGGGCGCAACAGTATCGGCTACGAGGTCGATCCCCATTACTTTGCCTTCGCGCACCGGCGGCTCCTTAGTAACACATCAGGGCTCTTTTCGGCGGTACGGGTTCTGGTCCAATGATGAGGCAGCCAGCATGGCCAGCGTCATGGAGAATC
Source organism: Gemmataceae bacterium (assembly GCA_035575035.1). Lineage (GTDB taxonomy): Bacteria > Planctomycetota > Planctomycetia > Gemmatales > Gemmataceae > DATLYH01. Next base: position 33,184 of record DATLYH010000279.1, read on the forward strand.
TCGAGGCCAGGCTTCGGGAAGCCGTCCGGCTTTTCTGGAAAGTCCGGAAGCAGCAGGCCCGCCAACAGGGCGGCACCGTCACCACAGCCAAGGACCGGGGGCAGCGCGGCGCGGTGACCGGCGGCAAGCAGATGGACGGTTTCATCCGCCTTGTCTATGACCTGCTGGTCGAAGCAGGGCTGAACCAGGCAACCATCTCCTGCCACAAAAGGACCGAGCTGCCGGGTTGGTTCCGGCCCGAGAAGGATTGGGATCTACTGGTGGTGGTTGAGGGCTGCCTCCTTGCCGCCCTCGAATTCAAGTCACAAGTTGGTTCGTTCGGGAACAATTACAACAACCGTGCCGAGGAGGCTTTGGGCAACGCTAGCGATCTCTGGGCGGCGTACCGCGAGGGCGCGTTCAAACCGTCGCTCCGTCCCTGGCTCGGGTATATGATGCTGCTGGAGGAGGCGCCAGGGTCAACCCGGCCCGTGAGGACTAGCGAACCACACTTCAAGGTGTTCCCCGAGTTCCGAGACGCTTCCTACGCCAGAAGGTATGAGATCTTGCTCACCAAGCTGGTACGCGAGCGGCTCTATGATGCGGCCTGCTTTCTGCTGTCCACCCAAAAGGGGGGATTGCGGGGCGAGTACGGTGAGCCGAATCCCGAACTCGGCTTCAGGAACTTTGTCACGTCGCTCATGGCGCGCATGATCGCCACCGCCAAGACGCAACCGCCCGCTCCACCTTCCCCGCCTGTCATCGATCCCGGCCCGGAGCCTTCGGACGGAGGAGAAAAGAGTGGCAACAGGTGAGGCGTCCCCCGTCAGACTTCTTCCGGCACCACGAACGGTTTGCGGTAGGCGCGCTTCCACAGGGGGTCGGCCCGAGCCGCGATTTCCTTGCCCATGATGCGCTCAGTCTGCGGGTCCGGCGTCAGCCACTGGCCCAGGACACACGGCGTCTGCTTGAGGTCCACGCCGTTCTCGGCCAGGTGTTCGCGGATGCTCTGGAAAGCTTCCCGGGCTGCGGCGTGGCCAGACAGCGCTTCCTCAATCTCCCGAGGAGGGGCTCCCGAGCCAAGGCGGTACGAGATGTTGGCCAGGTGGCATAGCGCGCTGGAGAGGTGCCCCTGTTCGATGTCGGCGTGCAGGTCGGCGGGATTGCGGCTGCGGACGGCCTTGATAAAGTTGGCGGGGTGGCCGGCGCCTTCGTCCCCCTTGAACTGCCGGACCTTCTTGCCGTCGCGGTCATAGGCCCAGCCGCCGCCCCGCCCCACGCCGAGGTAGCCGCCCTCGCAGCGGATCACGTTGACATACCGCCGCAGTTTCGTCTGGTCCAATTCCACACCCAGGTATTGCTTCAGCGACACCGGCAGGGTCCGGATCTCAATCAGGATGGGCACCGGCTCGTACTCGAAGACCGCCAGCTGGGTGTTCGGCGTCTGGCCGTCGTCCACGTAGCCGAAGCGCCCGCCCAGACTAAGGACGCGCCGCGGCCAGCCGTCATAACCGAGCAGGAAGCGGCAGTCGTCGAGTTGGTGTACGCCGAGGTTGCCCATGTCGCCGTTGCCGGTCTCCCAGTCCCAGTTCCAGTCGTAATGCAGCTCCTTCCGCCGCAGTGGCCGGCGCGGCGCCGGGCCGCACCAGAGGTCATAGTCGATGTGCTCCGGGATCGGCTGCGGTCCGTCCACCTTGCCGATGCTCTCGCGCCGCTGGAACCAGATGCCGTGCGCCCCAAGCACCCGGCCGAGATGGCCGGCCCGAAGGTACTCGACGGCGGCGCGCAGTCCCACGTCCGAGCGGTTCTGGGTGCCCGTCTGCACGATCCGCCGGTACTTCCGCGCCGCCCGGACCGCCTGCCGGCCTTCCCAGACATTGTGGGAAACCGGCTTTTCCACGTAGACATCCTTGCCTGCCTGACAGGCCCAGACGGTCAACAGCGCATGCCAGTGGTTGGGGGTGGCGATGGCGACGGCGTCAATGCTCTTGTCATCGAGGAGCTTCCGGACATCGGCGTAGGTGATGACCGTTTCCTTGTGCTCGGTGAGATACCGGACCTGTTCGTCCAGGACCTGGCGGTCCACATCGCACAGGGCCGCTACTCGCACGCCTGGGATTTGGCGGAACTGACGCAGCAGCCCGCTCCCCCGGATGCGGACGCCAACCACGGCCACGCGGATGTCGTCGTTGGCTCCCAGCACCCGCGCCGACGGCAGCAGCAGCACGCTCCCCGCGGCGGCCACGCTTTGCAAGAATCGACGGCGGCTCGATCGCTTCATGAGGGACCTCCCTTCACAGGCGGCCACGGAATTGGCCTGGGGAACGACCTGGAAAACCGGGGCGCAACGGCTGGTCCGACGATAGCACCGGCGGGACCGGGAATCAACCGGGTAGCCGGCAGCGCTCGGCTCCCTCTGGGCCGGGAGAAAAACTTGTTTCCCGTCCGCGACGAACGATAATAGTGCTATCGCTGACTCGCTCCAATACCCGAGAAGCAAGCTCCAGGATATCGTATGAATGCCTCCCACCCGACCCGTCGTCAACTCCTGCGCACCGTGGCCGGGGGCCTTGCCGTCGGCGCCTTGCTCCCCTCTTCCTTCCCGGTCCGGGCCGCGGAACCGGCGGTGAGCAAGGGACGCATCAAGCAGTCGATCGCCTTCTGGTGCTTCAACAGTGCCGGCGAGAAGTGGGACCTCGAAACCACCTGCCGGGTCGCCAAGGAGCTCGGCTGCCTGTCGGTCGAGTTGGTCGCCCCCGAGCAGTGGCACGTCCTGAAGAAGCATGGCCTGATTTGCGCCATCGCTCCCAACGGCATGCCGGGCGCCCCCTTCCAGAAGGGCTTCAACAACCCGCGCTACCACGAGGAAGTCATCGCCCGGACAAAGAAGGCGATCGACGCCTGTGCCGAGGCCGGCTTTCCCAATGTCATCGCCTTCACCGGCTACAAGTGGCGTGACGCCGACGATCCCCAAAGCGGCGAGATTTCCCGCGACGAAGGGGCCGCCCACTGCGTCAAGGCGCTCAAGGAGGTCGTCGGCCATGCGGAGAAGCGGGGTGTCACCATCTGCCTGGAGCATCTCAACACCCGCGACGACACCCACCCGATGAAGGGGCACCCCGGCTACCAGGGAGACGACCTCGACTGGGTGGCCGGCATCATCCGCCGGGTCGGCTCGGAGCGGCTGAAGCTGCTCTTCGACATCTACCATGTCCAGGTGATGCACGGCGACATCATCCGCCGGCTTGAACAGAACAAGGACATCATCGGCCACGTCCACACGGCGGGCAACCCGGGCCGCGGCGAGTTGGACGACCGGCAGGAAATCCAGTACGCCCCGATCATGAGGAAGCTGGTGGACCTCGGCTACACCGGCTACGTCGGCCAGGAATTCATCCCCACTCGCAACCCGCGGGAAGGGCTGCGCGAGGCGGTCCGACTTTGTGATGTCTGACCCATCACCCCCAGGCGAGACCCCAGGCATGAGACGCACCCTGAAGCACCTGGTCCTCCTCAGCGTGCCGGTGCTGCTCCTGCTTGTTTGGTACTGGGTGAATTACACCGAGCGCTCCGGCGAGGTAGACAGCCTGGACGCCCTCCGGGATTCGACGGGGGTAGGGGTGGGCGAGGGGCTGGCCGGCTTTCCTCACCAGGGACCGATTCGGTGGGAGGAAGATCGGCAGAATCACGGCTGGGCGCTGCGGCTGGTCGGCCGGACGTCCCTGGACGAAGTCCGCCGCTGGGCCGGCGAGAACGGCGAGCTGCACACCGTGGACGACCCGCCCGACCTTTTCGAGATCGGCAGCCCGGGCGACCGCTACTACCTCTTCCACAAGGTGGGGGCGCGGCGAATCTATCGCATCAAGGTGTACGAAGACGGGCGGTTCCAGATCAGCGTTTTCCTTCGTCGGCCGGCGGGGAAGCGAGCCGCCGTTCATGGCAAGTTCGCCTCGATCAAGGCCCCATGCTGTCCCAAGAGGGTGCGATACCACGATGCCGTCTGCTCGGCGCGGCCGGGCAGGGCTCGGGTGCCCCAGATGAGTGAGAGGGTGCGGCGCGTTGTCGGTCCGGTCTTGGTGCGCTGAGCATCCTTGACCGCATTGGCGCAGGGGCCGTCGGCATCGAACAGGCAGAGCAGGCCGCCGAGGTCCATTACCTGTCCCGAGGCATTAAACACATAACTGGCGCCGGCCGGGGCGATGCCGACGCGGAACGGTCCGTGCGTCCGGTCCAGGTCCACCACGCTGATCGGCAGGCCGCTGTGCAAGGACACCACGTTGCACACGTCCACCGCCAGGTTGATGGAGGCGAGCCGGCCCTCGGCGACCGCCTTGAGGAGATACTCCGAGGCCGGCTTGCTCCGCCCAGTCGGCCGGAACCCGCCGTGCCGGAGCAGCTGCCGCACCGCCTCGCGCACGTCGTCATTGCTCCGCAGAGGGGCCGGCGCGTCCGGCGACAGCAGCGCTCGCAGCTCCGGCGGCGAGGTCATCTCCCCGAGCGGCCGCGGGAAGACGGTCACAAACGCTTGCAGGTCCAGCAACGGATGAGGATCGACGGTCAGCATGCAGTTGTTATAACGGATTGCTGCGGCGGTTCAGCCCCCGCCCAGTGACTTGATTCCTTGGCCTGGCGATCCCCGCCTGAACTTGCACGCCTCGATCGGACAGAGTACCGTGAAGAGGTCTTGGACGAAGACCGAGGCATCCTCATCCTGTCCCGGTGCTTGGTGGCAGCCACATCAAATGAGGGGTTCAGACGGGCGGGCGTCTCGTAAAAAAAGTATCAGAGTCGGAAGCGTCCGCGACCGGAGACCCGAGTCATGCCGTTCGGCGTTGATCTCCGTGAGCGTCGGCTTCAGCCGGAGGTCATGGACCAGCCGGGCCTCGATCCTCGGCAGCACGCCCAGGCCTTGCGCGGTCTGAGACGCATCAACCGTCTCAGCGGCAGCGCTGTCATCCTCTGGCCGTCGATCCGCTCCCTGGCGCGGCGGCTGGCCCCGCGGCCGCTGCGCGTCCTGGATGTGGCCACGGGCGGCGGCGACGTCCCGGTCCGCCTCTGGCAGGCGGCCCGCGCCGTCGGCCTCCCCGTGCAGATCGACGGCTGCGACCGCAGCCCGATGGCCGTCGCCTTCGCCCGGAACCACGCCGCGGAGAGTCAGGCGCTTGTCGGGTTCTTCATCTGCGACGCGCTGGAGGAGCTACCGACCGGCTACGATGTCCTCGTCAGCTCGCTTTTCCTGCACCACCTGGACGAGGACCAGGCGGTGCGGTTCCTCAGGCGCATGGCTGACGCCGCCGGCCGGCTGGTCCTGATTAACGACCTGGTTCGCAGCACCGCCGGCTACCTGGCGGCCTACGTCGGCACTCGGCTGCTGTCCGCTTCGCCGATCGTCCGTGAGGATGGGCCGCGCTCGGTGGCCGCAGCCTTCACTCTTGGCGAGGCCCGGGCTCTGGCGGAGCGAGCCGGCCTGCGCGGCGCCCGGGTGGTAGGGCGCTGGCCGTGGCGCTTTCTTCTCCGCTGGAGGCGCCCATGACGACAGCGACCGTGCATCTGGGACAGGCGGTGGAGCATGGCTGGGACGCCATCGTGGTCGGGGCGGGACCGGCAGGGGCGCTGGCTGCCCGCGAGTTGGCCCGGCAGGGGACGCGCGTCTTGTTGGTGGACCGGGCGACTTTCCCACGGTGGAAGGTGTGCGGCTGCTGTCTGAACCGGCAAGCCCTGGCGACGTTACAAGGCGTGGGGCTCGGCGGGCTTGCCGGGCGGTGGGGGGCAGTCCCACTGAAGGCGGTGCGTCTGGCGGCGCGAGCGCGCCGGGTGTTGCTCCCTTTGCCCGGAGGCGCGGCGCTGTCGCGCGAGCGGCTGGACAGCGCACTGGTCGAAGCGGCTGTGCAAGCGGGGGCGGCCTTCCTGCCGGGAACGTGGGCCGCGCTGGGCAGCGTCACCGGCGAAGGCCGGCAGGTCATCCTGCGCCAGGGCGGACAGCAAGTCGAGGCGACGGCCCGGGTGGTGCTGGCGGCGAATGGTTTGGGCGGCGGTCTGCTGACCGGCCTGCGGGCCCGCGCGCCCAAGGGGTCGCGGATCGGCGCGGGAGCAGTCGCCGCGACAGCGCCGCCGTTCTACACGCCGGGCATCATCTTCATGGCCTGCGGAACGGGCGGCTACGCCGGCCTGGTCCGCCTGGAGGACGGACGGCTCGACGTCGCCGCTGCCCTCGACCCGGAGTTGGTGCGCCAGGCCGGCGGGCCGGGCCGCGCGGTGGAGAGCATCCTGGCTGAGGCAAACTTGCCGCCGGTGCCTGGGCTGGCCGGCCTGGCCTGGCGCGGTACGCCGGCCCTGACGCGGCAGCTGCCCCGGCCGGCGGCCGAGCGGCTGTTTGTACTGGGGGATGCGGCCGGGTACATTGAACCGTTCACGGGGGAGGGGATCGCCTGGGCGCTGGCCTCCGCCGTGAGCCTGGCGCCGCTGGCTGCCTGCGCCTGCCGCGGCTGGTCGGCGGCGCTGGCCGACGAGTGGGCCCGGCTGCACCGCCGGCAGCTCGGCCGTCGTCAGCGCCTGTGTCGGGCGGTCACGGCTGCGCTGCGGCACCCCAGCCTGGTGCGCCTCGCCGTTGGAGTCCTGGCCTGGATGCCTGCGCTGGCCCAGCCGCTGATCCGCCGGCTCAACCTCATCCCCCCAGGGACTGCGCAGCAATGAGTCTTGCCATTCGGGGAATAGGGACGGCACTCCCCCCCAATGCCATTAGCCAGGTCGAGGCGGCGGAGGTGGCTCGGGTGGTCAGCGGCCTTGACCCGGAGGAGGCCGCCGTGCTGCCGCCGCTGTACCGGCAGACCGGCATCGCTACCCGACACATGGTCTTCCATGCCAACGTCGTCCGCGATGTCCTCGAAGGAACCAACACGTCGGGGTCGGTCTTCCTACCCAGCGGTCGGCGGGACGACCGCGGCCCGACCACGGCGCAGCGCATGCAATCCTATGCCGCAGAGGCGCCGCCGCTGGCCCTGCAGGCCGCCTCGCAGGCACTGGCGGAGTCCGGCCTGAGCCCGACCGAGCTGACCCACCTGGTCACCGTCTCCTGCACCGGTTTCGGCGCCCCCGGTATCGACGTTCGCCTGATCAAGGGACTGGGGCTGGCAGCGACGGTGCAGCGTACCCACATCGGCTTCATGGGCTGCCACGGGGCGATCAACGGGTTGCGCGTCGCGGCCGCCTTTACCGGCGCCGACCCAGGCGCCCGTGTCCTGCTCTGCGCCATCGAGTTGTGCAGCCTTCACTATCATTACGGCTGGGACCCGAAGCGGGCCGTCGGCAATGCCTTGTTCGCCGATGGGGCAGCGGCAGTGGTCGGCGTCCCGGCCGGGGAAGCGCCGGCCGACACCTGGCGCATGACGGCGGCCGGCTCCTGCCTGTTCCCCAACACCGAGTATGCGATGGGCTGGACGATCGGCGACCACGGCTTTGAGATGACCCTCTCCACCCGGGTCCCCGGCTTGATCCGCAGTCATTTGCGCTCCTGGCTGGAGGATTGGTTGGCAAGCCGAGGGATGCGGCTGGGCGAGATCGCCTCGTGGGCGGTCCACCCCGGCGGCCCGCGCGTGCTTGGCGCTGTCGCAGAGCCGCTGGGCCTGCCGCCCGAGGCAATGGCGGCGTCGCGCGAGGTGCTGGCGGAGTGCGGCAACATGTCGTCGCCGACGGTCCTGTTCATCCTCGACCGCCTGCGCCGCCGCCGCGCCCCCAGGCCATGTGTCGCCCTCGCCTTCGGACCGGGACTGGCCGCCGAGGCGGTGTTAATCGAGTGATCCGTGGCCGAATTTGCTAGAATTCGGGAGTCGATCGGAGGGTGCTCCGAAATAGCCGTAGCCGAACTCGCCCGCATTCGGGATAATTCGTAGCCGAACTCGCCCGCGTTCAGGGCCTTCCCCGACCTTGGGGTCCTCCCCCGAATGCGGGCGGATTCGGCTACCCACGCGGTTCCGGGCCTCCCCTGAGTTCGGGGCCTCCCCCGAATCGGATCCTTCCCTTGAGTCCGGGTGAATTCGACTACCCGAGGAGGGCACATCATGAACCCCGCCGCGATTGCTGCTGTCTTCGCCCAGCTCGACCCGGAAATCTGGCTGGTCACCGCCCGCGCTGGCGATCGCCGCGGAGGGTTGATCGCCACGTTCGTCTGTCAGGCCTCGATCGTGCTGGAGTTGCCGCGGGTGGTCGTCGGTATAGCCCGGCACCATTACACCTGGGAGCTGGTCGAGGCGAGCGGCGCCTTCGGCCTGCACCTGCTCGGCGAAGAGCAGCTGGAGTGGGTCTGGCGCTTCGGGCTGGAGTCGGGCCGGGACTTCGACAAGTTGGCCGGGCTGGCGACCCACACGGCGGCGACCGGCAGCCCGCTCCTGACCGATGCCCTGGCCTGGCTCGACTGCCGGGTGGAGGCCCGCTTCGACACCGGCGACCGTACCCTGTACCTGGCGGAGGTGGCCGACGGGCAGCGGGTGGGTTCCGCCCCGCCGCTGACCTTGAAGCGTCTTCGTCAACTTGCTCCGCCGGGGCGGCTGTGCGAGCTGGGCGAGCAGATAAAGCAAGACAGCATCCGCGACGCGGAGGCAATTCGCCGCTGGCGCCAGCATCCGCCGACCCACCCTGCACCCTGATCGCCATGAGCGCTGCCTCACTTCCCGCCTTGCTGGGCGGCCGGCCGGTCCGCCCGCAGGGACCGCCCGCCTGGCCGCCGCCGGACGACGACATCCGGGCTGCCCTGGAGGCCGCTTACCATGACGGCTCCTGGGGCAAGTATCAGGGGCCCCACGTCCGCCGGCTGGAGGAGCGCCTGGCCGGCTACCACGGTGTCGCCTTCGCGTTGACCTGTGGCAGCGGCACCTTCGCGGTGGAGCTGGCCCTGCGGGCGCTGAAGGTCGGGCCGGGCGACGAGGTACTGCTGGCGGCCTACGATTACGCCGGCAACTTCCTTAGTGTCCACGCGGTCGGGGCCAAGCCGGTACTGGTCGAGGTCGATCCGCTCAACTGGAACCTCGACCCGCGACGGTTGGCCGAGGCGGTCGGGCCGGCCACGCGGGCGGTCATCGTCTCGCACCTGCACGGCGGAGTGGTGCCGATGGACGAGGTGATGGCCGTGGCCGCGGCGCACGGTTTGCGCGTCATCGAGGATGCGGCCCAAATGCCGGGGGCCATCATCCAGGGGCGGCGAGCCGGCACCTGGGGCGACGCCGGTGTATTGAGCTTCGGCGGGTCGAAACTGCTCACCGCCGGCCGGGGCGGCGCCCTGCTGACCCGGCACGCCGACATCTACCAGCGGGCCCGGACCTACCAACTCCGCGGCAATCAGGTCTGCCCTCTCTCGGAATTGCAGGCCGCGGTACTGCTGCCGCAGCTCGCCAAACTTGACGACCGCAATAACCGACGCGCCCGGAACGTCTCTCTCCTGAAGGAGCGCCTGCGCGACGTGCCGGGCCTCCGCCCCTTCGCCAACCGCTGTCCGGAGAGCGAGCCGGGCTATTACAAACTCGGCTTCCAGTACGACGCGGCGGCGTTCGGTTTGCCGCGCGAACGGGCCATCGCGGCACTGCGGGCCGAGGGGATCGCGTTCGACGAGGGTTTCCGCGCCTTGCACGTCGGCCGATCGCCGAGCCGCTTCCGGAAGGCGGGGGAGTTGAAAGAGGCAGAGCGCGCCCACCACGGCACACTGGTGCTGCACCATCCGGTGTTACTGGGTGAAATCAGCGACATGGAGGAAGTTGCCGCGGCGGTGCGCAAAGTTTATGCTAACAGCCGCCTGTTGGGTTGAGAGCGAGCGGTCTGCTGGGATGACGGAATATAGGACATTCTGACCGGGGGAAGGATGGGGGCGGACAATCCACCGCTGTTGACGCGCTGCCTGGCCGAGGTGCTGGGCACCTTCGTGCTGATCTTCTTCGGTTGCGGGGCGGTGCATGTGGCCATCGTGATCGGTGCTCTGACCGGCCTCTGGCAGGTGGCCATTGTCTGGGGCGTGGCCATCATGGTGGCGGTCTACGTTTTCGGCGGCGTCAGCGGCGCCCACATCAACCCGGCCGTCACCACCGCCCTGGCCGTGTGGGGACGTTTCCCGCGCGGCGAGGTCCTCCCCTATGTTGTCAGCCAAGTGGTCGGCGCCTTCCTGGCCGCGGCCGTGCTCTTTGCCTTCTACCATCCCTTCCTGGCGGAGAAGGAGAAGGCGAAGAACGTGGTCCGCGGCGAGCCCGGCAGTGAGATTACCGCCATGTGCTACGGCGAGTACTATCCCAATCCCGGCCGGATCGCCGGGGCCGAGGGGGAGTACCGCCGGGAGGAGCACGAGCGGCTCAACGCCCTGGTCGGCATGCCGGTCGCCTTTGCCGCCGAGATGCTGGGGACGCTAGTCCTGGCCCTGGTGGTCTTTGCCCTGACCGACGAGCGCAACCGCGCCGCGCCGCTGGCTCGGCTGGCGCCGGTCTTCATCGGGTTGACCGTGGCCATCCTCATCGCGGTCATCGCCCCGCTGACGCAAGCCTGCTTCAACCCCGCCCGCGACTTCGGTCCGCGTCTCTTCGCCTACCTGGCCGGCTGGGGACCGATCGCCCTCCCCGGCCCCAACGGCGCCGGCTTCTTCACGGTCTACATTGTGGCCCCGGTGGTCGGGGCCGTCCTCGGCGGCGGGCTCTACGTCGGCGTCGTGCGGCCGGCCCTGCCCGACTCCCTGCCCGCCGGCCGGGTCGAAGTGTGAAGTCGTGGAATGATCCCCTACAAGAACGGCAACCGCGGAGATTGACTGATGAAACGAGTACGTTTTGTGATGATCGGCGGCTTCCTGGGCGCAGGCAAGACAACGACGTTGGCCCGGCTGGCGCGGTTCTATCAGCGCCGCGGCCAACGAGTCGGTCTGGTGACCAACGACCAGGCCCAGGACCTGGTGGACACCACCAGCCTGCGAGCCCAGGGCTTCCCCGTCGAGGAGGTGCCCGGCGCCTGCTTCTGCTGCCGCTTCGACGACCTGATCGACAAGGTTGGCCGGCTGGAAGAGAGCGAACGGCCCGATGTTATCCTGGCCGAGCCGGTCGGCAGCTGCACCGACCTGGTGGCGACCGTGGTCCAGCCGCTCAAGGACCTGTATCGCGACCGCTTCACTGTGGCCCCTTACGCCGTCCTCTTCAAGCCGAGCCACGGCCGGCGCATCCTGGCGAACGAGGGGGGCGGCTTCTCGCCGAAGGCGGCCTACATCTTCCGCAAGCAACTTGAGGAGGCCGACGCCATCGTCCTCAATCGCATCGACGAGCTGACCCCCGCCCAGGTGGACGAGCTGGCCGAGTTGGTGGCATCGCACTACCCGGGCACCCCGGTGCTGCGCATGTCGGCCCGGACCGGTCAGGGTTTCGAGGCGCTGGTGGAACTGCTGGACCAGCAGGGCAACTTCGGCCGGAAGATCCTGGACATTGATTACGACATTTACGCCGAGGGTGAGGCAGAGTTGGGCTGGCTCAACAGCAGTGTCCATCTCAGTGCTGCCGAGCCGTTCGACCTGGACGGCGTGCTGCGGGAAGTGGTCGAGAGTTTGCAGCAGGCGATGGCACAGCGGGAAGGGGAGGTGGCCCATCTGAAGGTGATCGGGCTGGCGGAGTCTTCCTTCGGCGTGGCCAACCTGGTGAGCAGCGGCACCCAGGCGGAGTTGTCGCTGCCGTCGCACAGTCGGGTGACCGAGGCCGACATGATCGTCAACGCCCGAGTGGCGATCGATCCCGACGTGCTGGAGCGGGAAGTCCGCCAGGCGGTGGAGATGGCCTGCCGGCCGCGCCGCGCCCGTGCCGACTTTCGCAAGACGCAGAGCCTCCGCCCGGGGCGCCCGGTCCCGACCCACCGCTACGCCGGAGCGGTGTAAGACGAGCAAGCCCGGAGCGCTAGCGACGGGTATTGTCAGAGCCCGGAGCGTCAGCGACGGATACTATCCGAGCCCGGAGCGCTAGCGACGGATACTATCCGAGCCCGGAGCGTCAGCGACGGGGAAGACAAGCCCGGAGCGCTAGCGACGGGGAAGACAAAGCAAGTTTCCGTTCTCGGCTCCACCGCCGGGATCGCCGGCTCGGGCGGGGCAGCCGGCCGCCGGGCCGGAGTCTGCGAAAGGACCTGGTGCGTCGCGTGACACAACTGACCGAATGCCAGCAGGGCGATCCATCCGGCCCCGTTGGCCGCTAGCTGCCACGCCAGCGAATGGCCATAGGTCGCCAGGACCAGGTTCGCCAGGTTGGTCAAGACCACGCCGAAGCAAAAGACAGCCAGCGTGTTCTGCCCGCAGCGGATGACAGCCTGGCCGAGCCGGTTTTGCCAGAATCGGCTGGCCCGCGGCACCACCGCCCAGCACAGGTAAACCAACAGGGCAAAGTGAACCAGCCGCAGCGGCTGTAGGTTCCTCTTTTCCGTCAACGGGAAATACTGGTGCAGGAACGGGATCGGCCGGTCGGCCCCGATCACGACCTCGCAGAGACCCGGGAAGAAGTCGGGCTGGACCAGGGCCGCGTAACCCGACTTGAGAAGGAACGCCAGCACCAGCCCGGCAAAGGCGCCGCCGATAAAGAGTCGGCCGCGGGGCAGTCGATGTCGGAACCGGCCTGGCCGGCTCCCCAGGGCCGCCCCCACGAAGAAGAGAAACTGCCAGGCAAACGGGTTAAAGTACCAGGTCCGGCCCCAGATCCCCGGCAGCCGAACCGCCTCGGGGAAGAGCTGCACGGCCGCATAAAGCAGGAACGAAACGCCAAGCATGGCAGCCCGGCCGTAGCGGCGTCCCAGCCACAGCATGACCGGCAGCGGCACCAGAAAGAGGATGTACAGCGGCAAGATGTTGAAGGCGTAGGCAAAGTACGAAAGGGTGACGCTCCGCTCCAGGGCCCGGGCCGGGTCACGCAGGAACAGGCTCGCCCCGACCGGCCCGTAAGCGGCCTCGCCGAAGAGAGCGCTAACGACGCCCAGGCACACAACCAACGTGAAGAGGTGGGCCAGGTAAATCTCCGCGCACCGCCGCAGCGCCTTCAACTGGCAGAAGACCAGGCCGTTGAGCAGCGCCTTTTCATAAACCAGCCCACAGACGAAGCCGGAGAGGAAGACAAACACCTCAGCCGCATCGGAGAAGCCCAGAGCGTGGACCGTCAGCTTCTTGAGCAGGTTGGGATTGACGTGGAGCGTGTAAATCGAAAGCAGACAAAACCCGCGGAAGAAATCAATGCGAAGGTCTCGCACCTGCGCAGGGGGCGTCATTCAATCCTCTCCATCTTTAGTCAGCAACCCGAGCAGGACCGTCCGGAACCCCATTGTCCCGAACGCCATTTCCCCCATTGCCGGTGCCCTTTCCCAAGCCTGGAAGAGAGGCGGCGGGCGGTTCACGCCGGCGAGGTCTTGCGCTCACGAGGAGGGGATTGTTCTTCGTGGGAACGGAGAATGGCATCGACTTGGGCCCTCGGCAGCGTGAAGAGGTCCAAGCGGGGGAAGACCAACTCACCGAAACAAGGGGTGGGGATAGCAAAAGGCATGCCGATATGCAGATGCTTTGATGATCTGATCTGCCCGCCTTGAAGCATCACCCGGTGATAGCTGCGCTTGCGCCGTGATCGGGTAGCCGCTGTGCTGGGCCTCCGGCCTCGGTATTCACGGAAGGATGTTAACCCAGATTAACAGGGCCTGTTAAGAAAGGGAAACTACCGCGCTCCATTTTCCCCCTCAGCGCGGAGGTGCCGGCCGGTCAGGTTGACGAAGACATCCTCCAAACTGGCATGCCGCGTGGTCAGCCGGGCCAGGTCGAGCCCCTCGGCCCGCAGCGCCTGCAAGAGGGCGGGGAGGGCGACATGCGGGGCAGTGACAGCCAGGGTGTAGGCCCCGTCGTGGTGGTGGGCCGACACCACCGCCGGCAGGCGGCGCAGCGCCGCCTCGTCGCAGCCCGGGCCCCCTTCCAGGGCAAACTCGATCAGGTGGTCCCCTCCGAGCCGGGCGATCAGCTCGGCCGGCGTCCCCAGGGCGATGACCCGGCCGCGATCGACGATGGCGACCCGGTCGCAGAGGCGCTCGGCCTCGTCCATGTAGTGGGTGGTCAGCAGGATGGTCCGCCCCTGGGCACGGAAGGCGCGGAGGATGTCCCAAAGCTGGCGGCGCGACTGCGGGTCGAGCCCGGTGGTCGGCTCATCGAGGAAAAGCAGCTCCGGGTCGCCGACCAGGGCGCAAGCCACGGCTAGGCGCTGCCGTTGCCCACCCGACAGTTTGCCGACGTAGGCATGGGCCTTCTCGGTCAGGCCGACCTGCTCCATCAGCTGCCCCGGCGTCAGGCCGTGGGGGTAGAAACTGCGGAAGAGGGTAAGCGTCTCGGCGACGGTGAGCTTCTCGGCCAGGCGCGTCTCTTGCAGCGAGATCCCCAGCCGCTGCCGCAACGCCTCGTCGTCCTCGCCCCAGCGCCGGCCCAGGATCTCGACCTCGCCCGAGGTGGGCGGTAGCAGCCCTTCCAGGATTTCGATGGTGGTAGTCTTGCCGGCACCGTTGGGGCCGAGCAGGCCGAAGCACTCGCCCGGGTACACTTCCAGGTCCAGGCCGTTGACCGCATCGATGGGGCCGGTCCGGCTGGGGTAGCGCTTGTGCAGATCGCGGCAGCGAATGGCAAGGGACATTCCGAAATTATAGCGAATGGGCCGGCCGTCGGGATTGTCCGGTCGGCCCGGCCGACAGGAGGTAGAATAGGAGGCGCACGGGGATCATCGGACGTGGCCCCGACCTGAGGATGGAGAACCATGCAGCACCCCGCCCCCATCGTCCGCAAACCCCTGGAAGAGCCGCTGGCCCGAATCATGTTCGTGCTGGCGGTCG
>DATLYH010000280.1:0-8294 GCA_035575035.1 Gemmataceae bacterium
GGTTGATGCACCGCCGATCGGCAGCAGCAGTCAGCGCCGCCTGGGCAGCAGTCTGGCTCCGGGGAACAGCGGCCCAGCAGGTGAAGGGAGCAGCCGGCAAGGGCAGGCGTCATGAGTGGGGATTGCGAATTGCGAATGGCAAATGGCAAATGGCAAATCGAAGGACCGGATAAGGCGCTCCTCGGAGAGAAATACTCCGTGGTACACCGGCCCGCTGACGCGGGCCGCTCGCCCGGTCTGCCCCAAGGTGCAATGTGCAATTTCCCTTTCTCAAAGAGAAAACTCCTTCCGCTGGCGTGCGTCTCGCTGGTGGTCCTGCTGCTAAGCCTGCTGCCGGCTGCCCGCAGTGAGGCTCCACCCGAGACGCCCGAACTGCCCCCCTTTGTACTGCGCCCGATCAGCCTTGACCGTCTGCCGCGGGAGATGGAGAAGGTCCGGCAAGGTGCCCTGGTGCAGCTTCCCTTCGCCGACTTCGAGGAGCGCCTTCGGCAGGCGCGGGCCGGCGCCGCTATCAAGAGGCCGCCGCGGCTGCTGGAAGCACGCTACCGGGCCGTCCTCAAGGACAACGCCTTGCATGGTATCGGTCAATGGAAGACGAGCAACCCCGACGCGGGCCCGGCAATCCTGCGCTTGCAGCCGCTCAATCTCGCCCTTCGCCGGCTCCGCTTCGAGAATCGTGACGCTCTGCTGGCCGATTTCGACGGCCGAACGCCCGGCCTCCTCCTGGAGGAAGCGGGACAGCACACCGTGTCGGTGGAATGGACCGCCCGCGGTGATCCGTCGCCCGAGGGCCTGCTTTTCGACCTTCGCCTGCCCGCTTGCGCCGTCGCCGCGCTGGAGCTGGACCTGCCGGACGGCCACACCGTCAGCGTCTCGCCCGACGGCTGCCTGGTGTCCGGGCCGCACCCGGCCGACGATGCGACCCTGCATCGCTGGAAGATTGGCTTCGCCGGCCGGTCGCAGCTGCACCTGACGATCCGGACGGGGCGAGGGACCGATCGGCCGCCGCCGTTGGTGCTCGCCGCTCTTCAGACCACCCAGAAAATCAACCCCGACTCGCTGGACGCCGAGTTCCTCTTTGACCTGAAGGTGCTGCACCAGGGGGTGCGGGAGCTGCGCTGCGAGTGCGACCCGCAGCTGCGGCCTTACGACGTCAGCGCGCCGAACCTGGAGAGCTGGGAACTACTGCCTCCCGCCCCCTCACCCCCACCCCTCGCCCCCTTGGGGGAGAGGGGAGAAGAGACTGCCCCCTTTTCCCCCAAGGGGGCGAGGGGAGAAGAGACTGCCCCCTTTTCCCCCAAGGGGGAGAGGGGGGTGGGAGGTGAGGGGGGGCTTGGCGGAGCATCACTGCCTCACGTCCTGGTGGTCCGTCTCCGGGAGCCGCTCCAGACCGGGACCCTGCGCGTCGCCTGCCTGGCGCCCCTGGAAGTCCCGAGCACTGCGCCGCCGACACGGGCCCCGCGGCAGGTGTCGTGGACCTCTCCCGGGATGCGTCTGAGCGACGCGGTGCTCCGCGGCGAGACGCTGGTATTGCACGTTCATCCTGATGTCCGCCTGCTCGACTGGCAGCCCGGTGTCTTCCGACTGCTTAAGGCGCACACCGAGCCGGACGGTACCCGGGTCTGGACGCTAGGCGGCGGCAGCCTTGACGGTCAACCGCAAGGACCATCCCAGCGCCGCCCCAGCGCCCGCATCCAGACCCAGCAAGTCGAGTTCGTAGCCCGGCAACTGACCTGGTGGCAGGTCGGCCCCGAGAAGGCGTCGCTGTGGGTCGAGGTAAGCTACGATGTGACACACGGTCGGCTCTTCGAGCTGACCCTGGCCCTGCCGCCCGGTTGGGACGTGGACCGGCCGCCGGAGCTAAGCCCTCCGGGGCGGATCCGTACCTGGGGTGTGCGTCAGGTGCAGGGCCGGTCCTTGCTGATCATGGAGCCGGAGCGGCCGCTAGCCCCCCCGGCCCGCGGCGGCCCGCTGGCGGCTGCCCCCCTGCCGAGCCGACCGATTGCCCCGCGGCTGACCGTGCAGCTGCGTTGGGTGGCCGGGGTTGAGCACAGCGATGCTCCGGCCTGGAGCACCGGGGCTTCGAAGACTCAGCCCCGGCCGCCCGTCCCGACGCGGCCGCCGGGTGGGGCACTGGCGGAGATGGCCTTCCCCTTCCCGGACGTGGTGCCCCTCGGGGCTCGGCTGCTGGAAGGGGCGCTGGCGGTGGACTTTGACCAGCAACTCTACGAGGCCTTTCCGGATACCTCGGCCCAGCCGGCGCCGCCCGACGAGGAGGGGCCCTGGGGCCGGCGGACACCGGACTATTACTATCCCTATCGGGGCCGCGGGGTACAGGGGACGCTGCGGCTGCGGCAACGGGCGCCACGGGTGCGGGCGCGCTGTAGCAGCGAGGTGGTCCTGGCCTCCGGCCGCGCTGCCCTGGCCGCTCACCTGTTCCTCCATCCCGAAGCGGGCAGCACCGATGCCATCGACGTGACCTTCTCGGCGCCGCTGACCGGCACGTGGAATTGGAAAGTCGTCCGTGGGAACAACCAGGTCCGCGCGTTCGAGCGTCTGCCCGCGGGGGAGGCAGCCCCCCGGCTGGCGGTCCTGGGCGCCGGCACCCCGCTGGCGTCGGCCGGCTTGCTGGCGGTTCCGCTAGCGGCCGGCGAGCGCTGGCGCCTAAGTTTCACGGGACCGCTGCGCGAGCCGCTCACCCTGCACGGCAGCGGCGAGCTGGGCCGCCCGGCCCGTCAAGGCCGCTGGGACGTGCCGCTGCTGAACGTTCCCAGTGCCAGCCACATGGACGGCGAGGTCAAGCTCTTTTTGAGCGGGGCCGACGTGGTCCAGATCGATGCCGAGGGACTGCGCGAGGCGCGGGCGCCGGTCGCCGCCGGACCGCGCGGCCCCGCCCTGTCGCCGTGGCGGACGTTCAGCTACGGCCCGCCGCCGGCCGCCCTGACGCTCCGCGGCCAGGCCGCCGAAGCCGCCAACCGCTCCGCCGAGGTGGCGGCCGACAACGCCCGACTCACCACCTACGTCGAGCCGGGCGGCCGACTGCTTCAGCACTACCGCTTCCAGCTCTGGAACTGGCGGCAGCAGACGGTGCCGGTACGCCTGCCCGCTGCCGCACGCCTGCTGGCCGTCCGTGTCGAGGGGCGCTGGGCCGCCCAGCTGCCCGCCGCTCGCGTCGTTGAGGACAGCCTCGTGGTCGATCTGCCTGCGCCGGTGCCCGACCGGGCCGGGCCGGCGTCCGAGCGGGCGATGCTGTCTTATGAGATTCTTTATGACATTGATGGGCCGCGCTGGCTGCTCTGGGCGCGGCTAGAGGCCGAACCCCCGAAACTGCCGGTGGCCACGCTCGCCTATCGCCACATCTGGTGCCTGCCTCCCGGCGTCGCGCCCCTGCTGGACGGCCGGCAGCGCGGCCTGCCTGGACCGGCGGCCGGCCAACCGTGGGAGCGCGGCGGCTTGGGTGCCTGGGAACGTCTGCCGCGCGCCGCCGCCGTCGAGTTGTGGCGGTCGGGCTCCCTCCCCTTGTTCGGCGAGCGCGAGGCCGGGCAAGAGCAGGCGATGGCGGCCGCCGCTGCCGAGTTGGCCCGCTCCCGGCCCATAACGCTCGGCGAGCTGATCAACCGCCTGGCTTTTGACTACCTCAGAGAGCAGGGCCCGCTGGTGCTCGATGCGGTCGCCTTGCATGAGGCGGGGCTGACCCCCTCGACCCCGCTGCCGGCCCCGTCGTCCGAGCCTTCGGCCAACGGTACTCCCCTCTCCTCCCCCTCCTCTCTCCCCCCGGGTGAGGGAGAGGGAAGGATGAGGGGAGAGACCCGTTCGGATGACAGTCCCCTCTGGGAGGATATGGGCCTGGTCTATGTCCCGTGCCGGATGGGAGCGCTGTTGACGGCGCGGCGGCAGCTCGCGAGTTGGCGGACAACCGATGCCGGGCCGGGGACCTCGGAAGCGATTGAAGCGGCGGTGGCGGAGGCAGCGATCCGAGGGCATGATAGCTCCGGCCGGTTCTGGAGCGCGGCCGACTGGCTCCGTCGCGGACCAGATCCCGAACGCGGCGGCCCGTACCCCGCGCCCTTCGCCGCGCTGGGGACCGAATTCCCCTGGGCCGAGTGGGAGCCGATCGCCGGTGTGGCGGATGACTCGGTCCTGCTGGTGGTGCGTCATGAGATCATGCCCGGCATCGGCCTGGCGCTGGCTGCTCTGCTCTGCCTGGTTTTCTGGCTACTCGGGCCGGGCGGCAACCGGCGGCGGCTGGCCTTCCTGCTCATCTGGCTGGCCGTGGCCGGGCTGGCGATCCTCTGGCTGCCCCCGGTGCTGCACGGGTTGGCCTGGTGGCCACTGGTGGCCGGCAGCGTCATCGCCCTGGTCTGGTATCTCTGGTCGGCCGGCAAGGCCCGTAGCACGGCAACGGCGCAGGACAACGGACCGACCGGCGAGTCTCCCGCACCGCGCCCCGTTACGCCGTCCGCTGTGCTGGCCCTGCTGGTGGTCGGTGGTCTGGCCGGCCAGGCTGCCGCCCCGGATGAACCCGGTCCGCGTCTCCCCGCTACGGTCTTTCTGGTGCCTGGACCGGCGGACGCGCCGGAGAAGCAGACCGTGCTGGCACCGCCGGAGCTGCTCGCCCAGCTGGAAGCCGCAGCGCGGCAGAAATCGAGCGGGCCCCGCGATCCGGTGCTCCTCAGTGCCACGTATCAGGGCGAGGTGATCGACAGCGCAGCGGAGTTCCGCGCGGTCTTCCAGGTCTACTGTCCGACCGACAAGCCGGCCCCCCTGCTGCTGCCGCTGGACGGCATCCAACTCCAGGAAGACATCTCGCTAGACGGCACCCGTGCCTACCCGATAGCGGCCCGGCCGCCTCAGGCAGGTTATGTGATCAAGGTCAAGGACCGCGGCGTCCACACGGTCCAGCTGTGTTTCCGCGTGCCGGTGCAGGCCCAGGACGATGAGCGCTCGGTCCGCTTCACCGCTCCGGGACTCCTGCAAAATCGCCTGACTCTGGACGTGCCGCCGGGGGCTCGCTACTTGCAGGCCCTGATCGGCCTGGGCCCTGCACGGGGGGCCCAGCAGGTCAGCACCGGCACTCGAGGCGGGCTGCGCCTGGAAGCCGACCTCGGGCGGCTGAGCCCGGTCCTGCCGCCGCCTGGGCCGCTGCCCCTGACCGCGCCGCTCCAGGTCCGCTGGTGGCAGGAGCGCCGGCCGCCGCGGGCACCGACCGTCCAGGTCCGCGAGACCTACCTGTGGACCCTGCGGGCCGATGCCAGCAACCTGACCGCGATTCTGCGGTATGCAGTGAGCCGGGCCCCGGTGACGACGCTGACGCTCGACCTGCCCGAGGGACTCGAGGTCCAGGCCGTGGACGCAACGCCTCCGGCCGGCAGCGCCGGCGCCCGGCTGAAGGATTGGCGGGTCGTGGCCGACCGGGATGGACGGCGGTTGGAGATCGAGTTCAACGGTCCGGTGTTGGGCGAGGTGCCGGTGACGGTGCAGCTACTGCCGGGCCGGCCTTTCGGCACGGCTGCCGAGCTGCCCCTGCCGACACCTCGGGCCGAACCAGCGCCCGAGCCGGCGCTGTTGGCCTACCGCCTCGACGGCCTGAACGCCAAGGTCGTTGAGTACAAGTCGCTGACGTATTATGACCCCGCCAAATTTGCCGAGACCTGGCAGAAGGCGGGCCGTCCCGAGCCGATGCCGCCCAAGCTGGCCTTCTTTTTCCGGCGGCGGCCCGGCGACGCGCCGCTGCTGCGGCTGGAGCTGTCCATCCCACCCGCCGCCGTCCGTGCCGTGCAGGACATCACCTGGCGGGTCAGCCACCAGCAGGCCGAGTTCCGCGCCACGGCCCGGTTGACCGCCCCCAAGGAAGACCTGGCCCTGGTGGAGTGGGATGTACCCGCTGCCGTCGAGACCATTACCGGCGTCAGCGGCCCCGATGTCCACCACTGGACACGGAGCGGCAGCCGAGTCCAGGTCTGGCTGCGGCGTTCGGTAGGAAGCACCGAAGTGCAGCTGGCCGGCTGGATGCCGCTGCGCCCGGGACCGAAGGGGGGACCCACCAGGTTCCCGCTGCCGGCGGTGCGCCTGGTATCCGTCCGGGCCCAGCGCATCTTCGTCCGTCTGACAGCCGGCGGCGATACGGCCCTGGTAGCCGGGGAGCTGCAGAACCTCTGGCCATTGCCCGATCCCCGGCTGTCGGACCAGGAGCTGTCGTACATCGCATCGCAGGCGACCTACCGGGGCACGTTCCTGGTCCGCCCATCCGAGACCGTTGCCGACGTCAAGGTATTGACCTTCGTCGAGGTGCGCGACCGGGAGCTGGCCTTCGTCGCTCGGGTGGATTACCAGGTGCGTCAGGGCGAGCTGCGCCGGGCGGCGGTGCGGCTGCGGAACTGGCCGGGTGAGGTCCGCCTGGAGGCGCCGGAGCCGGCCCAGGGAACCCCCTCCTTGCGCGGCCTGTCGGGCGATCGCATCTGGACGGTCTCCCTTCCGCCGGGGGTGACGGGCCGCTATCGGCTGACCCTGACCGGGAGCATGCCGCTGGAGAAGGCGGCCGCAGGAGTGCCGGTGCCGGATGTGACCGTGCCCCGGGCATCCGACCGGTCGGAGCGCTGGCTGGCCTTGGGCGGGCATGACCTGATACTGGAAGCGCCGCAGGGACTGGTCCCGGCGACCGAGCCCGAGCGCGAACTGCGGCCGTGGCCCGGCGAGGCCGATCGTCTGCGTCGCAAGGGGGGCCAGGTCTGGCGGATTGAGCCGGGCGAGTGGGCCCCACGTCTCCTGCCGCGCCCGCGGCCGGCGACCGCCCCCGTCCAGGTCTTCCTGACCGAGCAGACGGCCGCGGTGGCCGACGGCCGGCGCTGGGCTCATCAAGCGGTCTACTGGCTCGTCCATGATGCCAACACCGACCTGACCGTACGGCTGCCCGACGGCGCCCGGATCGTCAACGTGCTAATCGACGAAACCCCGGTTACGCCGCTGCAACCTTCGCCCCGGCTCCTCTGGCTGCCGCTGCCAGGGGGTGCCGGCGTGCGGGCCGTGCGCTTGCGCTGGGTCTTCGATCCCGAGGCAGAGCGGCTGGACCAACCGCGCCTGGACCGGCCGCGCCTGGAAGGGGTGACGGAGGGCCCGTCGCTGTGGACAGTACATGTGCCAGCGGGGTATCGGGTCAGCTTGGATCCCGAGTCCCGCAGTTGGATGACCGGGGCTTCGAAGACTCAGCCCCAGCCACCCCAGCCGCAGCCGGTCAGTGGTGCCGGCCTGGATGTGGCCCGGGCCGAGGCGTTCTTCCGCCTCAGCGCTCACCTGGTCGGCCAGGGCCGCGGCGCTGACCGGCAGTTGGCCATCGCCCAGCGGCGCTTCTACGAATACTGCCGCTACGCCGAGCAAGGGCTGGCAAGTGCACAGGCGTTGCTGGCGGCGGCTTCCGGTCCGGGAGGCTTGGCCAGCCCACTGGAGGAACTGCACGAGTCAAACCAGGAAGCGGCTCGCCGGTTACAGGAACTGTTCCGGCAAAACCGAGAACTGGCCCAGAAACACGGTTTCGAGGACCTGCGTGCCGGAGCGGAGCGGCAGGCCCGCGCGCCCGAACCGGCCGGTTCACACCGGCCGCTCGCCCCTCCCGAACCGGCCGGTTCACACCGGCCGCTCGCCCCTCCGCCTCCCCGGACGATGTTCCCGGTCCCGGCCGGCGGCGACGGTGAGCGGATCGCTGGGCCGCGCGGCGGCACGTTGCCGGAGCGCGGCGTGCCGCTGCACTGGCAGGGTGACCCGGAAACGCCGGCCCCGCGCCTCCGCCTGACATTGGCCCAGGCCGGCCAGACCCGGCAGGCCCTGGCCGCCTCGTTGCTGTTGCTGGTCCTGCTGGTGGTGGCCTGGGTAGTGGCCCACTTCCCCGGCATCTTCGCCTGGGTGCGGGCATTCTGGCCGGAGCAGATGGCCCTGTTGGGATGCATCGGCTGGCAGACGCTCGGCCCGAATCTGGTGGTCGTCTTCCTGATTCTGCTGGGAGTCTGCGCCCGTCTGGTCGTCCTGGTGCAGGCGGCATTGGCCCTGCTGCGTCGCTGGAGGCCAGCGGCTGCCGCGACGGGCGAAGCGGGACCGCCCGCCTGATCCATTCCTGAATTCTTTTGGCAGAGAGAAGTGCGCTTCCCTCGTAGGGTAAGCAGCCCAGCCCTTTGAAGGTGTTCTGCGGTTTCTGTAAGTCATTCCCCTGGTGGACAGTAGCTTTCCATCAGGGAGGTGATACGGATGTTGTTCGGCGAGGTCTTTGAGCGTTTTGTCCAGGAGAGCCCGATCTGTGTTATGAC
>DATLYH010000281.1:0-9039 GCA_035575035.1 Gemmataceae bacterium
TCACCCGGTAGCCGTCCGGCAGGAAACTCTCCTCGTCCAGGGTAATGGTCTTGCCATGAATGACCCCCTTGAACACGATCGGAATGTCCATTTCGTTCCTCCTCGGGTTAGAGACGCACTCCTTGCAGCTCCCGGATGCGCCGCTCGATTTGCCGCAGTACTTCCTCATCGCTGGGGTACGGCGACTCGAACGCCGGCCGGAGCGGGATCGGCACGTCGTCCATGCGGTAGACGGTGCCGCCGGTGTTGATGCCGTAGGTCGCCGTGGTGAACGCCACCGTGGCGCCGCGCACCGTCGGCGTCTCCTTGGGATCGAGGGCGATGTAGGGGATGCGGGCGAGGTGTTCGCGGGCCGGCTGTGAGAAATTGGACATCGGGTCACTGGCAACGATCAGGGCCGCGTCGGCCTCGCCGCGGGCCAGGGTGTCGGCCGTGGTGAACTCCCCCGGGTTGAAGCGCGGGTAGCCGCGATGCAGGCTGACGCCGAAGGGGTAGCCAGTCTGCCAGCTGACCACGTTATCCGCCCCGGTCACGTTGCCGTGGCCGCGCATCGGCTTGGCGTAGAAGCGCGTGTACTCATTCAGGTCGCGGGCCAAGGCCAGGGCCGCCTCGACGTTCAGGTGCTTGCCGCGCGTCATCGACAGCCCCATGCCAAAGAACAGGATGCCGAACTTGCATCCCTTCATCCGCCGGGCCAGGTCCTCGAGTTGCTCCAGCGGAATGCCGGTCTCCGCTTCGATAGAACGGTCGAGCTTCACCCCCTTGATCAGGGCCCGCAGCGCCCAGAGGGCCTCGAAATCTTTGCGCGGCTTGATCTGGAGGAAGATGTCGGCCGCGGGAGCGCTCTTGCTGCGGCGGACATCGACCAGGACGACGGTGCGGTCCTTGCGGCCGTTGGGCACGAACAGTCCCTTGGGCATGGTCGAATAGCGGCTCCAGTGGCGCGGGTGCGACTCGGCCGGGTTGGAGCCCCAGAAGATCACCAAGTCGGCCCGGTTTTTGACCTCGCCCAGCGAGCAGGTCACCTCGCCAACTCCCTGAAAGGCCATGCCGGAAGGGCCGTGACAGACCGAGGTGGTGGTGTCGATGCAGCCGCCGATGCGGTCGGCGATGGCCACCGCCACGCGCTGCGCCTCGCAAGTGGTATCCGACAGACCGTAGACAATCGGGTAGCGGGCGCCGGTCAGGATGCGCGCGGCCCGCTCAACCGCCTCCTCCAGCGGCACCGGTCGCCCTTCGATGGTGGCGACGGGGCGTTCCTCGATATGGTGGTTGAGGAACCACGCCTTGCCGAGGACGCAGGCATTTTTGGCCTTGGTGATCTTGTTCCCCTCGACGGTCAATTCCATGTCATCGCAGACGCAGCCGCAGAAGGTGCAGGTGGCGTTTTCAACGACTCTGAGTTCGGCCATTAACTCTCCCCTGAATGGAATTCCGCCAGTTAGTCAGAGCCCGTGACCTTTGTCAGAGCCCGGAGCGTTAGCGATGGGTGCCCCGTGACCTTTGTCAGAGCCCGGAGCGTTAGCGACGGGTGCCCCGACCTCTACCCGTCGCTAACGCTCCGGGCTCTGATGCGTCCCCCGTCGCTGACGCTCCGGGCTCATCGTCCCCCGTCGCTGACGCTCCGGGCTCTGATGCGTCCCCCGTCGCTAACGCTCCGGGCTCTGATGCGTCCCCGTCGCGGACGCTCTGAAATGCGGTTTTGCGGTGTGGACCGTTCCTAGACCTTCACTCGCTTGCCCTTGCGCGGGGTGGGCTGAGCCTTTTCCCGGCGAGCGCGGCGCTCTTCCTTGAACACCTCCAGTAGGTCGGCGCGCATCGTCCAGTCGTGGCAGCCGCGCTGGTCCCACGCCCGGATGACGTGGGAGGTGGCCGGGTTCAGGCCCGCGACGCGGTGCAGCCAGGTGATGCCGGCATCCAGCGTCAGGTGGGCCGTGCTCGGGTGGTGCCAGGCCGCGTGCGTCGCCAGGCAGCCCATCGGCACCGCTCGGGTGAAGCAGCCATGGACCAGCAGCGGACTCCCCTTTTCCAGCAGGTCAATCAAGCGGTCCAACCCAGCGTCGGTGATGTTGGGCAGCCAGCACGACCGCAACTCGTTCAGGCACTCCTGAGACAGCATGGTCGAACTCCTTCATGAGAGAGACCAAACCGCGGCGAAACTGCCGGGCGAACCGGCCCGCGAAAGGCATCCCCATTATACGCTCCGCCGCGCCGCCTGGCCTACTTTCTTCGGCGTTCGGAGGGACCGATGGGGGGGTTGGTGAGAGGGCAGGGTGCAATTCCGTTCAGGCGATAAAAAACCCCGCCGTTCGCGAGAGCGAAGCGGCGGGGCCGGAACAGAGAAGAGGCCGATAATCAAGGTAGGAAGTTACCCGCTCAGCCCTAGCCTGTCAATCCCTTTTCCCGGAAATTCCACTTCCACCCAACTCCCGGCGTTTCCGGCGACGGCTCGGGCGGCTCAAGACTTCCTCCCCGGGTCCGCGCCGGCCCGCTCGGGGCGTAGGGAGCGGACCACGGCACCGGCTTGCCACATCTCACTCTCGGCCACCTCCTTGAGTTCCTTCTCCAGTTGCTGCCGGTAATCGGGCCGGCTGTTGGCCTCCAACACGCGTCGGGTTTCCTCGCCGGCCTCCACCTTGCGGTATAGCTCCTCAAAGACCGGTTTGACGGCGTCGCGGAAGCGCCGAAACCAGTCGAGCGCGCCGCGCTGGGCCGTCGTCGAACAGTTGGCGTACATCCAGTCCATGCCGTTCTCGGCGATCAGCGGGTAGAGGCTCTGGGTCGCCTCCTCAACCGTCTCGTTGAAGGCCTCGGTCGGCGAATGGCCGTGCTCACGTAGCACCTCGTACTGGGCCAGCCACAGCCCGTAGATCGCCCCCATGAGCACGCCGCGCTCCCCGGTCAGGTCGCTGAAGACTTCCTTCTGGAAGGTCGTCGGGAACAGAAAGCCCGAGCCGATAGCAATGCCACAGGCCAGGCAGCGCTCCAGAGCCCGACCGGTGGCATCCTGGTAAATGGCGTAGCTGGCGTTGATCCCCTTGCCTTCCAGGAAGTGCCGCCGCACCGTCGTCCCCGAGCCCTTGGGGGCCACCAGGATCACGTCGATATCCTTGGGCGGCACTACTCCGGTCTGGTCACCATAGACGATGCTGAAACCGTGCGAGAAGTACAGGGCCTTGCCGGCGGTCAGGTGAGGCTTGATCCGGGGCCATTGCTCCTTCTGGCCGGCGTCGGAGAGGAGGTATTGCACAATCGTCCCGCGGCGGGCCGCCTCTTCCAGGGGGAAGAGGGTCTTGCCGGGCACCCAGCCATCCTCGACGGCCAGGTCCCAGCTACGGGTTTTCTCGCGCTGACCGATGATGACGTTGACCCCGTTGTCCTTCATGTTCAGCGACTGACCGCGCCCCTGGACGCCGTAGCCGAGCACTGCCACGGTTTCGTTGCCCAGGATGCTCCGCAGCCGCTCCGGTGGAAAGTCGGACCGCTCGATGACGGTCTCGGTGGTGTTCCCGATCTTGATCTCGCGCATGGGGGAGGCCCTTTGAAGGCGTGCAGGTCTTTCGCCTACGAACGGTGATTGTATTAAATCGGGAAAGGAGGGACAGGAAAAGGTGAGAGAGGCGAAAGAGGTTCGATCTGTTTGGTCGAAGTGCGGCCGCCGTCGGTAGCCGAATTTGTCCGCCTGCGGGATACTCAGACCCGAACGCGGACGCGTTCGGCTACCGACAAGTTCGGCCACGGGGCACAGTGCTCCCCGTCGCTAGCGCTTGGGGCTCGTTGGTCCCGTCGCTAATGCTCCGGGCTCGTCATACCCGTCGTTGGCGCTTGAGGCGCTGACCAAACTTTCCAGCTCTCCCTGACCCGCTGCGGGGGCATTCAGGCCGGCGGGCGCCGGGTAGACCCCGGCCGCTCCGCCGGCCCCTCTCCCTTTGCAAACGGTGTGGTCCGACGGCTTATCGGCCGATCTTCAGGGCCGCAGACAGGTTGTTGGCATGCCAGCCCGGGGCCTCTCCGGCCGCCCGGTGGTATAGCTCGATGATCTGGCCGTCCTGAGAACGGAAGATCACGTGCTGCGTCTTGTCCTTGTCCAGGTAATAGCCGGACGGGTCGCTAGCCGCCTTGGGGGCCTTGGCTTGCTGCGTCAGGTTGTTGTGCATCCAGCGTTCCTGCCGCTCCTTGAGGAACAGTTCCTGAAGGTTGCCGTCCCGGTCCCGGTAAATGATGTGCTGGGTGTTGTTGTCCTGGACGAAGTAGCCGACCGGGTTGCCCTCGGCTTTGGGGGCCTGGGCCTCGGCCGTCAGGTTCTTGGCGTGCCAGCCCACGACGCGCCCCTGGGGGACGTGGTACAGCTCGATGATGTCTCCCTCCGACGACCGGTAGACGACATGCTGGGTGTTGTCGTTGGTCGCCACGTAGCCGCACGGGTCGCCGTCCGCCTTAGGGGCCTTGGTCTGGCCCATCAGGTTGACGTGCTGCCACTGCTGCTGGCCTTCGCCCAGGAACAATTCGTGGATGTTCCCCTCCTTGTCGCGGTAAACGACATGCTGCGAGTTATTGAACCGCAGGAAGTAGCCGTCGGGGTCCCCCTCGGCCTTGGGGGCCTTGAGGTTGCCGGTCAGGTTTTGGTGCTGCCAACCCTTGTTGTCCCCCTTCCGTGCGTTGAACAGCTCGATGACGTCGCCGTCGCTGGAGCGGTAGAGGACGTGCTGCGAGTTGTCTCTCTCGTTGACATAGCCGGCTGGGTTGCCCGCCGCCCGGGGGGCGCCGGTCAGCTGGGTAAGGTTATTGACCTGCCAGCTACCGGTGCGGTCGCGCTGTTCCATGTAAAACAACTCGTAGATGTTGCCGTCCGCACCGCGATAGACGACGTGCTGGGTGTTGTCCTTGTCCAGGAAGTACGCGGCCGGGCTGCCCGCCGCCTTGGGGGCCTTGGCCTCGGCCGTCAGGTCCTTGGCGTTCCAACCCTTGGGATCGCCGTACTTGGACCACAGTTCGATGATGCTGCCGTCATTGTTGCGGTAGAAGACGTGCTGAGTGTTGTTGTCGTCGCGCGCGTAGGACGCGAAACGGATACGGTCTCCCTTCTCGCCGGCTTTCTCCTCCGCGGCCGAGAGGAAGACCCCCGCCATCAGGACCAGGGCAATCGCTGTGATTGCCGACGTGACCAACCCGACTCGTTTCATGGCAGACTCCTCGTGTAAAAGACAGCAGTGGACCTCCATTCTTCCGGAGACCGACAAGGAATCGGTCCCTTGACGGGGATTAAAGACAAATCCCGTACCATAGCTGAGCTGAGGCGTCTTCTTCCTGGATCCCGGCCGAGTCCGCCCTTCTGCCGCCGCTAATCTCCGCCTTGAAGAAGTGGAGAAAGGAGAAGGGAAGTATCCGCGACAAAACCGAAAGGGCCGGCCCGGGGCGGCGTTACATCACGTTCTTGCCGGCGCAGGGGCGTCTCCCTGCCGTGCGCCTCGGCGGTCAAGGGGCGGGACAAAGCCTCGGATCGCAATCTTCTTTCCGAGCACTCCCCTGCCGGATGCGCAATGTCTTGCTCACGGAAGTGCGCGTCGCTTGCCTGCTGCGGCACGGATGAGCTTGCGGCACAGCATCCTTCAAGCGATGTTCGCGGCAAGCGCGAGAGGGTCCTGCCGAAAGACCTGGGGGCTCCTTCACCGGCTGACCCCGAAGGGGTCGGCCGGGATGGCAAACTCCAGGTCGCGCACCTCACCCGCGCCCAGCGTCACTGGCCGGGCCCTCTCGACCGGCGGCCGGAAGAACCAACGGACGACGGCCCCGGAATCCGGGTTGCGCTCCAGGTGCTCGCGGTGCCAGCACGGCAGCCAGCAGACTGCCTGGTAGCGCCCGGGGGGCACCTGCGGCAGGGTGAACCGTCCCTCGGCGTCGGTCCGTGTGTAGTAGGGGTGATCATCCACGAAAAGGTAGGCCCGCATCCAGTAATGGCTGGCCCCGCTGCTCAGCTCGACGAGCCCTCGGCGCTCCAGCCGGCGCTGGAGGGGGGATTCCGGGTCCGGAAAGGCCAAGGTGAAGAAAGCGGCGCCGTCGGCCCGCAGGGCGTGGAAGGCCTCTTGCCGCGACACCATCTCGAACGAATCGCCGCGGCGGACGAAGCCGATCCGCGAATCGGTCCCGCCCTGGAGGACATGCAGGCGGAGGTCGCGGGCCTCGACCCGGACCGGCGGATGGTCCCAGGGCCGGCCGCGCCTTGGATCGATGCCGCGCAGGAAGACGACCGCGCCGGCCACGCCCCGGGTCTGGGGGTCGATGACGGGGGCGTTGGGATTCTCATAGATGATCCGCTCTTCGATGCCGTCATCCGACACCTGGATTTGGTCCACCAGAGGCGGCACCTCGGGCAGGTCGCCGTCCCAGATCACCCGCCCGCGGATGGTGCCGGCCGTCGCCGGGTCAAACTCGATCGCGGTATCCGGGGAGGGGCCGGCCGGGATCTCCGGCGGCGAGAAGGGGGGACCTTCGCAGCCCGGCGCCGCTGTCAGCACGAGGAAGAAAACCAGGCCGAACGGGCGGAGGCAAAGACATCCGTGCACGTTGTACTCCATCCTGGAAAAGGAGATGGCGGCGGGCCGGCCGAACGGTATATTGATGCGAAAGCCCTTTCACCGCGTCAAGGAGAACCGCATGCCGACGACTGCGACCCGAGGTTATCTCGTCCGCCGCCTTCAGGAGGCGCCGACCGTACCGTGTTCATGCGGCCAGAGCACCCGGCCGCTGACCCGGGCCGACACGCCGACCTGCAACCTTCATGTCACCTTCATTAAGGACTCGGTGAAGCACTACCACAAGGAGTGTACCGAGGTGTACTACATCCTGGAGGGGCACGGCAAGATGGAATTGAACGGCGACGTGATCGACGTTGAACCGGGCACCGTCGTCTACATTGAGCCGTACACAGCCCACCGCTTGTGGAGCGAGGAAGGCGTGCGGACCATCGTCTTCGGCGTGCCGGCGTTCCGTCCGGATGATGAGTTCTATGTGACAGCATAGTCTGGGGCCGCTTGCGGCTTAGCGCTCTCCGAAGGCACGCTAAGCGGCAAGCGGCAAGCGGCCTTCAGGCGCGCACGGCGGCGATCTCGGGCGCTTTCTCCTTCACCTCGTTGAGCACCTGGGTGAGCACCGTATCCGGGGAGATGTTCTCGGCCTGGGCCTCGAAGTTGAGCAGGATACGGTGGCGCAGGGCCGGCAGGTAGACCCGGCGAATGTCCTCGAAGCTGACATTGTAGCGCCCTTCAAGCAGGGCGCGGACCTTGCCGGCCAGCACCAGGGCCTGGGCGCCGCGCGGACTGGCGCCGAAGCGGATGTAGCGGTTGGTCTCAGCGGTGGCGTACTCCCCCTGCGGGTGCGTCGCCAGCACCAGCCGGATGGCGTAATCCTGCACCGGCGGCGCAATCAGCACCTCCCGCACCAGCTGCTGCCATCGCTGGATCTCGCTGCCGTCCATCACCTTGTCCGCCTTGGGCGACTCGCCGCGCGTGGTACGGTCGAGGATGACCGCCATCTCCTCCCGCCCGGAATAATTGACGATCAACTTGAAGAAGAAGCGGTCGAGCTGGGCCTCGGGGAGCGGGTAGGTCCCCTCCTGCTCGATCGGGTTCTGCGTCGCCATGACGAAGAACGGCTCTCGCAGCCGGTGGATGGTGCCGCCGACCGTGACGCTGTGCTCCTGCATCGCCTCCAGCAAAGCCGACTGCGTCTTGGGGGTGGCCCGGTTGATTTCGTCGGCCAGCACGATCTGGGCAAAGAGGGGGCCGGGCTGGAAGGTGAAGATGCGCTGCCCCTCGGGCGTCTCGTTGATGATGTTGGTGCCGATGATGTCGGAGGGCATCAGGTCGGGGGTGAACTGGATGCGGTTGAACTGGAGATCGAGCGCCTGGGCCAGGGTGCGGACCAGGAGGGTCTTGCCAAGCCCCGGCACCCCCTCCAAGAGAGCATGCCCGCCGACGAAGAGGCAGGTGAGCACGCCGTGAATGATCTCGTCGTGGCCGACGATGACCTTGCTGATCTCCTTGTAGACCCGGGCGTAAGCCTCACGGAACTCGTTGGCCCTTTGCTGCATCAAGGCGGCGGATGACATACGACGACAGCACCTTCTTCAAGGGATGGTAAGGATCACGACAGCCTCGGCCGGCGGCGGTTGGCCGGCCTTCCTGCTCCCGATCTCATACTGTCCAGTCCTTTATGACCAGACCCGGGACTCGCCCGAAGTCGCGCGTATTGCGGGTTAGCAAAACGAGTCCGCCTGACAGGGCAATCGCTGCAATCCGCAGGTCCATGGTTGCCAGTCGGACTCCCTGGGCCCGCAAGGAATCGAACACGGCTGCAGCTCCCGCGTCGAAGGAAAGCATCTGTGCCCGCGCGAAATCATGGAGCACCTGGACCAGCATGCTGTAGCCGCGGACGACATCCGTAGAAGTGCGAGCGCGGCTCAGGTAAGTATGGCAGCCCAACAACTGTTCATGGAAGCTGATGACCGAGAATGCAAAGTCGCGCGGCTGATGCTGAGCAAGGCGCGACGACAGTGCGACGTACTCCGGCCCCGACTGCCGCTGGAGGATGCTGATATGGTCCGTGTCGAGGAGGAACTTCACGGCACCGAATCCTCAGGAGGTCGGTCGGCCTGCCGAATCTCCCGGCCGTACTGCAACACCTCCGCGAAGGCCGGCTCATCCCGGAAGGAGCCAGCGATCTGTTCCAGCCAGTTCGAGGGAGGAGTCCCTGAGGCCAATTGCCGTTGCAAGGCCCGCACGGCCGCTTCCAGGGCTGCTATGCGCTGCTCTAGCGACGTTTCCACGGGCATGACACATTCCTCCGCAGGGGGACGCCGTCCGGACTTCCCTCTCATGTTAGCCGCTGCGTCGGGATCGAGCAATTCCGGAGCGCGACGGCGGTCCGCTCCCCGCCTTGCCGTCAAACCTACTCCTTCCTCTTCTCGCGTTCCTGTTGGATGCGTTTCTTCGCCTTGAGCAGGCGGCTGGCGTAATCCTCGGTCTCTGGCTCGGCTTCGGG
>DATLYH010000282.1:0-18485 GCA_035575035.1 Gemmataceae bacterium
CCCAGTTCTACAACACGGCCCGGTGCTGGCCCACGCGGGCCGCCCTCCTGACCGGCTACTACCCGCAGCAGGTGCGCATGGACCCGCCCCGGGGCCGGCTGCCAAAGGGCACGCGAGTGCTGCCGCACTACCTGGGGCCGCTGGGATACCGCTGCTACCATTCGGGCAAATGGCACCTGCACGGCGCTCCGCGGGCGGTGGCCGACGGCGGCTTCGACCACTCTTACGTGCTGCACGATCACAACCGCTTCTTCGCACCACAGCACCACGAGGAAGATGACCGCCCCTTGCCGCCGGTGAAGCCGGACGCCGGCTACTATGCCACCACGGCCATCGCCGACCACGCCATCCGCTGCCTCAAGGAGCACGCAGCCAAGTATGCCGACCGCCCCTTCTTCCACTACCTGGCGTTCACGTCGCCGCACTTCCCGTTGCACGCGCTGCCGGAAGATATTGCCCGCTACCGCGACCGTTACCGCGAGGGATGGGACGTCATCCGCGAGCAGCGCTGGCGGCGGCTGCGGCAGATGGGGATCGTAAACGGTGAGTTGTCGCCGCGGCGGCCCCACGCGGAGAAGCCGGCGGCCGGCGCGCTGGAGAAGCTCGGCCCCGGCGAAGAGGCCCGGGCCATCGCCTGGAACGATTTGACCGACGAACAGCGGGCGTTCCAGGCCATCAAGATGGCGATCCACGCGGCGATGGTGGACCGGATGGACCGGGAAATCGGCCGGGTGCTCGACCAGGTCCGGGCCAT
This sequence comes from Gemmataceae bacterium, assembly GCA_035575035.1. GTDB lineage: Bacteria > Planctomycetota > Planctomycetia > Gemmatales > Gemmataceae > DATLYH01. The sequence goes on from DATLYH010000282.1 coordinate 755, forward strand.
GGGGGCCTTCGAGAACACGGTGATCTTCTTTTTGTCCGATAACGGGGCCAGTGCCGAGCTTTTGGTGCGCGGCGACGGGCACGACCGGACGGCGGCGCCGGGATCAGGGGCGACATACCTCTGCCTGGGTCCCGGCTGGGCCACCGCCGCCAACGCGCCGTTTCGGGGGAGCAAGATCGGCGTGTACGAAGGGGGCATCGCGACGCCGCTGATCGTCCACTGGCCGAAGGGTCTCCCCGCATCCGCCCGGGGGCAGCTGCGCCACGATGTCGGCCATGTCATTGACTTTGTGCCGACGCTGCTGGAGCTGGCCGGTGGCCGGGCCGGCGAGCCGTGGAACGGCGTCAAGCCGCCCCCGCTACCGGGACGCAGCCTCGTCCCTGCGTTCGCCAAGGACGGCGCCGTCTCGCGGGACTTCCTGTTCTTCTCGCACTCGGGGAACCGGGCTATCCGGATGGGTAACTGGAAACTGGTAGCCTCAGGGGCGGAGAAGGACTCATGGCAACTCTACGATCTGGCCACCGACCGCGCCGAGACGGTCAATCTAGCGGCCCGCTACCCGGAGCGCGTCCGGCAGATGGAGGCCCGTTGGAAGGAGCTGAACGCCGAGTTCCAGCGCCAGGCCGAGGCACCCTAACGGATGCAAGCCCGGAGCGTTTGGAGGATGAGAACCCGGAGCGTGAGCGACAGGTCCTCTGAGCCCGGAGCGTGAGCGACGGGTCCTCTGAGCCCGGAGCGTCAGCGACGGGTATTGTCCGAGCCCGGAGCGTCAGCGACGGGTGATGACGTTTCCCCGTCGCGGCCGCTCCGGGCCCAAAGTGAACGATTCCGCGGCCTACGGATAGAAGAAGGTAACGTAGGGGTTGTAAGCGGAATACGGATAACTGTAGAGCATGGTCGGGTACGGGGTGTAGTAGTACGGGTAGACCGGGGCCGCGTAGGGCGTCACGAAAATGGGCGACGGGTAGGGGTTATAACCGTAGAGCCACGGCGGGATGTGGCGGTAGGCATTGCCCAGCACGCGGATGTTGTAGGCGGCCTGGTTGAGCGGCAGCCCGGGGGCGATCCGGTAGTACGGGTTGACGAGCGACTGGGAGTTGACCAGCACGCGTGGCTGGGCGTAACTGGCCGTCGTCACCAGACCCGTCACGAGCAGGGCGGCCGCGGCCACGATCACAAACCGACGAAGCGACCTCGACATGACCTGGTTCTCCTTCTGTGTTGTTATTTGTCAGAGCCTGTTGTTATTTGTCAGAGCCGCGACCGTAAGGGAGCGGGAGCGGCTCGGCTCTTCACTACCCCCAAATGTTTAAGAAACCAAAAGGGAGAGAAGCGAAAACCGTACCAAACGCTTTTCGCGCTTCCGGCCGGTTTCGCCATTCTCGGTGCAAGCCCAATCCTGATCATTACTTGTGCTCAGGGATGAACAGCCAGAGTCGGCCGCGGCCGGTGCCATCCAGCAGACTACTGATGCAGAATGACACAGAGGGCCTTCCCCCAGGATGGCAAAAAGCAGCGTCTTCTCTATCCGGCCCACTTTTCTAACTAGATAACGCCGCCGGACGAAGGAACTTGCGCCCGGCCTTTACTTCTGTTCTCTGCCGGCCGTACTTTTGCTACCATTCCTGAAGAGCGAGGAGCGTGGGTGCAGACTCCACCGACTCCGGGCGGATCACCACATGACGCGCACGCACCAGAACAACAGCGACGAGAACATCAAGATAATCTGCCGCAACCGGCGGGCGTTTCACGATTACTTTATCCTGGAGCGGCTGGAGTGCGGCATCGTGCTGACCGGCACCGAGGTCAAGAGCCTGCGCGAGGGCCGTGCCAGCCTGGAAGAGGCGTATGCCAAGCTCCAGGATGGGGAAGTCTGGCTGATCAACAGCGACATCCCCGAGTACGCGATGGGCCATCAGCTCAATCACAAGCCGAAGCGGCCGCGCAAACTGCTGCTGCATCGCCGCGAGATCGACAAGTTCGCCGGCAAGGCGACGCAGCGCGGCTTGACGCTGGTGCCGTTGCAGATGTACTTCAAGCGTGGGCGGGCCAAGGTGGAGTTGGCCGTCGCCCGGGGCAAGCAGCTCCACGACAAGCGCCAGGACCTGAAGAAGGCCGAGGCCCAACGCGATATCCGCCGGGCCATGTCCCGTAAGGAACGGTAAGCCGCGCCGGTCACGGAGGACCGCCGTGCATCTGACCGCACTTGTCGAGCGTCCCGACCACGTCTGTTGCCGCTACCGTCTGGCGGCGTTCCGGCCGTCGCTGGAGCGGGCTGGCCACCGCCTGGAGTTCCGCCCCTGGCCGCGTTCCTGCTGGTCCCGGCTCCGTCTGGCCCGCACCCTGCGCAACGCCGACGCAGTCATCCTTCAGCGCCGGTTGCTCCCCGGTTGGCTGCTCCACCTGCTGCGCTGCGAGGCCCGCCTGCTGCTGTTCGACTTCGACGATGCCGTCTTCCTGCGCGACTCCTACTCGCCCAAGGGGCTAGCCAGCCCGCGGCGGCTCCAACGCTTCGCCGCCGTCGTGGAAACCGCTGACATCGTCGTTGCCGGCAACGACTTCCTCCGCGAGCAGGCCGCTCGCTGGACCGACCCGGCCCGCGTCCACACGATCCCAACCTGCGTCGATCCCGGCCGCTACCCGCTGGCGGAGCATGCCCGCCAGGGCGACGGGGTGGAGTTGGTCTGGATCGGCTCGGCCAGCACACTCCGGGGGCTGGAGCTGATCCGCTCCCTACTCGAGAACCTGGGCCGGTGCTGGCCGGGGCTCCGTCTCCGACTGATCTGCGACCGGTTCCTCCAATTTCGCCATTTGCCGGTGGTCCCCTGCCTCTGGTCCGAGGCGACCGAGGCGGCGGACCTGGCCGGGGCGGATATCGGCATCAGCTGGCTGCCCGATGATGCCTGGAGCCGAGGCAAGTGTGGGTTGAAGGTACTGCAATACATGGCCGCCGGCCTGCCCGTGGTGGCCAATCCGGTCGGCGTCCAGGCGGAGATGGTCCGGCACGGCGAGACCGGCTTTTTGGTGCGAACGGCGGACGAGTGGGCCGAGGCGGTCGGCCGATTGGCCCACGACCCGGCGCTGCGCCGGCGCATGGGCCGGGCCGGACGCCGCCGGGTGGAGGCTGACTTCAGCGTTGCCCGGGGGGCGGCCCGCTGGGTGGCCCTACTGGACGGGCTGCGGCAAAAGAAGGGGGCGGCGTGAGCGAGCCGGGGCCGCAACTGGTCGAGCTGACCGCCGGCGGCGTCCGCTGGCTGGTCCGCGCCGAGCACCGCGATCGGCTGTTCGGCCCAGACGGGCTGCGCCTGGCCGAGTGGCTCCGGGCCGGGCAGGTCCACACCATCAAGCACGGCCCGCACCGCACCGTCTACCGCGCCGTCCTCCCCGGCCTGAGCTGCTTCGTCAAGCACTACCGGTTGCAGGATCTTCGCGCCTGGCTGCGCGAGCTGATCCGTCCCAGCAAGGCCCGCATGGAGTATGAGCGGGCCCTGGCCGTTGCCGCCCGCGGCGTGCCGACCTTCACCCCGCTGGCCCTGGGCGAGTGCTGCGACCGCCCCGGCCCTAACGACAGCTTCCTGATCACCCAGGCGCTGGAAGGGGCCGAGCCGCTCAACGCCTTCCTTGAGCAGACGCTTCCCCGGTTCGCCGCGCCCCTGGCGGCACGGGTCCGGCAGCGGCTGGCAGTAGCGCTGGGCGAGCTGATCGCCCGGATGCACGACGCCGGCATCGTCCATCACGACCTGCACGCCGGCAACCTGCTGATCCGCCTTGGCCCGGACGATCGGCCGGAGATTTATCTGATCGACCTGCACGCCGTGCGGCTGAGGGGTCCGCTGGACTGGCGGGCCAGCCGGGCCAACCTGGTTCTGTTCAATCGCTGGTGTGTGATGCGCCTGGGGGCGGCGGACCGGCTCCGCTTCTGGCGGGCGTACTGGCGGGCCCGCCGGGTCGGCTGCTGGCTGCACGAGGGGGAGGCGGCCCGCGCCCTGTTCCGCCAACGGGCGCGCGAGGTAGAACGCGCCACCTGGGAGTCGAACTTCCGTTTCTGGCGGCGCCGTGACCGCCGCTGCCTGGCCACCAACCGCTACTACCGGCGCGTCCGCTCGGCCGCGGTGATCGGCCATGCCGTGACCGACCTCGACCCGGCAGCCCTGGGGCCGCTCCTGGCCGACCCCGATGAACCGTTCCGCTGGCCGAGGGCCCGGCTGCTGAAGAACTCGCGCAGCTCGACGGTGGCTGAGTTCGAGCTGACGGTCGGCGGCGTGGTGCGGCGGTTGATCTACAAGCGCTTCCGGGTGAAGGCCTGGGCCGAACCGTGGGTCGGCCTGGTCCGGCCGCCGCCCGCCCTGCGCTCGTGGTTTTACGGGCACGCGCTGCTGGAGCGCGGCTTGCCGACGGCCCGCCCGTTGGCCGTGCTCCACCGCCGCCGTCGCGGACTGCTGCGCGAGGGCTATCTGCTCACCGAGCGCATCCCCGACGCGGTGGAGCTGAACCGTTACCTCGCCAACCTGGACGCGCTGGCGCCGGCCCGGCGGCGGGCAGTGCTACGCCGCTGCATCGACCGGGTGGCCCGCCTGGTCCGCGAGCTGCACCGCCGCAACCTGTCACATCGGGACCTGAAAGCGGTCAACATCCTGGCGTCCGGCGACCCTGGCCAAGAGGGACCGGCGGGTGACGGCGGATTCTGGTTGATCGACCTGGTAGGGGTGCGACGGCACCGGCGGCTGCTGCGGGCCCGCCGGGTGCAGAACCTCGCCCGATTGCACGCCAGCTTCTGCCACGACCCGGCCCTGACACGGACCGACAAACTCCGTTTTCTCCGTGTCTACCTGCAATGGGGCCTGCGCGGCCGCGACGGCTGGAAACGCTGGTGGCGCGAGATCGAGGCAGCGACCCGGGCCAAGGTCGCCCGCAACGCCCGCCGCGGCCGGCCGCTGGCATGAAGCAGTCCGTAGTTCGTGGTCCGTAGTCCGTAGCAACGAGTTGCGGGCGAGGCCGCGAATCGGGAGCCAGAACGAGGACCATTGAAATGATCTGCAAACTACGGACTACGGACTACGGACTGCTGACTCTCGTCTGTCTGCTGGCCGGCTGTCATTCGTTTCGGGCGGCCCCGCCGGCCAGCGACAAGGCGGTGCGGGCCGACAAGGAGCCGCCCCCGGCCTTGCCCGGCAAGCACTCATTGCGCGTTTCACAGTACGTGTTCCTGGCCGACTTCGAGCTGAAGCGCGAGCTGCCGCTTTTCCAGGAGCTGGCCGACCTGCGCGATCAGGTTCACAAGGAGCTACAACTACCCACCGCCAACACCGTCATCCAAGTCTACCTCTTCGAGGACGAGAAGCGCTACGAGCGCTTCATGAAGGCCCGCCATCCCGACCTGCCCCGGCGGCGCGCCTTCTTCGTGGCCCAGCCGCGCAGTGTCGGCGGAACGGAGGACCTGCTCGTCTACACCTTCTGGGGCGACTTCCTCCGCAAGGACCTGCGGCATGAGCTGACCCACGCCCTGCTGCACAGCGTGCTCAAGGACGTGCCGTTGTGGCTGGATGAAGGGCTGGCCGAGTATTACGAGGCGCCGCCGGAGCGGATGGGAATCAACCTGGCCCACCTGGAGCACTTTCAGCGCGAGGGGCTGAAGCCGAACCTGGCCCGGCTGGAGCAACTCGGTCAGGTGCAGCAGATGACTCCGGCCGAGTACCGGGAGGCGTGGGCCTGGGTCCACCTGATGCTGCGCAGCAAGCCGGAGGCCCGGGCGGTGTTGCTGAAATACTTGCAGCAGTTGCGTACCAACCCCGCCCCAGGCCCCTTGCAGCCGCGGCTGGCCGAGGTCTTCCCCTCGCCGGAGGAGGCCCTGGAGAAGCACCTCGCCCGGCTGGCCGCCGCCCACCCCTCCCCAACCGTCCAGCGCTGAGCGAAGAAACTTCTCGGGGAAGATCCGCCCTTCATCTCACCATCCGCACGTACCCCTTGTAGCCGTGCAGTTTGGCCCACACGTCGTCATTCCTCGACCACCACCACTTCCAGCGCAGGCACCATATCCGCCAGCGCAAGGCCCACGGAACGCTGACCCGTCCGTCGCCGGTCAGCACCAGACCGGTGACGCGGGGCCGGCCGCTGATGGGGGTCACGCTCCAACCTTTGCGCGGCTGAATCGCATAGCCCGCCGCGTGCAAGATGTCTTCGACCGCGCGCTGGAAACCGCCCGGTATGCGGTCGGCATTCCACGAAAACGTCAGGTCATCGCCGTAGCGGGTGTAGACGGCCCCGGTCCGCTGGGCGAGCCCTTTGAGGCGCTCATCCAGGGGGATGTTCACCAGGTTGCTCAGACAAGGGCTTGTTGGCGCTCCCTGCGGCAGGCCGTTGCGGTAGACGCACAGCCGCATCAGCGTCTGCAATCCCTCGTCGCGCCAGCCTTGCTTGACGAAGAAAGCCCGCACCCGTGCCGCACGGGTCGATTCAAAGAAGTCCCGCAGATCGACGGTGGCGATCAGCCGTCGCCCGGCGTGCCTCCGGGCGTTGTGAACGACCGAGGAGCCGGGACGAAACGCGGTTGCGCAGCCAGGGATGGGAATTCTGGACAGGTAGTTGTCGAGCAGCCGGCGTTGAAGCGTTTTCAGGGCCGGCGACGGTGCCAGTAGGCGGCGCTCGCCGCCGTCCGGCTTGGTGATCGTGAAAGGCCGGTAGTGAAAGCGTGGTCCCATGCGGATCGATGCCAGTTCGCCGACATCGACCCCGAGGATGTTCGCCAGGCGCCGGGCCTGCTCTGTCGGCGCGCGCGGCGGCACCAGGGGCAGGCGCAAGGCGGCGGGCAGCAAACGGGTTAGCGGTTGGAGTACGCTCATGAAGACGGTTTGGCTTCAGACGAATTGGCGGCGGGCTCACGCGACAGCAGCGCTTGCAGGCCGGCGAGGATCAGGACATTTCCGGACTTGGAGGCAAGCTGGGCCAGCGTCTCCAGTTCCTGCAGGCGGAACATGTGGGGGTTCTCCTGGAGGAGCTTGGCGGTGTTGGCCCGTGCGCGGGCGGCAGCGAGTTCGTGCCGCGCTGCCGCCAGGGTGGCACGCCCCTTGTGCTCGGCCTCCACCTCTTGCAGGAAAACGGCCCGCACCGGTCCGGGCAAGATCATGTCCTTGACGCCGACCCGCGTTAACTCGAGGCCGTACTTGGCCGCCCGCGGCGCCACGTCCGCCTGAAGTTTGCTTGAGAGCAGATCGCGCTCGTTCAGCAGCTCTTCCAGCGTCCGCCCGGTGATAGTCTCGCGCAGGGTGAGCTGCAAATCCTGATAAAGTTGCGACTGATAATCGCCGACCGTGTGCCGGGCGGCGACGGGGTCCACAACCTTGAACTGCGCGATGAGCGTGACACGAATACCGATCTTGTCGGCCGTGAGGATTTCCTGACCCTCAACGGTTTGGCTGACCTCACGGATATCGACCCGGTCGATCTGCCAGTGCTCCCCTATCCGTTCCCAGATCCATCGGCCATAGCGACCGGGCGGAAGCAGCTCGACGAACTTACCATTGCGGTAGAGCAGTCCGCGTTCGTATTCGTGGACGATGACGCTGCGAAACAGCATGGCGGCAAACCTCTATTGGGAAAGACCGCTGCGGGTCTGGGACGGTCGAGTCAAGAGGCCGGTGCCGGGCATATCGGCGAGTGTGGGCCGACGATTGATGTCGGTCGGCCGCAGGCAGGCGGTCCGCGGCGAAACCGACAGGTATCCTCGCCGGCGCAGGACAATCGCCGACGGCGGTTTCCCGCAGCCGGCGCGGCGGGGTTGCCGGGCCGAAGTAGGCCCAGCGATCCCCGCGTCATCGGCCTCTTGATGGCGAGGGTACGCCGCGCCGCGGCGTACCCTCAGAGGGCCCCAACGGCGGTACGCTCCGACCTACCGGGGAGCGCCGCGAAGGCATTGATGAGATGATTGTAACGGCCGGCCCCCGCGCGCACCATCCGGTTCCGGGGCCGGCAGCTTTTAACTGAAAGCCGCCTCCAGGGACGGCGCGGCGGCGCCGAGGCGCTTGATTTCCCCACGCAGATACTCCAACGCCTTTTGCAGCACCCGATCCTCGAACGGTTTCTTCTCCTTGTCCCTCTCCGGCCGGAGGCGCTGCGGCCGGGGGGTGCCCGGCTTGCCGGGGACCACGTCGCGTTCACTGCGGTAGATCAGGTACTCCAGCCGCTCTTCGTCCTTCATCTCGACCTCGAAGCCGGGGCTCGGCTTGACGCCCCACTCGTCGGTCTCCTTGCTCTCGGGGAAGCGATGGATGTTTTTGCCGCTGGGCCGCCAGTAGCTGGCCGTCGTCAGCTTCAAGGCGCTGGCGCCGTTCTCCATCTGGATAATGTTCTGGACGCTCCCCTTGCCGTAGCTGCGCTCGCCGACGACCACCGCCCGCTTGTGGTCTTGCAGCGCCGCCGCCACGATCTCGCTGGCGCTGGCACTGTACCGGTTGATCAGGACTGCCATCGGGTACTTCTCAGAGGGCACCAGCAACGTCCCCTCGGGGCGGGCCTCGTAGACCTTCTCGCGCTCGTTGCGGCCGCGGATGCTGACGATCACTCCCTCGGTCAGGAACAGGTCGGCGATCTTCTCGGCCGCGCTGAGCAGGCCGCCGGGGTTATTGCGCAGGTCGAGGATCAGGCCGCGGGCCCCCTCGCGCTGGACCTGCTCGACGGCCTGGCGCAGTTCCTCCGGCGACGCCTCGCTGAAGTTCACCAGACGGATGTAGGCAATCTTATTCTCCTTGTCGATCAGGAAATCCCACTCGTTGGGGTTGTCCGGCTTGCGCAAGTCGCCCAGGACGCTGGGAACGCGGATCTCGGCCCGGGTGATGACGATGTCTACCGGCTCCTTGGCCGACTCATGCACCACCGTCAGGGTGACTTTCTGGCCCGGCTCCCCCTGGATCAGCTCCACCGCCTCGTTCAGCCGCATGTTCTCGGTCGATTTGCCGTCGATCTTGATGATCAGGTCGCCGGCGAGGATGCCGGCCTCGTAAGCGGGGGTGCCGACCATGGGGCTAATGACCATCAGCTGGCCCCGGTTCTGGCGGTCGTAACCGATCTGGATGCCGACACCGCCGAAGCGGCCCTTGCTCTGCCGGCTGAACTGTTTGTACTCCTTGGCGTTGATGTAGGCCGAGTGCGGATCGAGCCGCTCCAACCCGCCGTTGATCATGTCCTCGACCAGCTGCCGCTCGCGCTCCGGATCGATGTCCTGGACGTATTTATGACGCACCTCATGGAGCACGTCGATTAACAGTTTGACATGCTCATAATCCCGGTCCCTGTCACGGACAGGGGCGCTGGAGGCGACGGCAAGGCCGAACAGGGCGACGGCAGTAATGCCGAGGAGCCAGGCAAGGTTCCGGCGGGGCATGGAACAGATTTCCTCCTCACTCACCACACTGAGGATAAGAGCGGAACGTTACTTGAACTGACCGCTGACCACCGCACCAATACGTCCCGCCCCGAACCGTTACGCTGACCGGATTATACCTCCCCGGGCAGAAGCAGGCGAGGGGAGAAACCGCCCGGGCGATCCGCGGTTGGAGACAGCCTGGAGCGGATTGGCCCTTGTCCGGGCGGGTCTTCTGGGCTATCGTGAACCGATCGGAAAGCTGAGCCACCCCTTAGGGTGACAAGGTGACCAGGTGGCGCAGGTGACGAGGTGATCAGGTGCAACCTGATGTCACCACGTCACCTGGTCACCTGGTCACGGAAGCCGGAGCGGCGCATGAGCACCCCCGCCGATCTGGGCAACCTGAAGACCAGCGACTGGAACCTTCTGCAGGAGTTGCTCGAACGCTTCGAGAAGGCCTGGCAGGAGAGTGACTCCGTCAACCTGGCGGACTACCTTCCTCCGTCAGGCGCCTCGCTCCGTCCGTATGCCCTGCACGAGTTGATCAAAACCGACCTGGCGATCCGCTGGAAGCGCGGCCAATTCGTTGTGCTCGACTTCTACGTGGAGAAGTTCCCCGAGCTGGGCCCGCTCGCCGAGCTGCCGCTCGACCTCATCCTGGAAGAGTTCCACGTTCGCCATCTCTATGCCTCCCACGATCCGCCGTCGCTGGAAGAGTACGAGCGCCGCTTTCCCAAACAGTTCCCCGAGTTGAAGCGGCGCGTCAAGGACCACCGGGTCGAGCAATCCACTCTCTCCTCGCCGCAGGGGGCGATCGAGAAGACCGCTGTGCCGGGGGTTTCGCTCAGCCCGGCGGCTGCCCCCGTCCCCGCGGGGGGCGAGAAGACCCTCTCGCCACAGCGCACTATCCTGCCGATCGGCGAGGGATTCCGGTTGGTGCGCTACCTGGGGGGCGGCGGTTTCGCCGAGGTCTGGCAGGCGGAGTCGTCCAAGGGGTTTCCGGTCGCCATCAAGATAGTCCATCGGCCGCTGGACCACGAGGAAGCCCAGGTCGAGCTGCGCTCGCTGGCCCAGATCAAGCACCTCAGCCATCCCTACCTGCTGCAAACCCGCGACTATCACCTGGTCGAGAATCGCCTGTACATCGAGATGGACCTGGCGGACAAGACCCTGAGCGATCGGCTCAAGGAGTGCCTGCGCCAGGGGCTGCCCGGCATCCCAGTGGATGAACTGCTCCGCTACTTCCGCGAGGCAGCCGAGGCCCTCGACTACATGCACAGTAAGCAGGTCTATCACCGGGACATCAAGCCGAAGAACATCCTGCTGCACCAGGGGCACGCCAAAGTGGCCGATTTCGGCCTGGCCCGGATGATGCAGAGTCAGCGGATGCTCTTCTCGGTGACCGGCTCGGGGACGGCCGCCTACATGCCGCCGGAGGCCTGGCGCGGCCAGGTGCATATCAACAGCGACCAGTACAGCCTGGCGGTCACCTACGTCGAGCTGCGGCGGGGGAAACTGCCGTTCGCAAGCAACGATATTTACGGCATGATGCTGGAGCACCTGGAGAAAGGCCCCGACCTGGAATCGCTGCCGCCGGCCGAGCGTGAGGTGTTGCTCCAGGCGATGGCCAAGGACCCTGCCCAGCGCTACCCCAGCTGTCTGGAGTTCGTCCAGGCCCTGGAGCGCGCGGTGGAGCAGGAGAAAAGTCCGCCCGTCGAGGTGACGGATTTGCCGGCCGGCAAGCGGACCCATCTGGGTCGGACCAATCGGCAGACGACGGTTGTTCACTCCACGGGCCCGGAGAGCGAGCCGGCGCTGGGGGACCCGGACACGCACACGGCCGACACGGAGAGGGAATGGGAATCAGGCCGGCAGGTGGTGCTGCCGGTGCCGGCGGGGGGGCACCCGCTCCGCTGGACCCTGCTCGGCGTGTTGACGGTGCTGCTGCCGCTGGCCGGGGTGGCCGCGTTCCTGACGCTGCGGCCGTCGTTCACGCTGGTCCGCCCCATACCGCTAACGGTCGCCATCGGCGAGGCCAAGAAGTTGCCGATCTTTGTCGAGCGCCGCCGGTTCCATGAACCCATCACCGTCACGTTTCCTGACCCGCCCCCTGGGGTGACGATCGCGGCCGGCGAGATCCTGGCGGATTCCGTCGAAGTGATGGTTGAAGTCGATCCCGAGGCGGCCGTACCGGGAACCTACTCCCTCCAGGTCCGGGCCGCGGCGGCTGGGCAGGAGAAGGAGGCCCCCGTGGAGCTGACCATCACGGGGCCGGCTTACGATCTGCCGCCCGGTTGGCAGCGCGCGGAGGGGGCCAAACGGATCCCGATCGACACGGAAGGAGGACGCCTCCTCTTTTACGACCGCATCGAGGTGGTGAAAGAGGGGATGCGCGTACCGTTCCTGCTGATCCCCGGGAAAAGGCACGGCGACGAGGCAACGTTCTACATCATGGAGAACAAGGTGACGGTGGGACTCTACCGTCGCTTCGCCGCGCAAGCTGAATCCTTGGAGTACCCGAAGTGGCAGGAGCTGCCGGGCAACCAGGAGGACCTGAACCCCGTCCTGGGCATTCCCGTGAGAGATGCTTACGAGTTCGCCCGCTGGCTGGGCGGACAGCTGCCGTTGCTGGTGCAGTGGGACAAGGCTGCGGGACGCTTCCTGCCGGCCGATCGGCGCGGGCCGGGGCCGTTTCGCCCGCCGTGGGACCGCCAGGTGCCGGCCTTGCTGGGTGAAATCGCCCGGGGCCTCCTCCCTGGAAGCCTTCCCGAGCCTGCCCTGGGCCTGGTGCCGGTCGGGGGGCCTGCCGCCTGGTACCTTCTAGCGCTCGCCAACCCGCCGCCGATTGCTTTCGACCGGGAGGAGCCAATTCCGGCCGGCACGGCAACCCATGATATCAGCCCTTACGGCTGCCGGGACATGGCCGGCAACGGGTTGGAGCTGACCCGCGAAGTAGACATTGGGGGGCGCATCGTCCGCGTCCCCTTTCCCAAGCCCGCCAACAGCCTTACCGACCCCCGTCAGGTGATCCTGCGCGGCGGGAGCTTCAAGGACCCCACCCCGCTGACTTTCACCCATCTGGAGCGGCCCGTCCTATCCGGCGAGCGGATGGCCCGCTATGAAGGACCGTCGGAGATCATCCGGCAAACCGGCTTCCGCGTCGTCCTCGAACCGCTGGCCCAACGCTGATCCTTCTTTGGAAGCCGGGCGGGCCGGGGTCGGGTCGAGGCGGGGTAGTTTCTGAGTGCAAGCCGCCTTCCCATTCGCTAGACTGGCATCGGTCTTGAGGGTTCCGATCCGATGCCCCGCCGAAAGAAAAAGGACGAAGCCGCCGAACTGGCCGGGCGGATGGTCCAGGTGCTGGAAGCCCAGCGCCGCCTCGGCAGCGACTCCTACTCGCTGACGCTCCGCCGACTGGCCGAATTGACCGACCCCGCGGCGCCGCCCGAGTTGGTGCGGCAGGCCATCGCCAAGCGGAAGGAATTCGCCGCCCGGGTGGTCGCCGCACACGCCAGGGATCTCGACGCCCCGGTCGCCCTGGCCGAGGACGTGGATCAGCTGGCCGACAGTCCGCTGCTGTTGGAGTTTGTGCTCAACTTGGTATGCACGCCGGACAGGCCGACGTGCTCTATCACCCAGCTCAAGAGCAAGGTGCCGACCAAGCTCAAAAAGCCGTTCGAGGCCGCCCTCCGGCGTCGCATCGAGGAGAACGCCTTGCCGCCGACCGTGGGCGTCGTCACGGTCAAAGGCCCGAGAAAGAGCCAGGTCCATCTCCACCTACGCCGCTATCCGCTGCCGCCGGAACCCGACCGTGAGCTGGCGGAAAACCTGGTGCAGGTGCTGAGGGCGCAGCGTCAGCTCGGTGGCGACTCCTACCCGCTGCTGCTCGGCCGGCTCGTGGAGTTGGCTTGCCCGGGGGCTGACCCGGCACTGGTGAAGCAGGCGATCGCCCGGCCTGAATTCCAGAACGAGGCCGTGCTGGCCCTGAAGATCCCGTCTCAAGTGCGGGAAGTCCTGATGGAAACCCCGGTGGCTCTGGCCAGCGACAGCGAACAGCTGGCCGACAGCCCGCTGTTGTTGGAGGCGGCGCTGAAGGCCGTTCGGTCGGCAACGAAACAAATCGCCACGATCGCCGATCTGAAGAAGAAACTGGTGGCTTCCCTGCAGCGGCCTTTCGGGGAGGCCGTCAGCCGACGGATTGACGAGTGCTCCTTACCGCCGACCATCGGCTGCCTCTTGCAAGCGAGAGGCAAGCACATCCTCTTTCTGATGAGCGATGTGATCACCGGTCCGGCGGCGCACTCGGCGCCGGCAATGCGGGAAGAGGCGCGTCCCGCGGCGAGCCCGCCGCCTGCCGCCCCCGAGCCGGCGGCCCCTGTCGGTACGTCGCCGGGCTTCGTCTGGGCCTTCGACCAGGCGTTCCGCCGGCTCGAACAGCGGCAGCGCATACCCAACTTCGTCAGCCTGGTGGACCTGCGCCGGGCGCTGCCGTTCGACCGGGCGACCTTCGACGCCGGGCTGCACGCGCTGCGGCGGGCCGGCCGCTACACCCTCAGCGCCGCCGAGGGCCGGTACGGCATCACCCCGGAGGAACAGGAGGCCGGCATCGTGGAGGACGGCACCCTGCTGCTGTACGTTTCGAGGAAGCTATCATGACCCCGACCGTCTCACCGGAGGCGCCGACCATGCCGCCGCCGACGCCCGAACTGGGCGCGTTCTTCGAGCACGTCCGCTATACCAACCCGTTCGACGTCAACCGCGTGGGCCAGGCCGCCCTGGCCGAGGCGGACGCGTCCCAGGTCCATCACGCCGCGTTCACGCAGCTGACCGACCTGGTCGGCCGGGCCCGGCAGCAGCCGCTCGGGCTCGGGGCGGTGCTCTGGGGCGAGGCGGGCATCGGCAAGAGCCACCTGCTGGCCCGGCTCCAGGTCTGGGCCGGGCGCGACCACAAGCAGGCGGCCTGCGTTTACCTCTCCAACCTCCAGGCCGCCCCCCAGCAGCTGCCGCGCTCCCTGCTCCGGGCGGTCGTCAGCATCCTCACCCACGGCCGCGTCAACCAGTTCCACGGGACACTCTTGTACCGCCTGATCAACGCCACCCTCCGCCACGCGCTGCAGTACGACGGCAGCACGCCGCGCAGCTGGGGCGAGGCGGAGGCCGCGTACCACGAGCTGATCGATGACCTCTGCGACCGCGGGCCGGGGCAGGCCGCCTTCGTGGACCGCCTGGCCTACGCCGTGCTCTTCGAGTTCTTCCGCTCCGCCTACCGGGCCCGCGAGGCCGACGACGACGGCGTGGCGGCGCTGGCGGTCCGCTGGCTCGCCGGCGACGCCCTCGACCCCAACGAGGCCCGGGCCCTCGGCCTGCCGGCGCCCGCCGGCCGGGACGAGGTGGTGGCCCTGGCCGACGACCAGCAGATCCGCAACGTCCTGGTGGCGCTGGCCCAGGTCGCCTCGTACCGCGCGCAGCCGCTGGTCCTCTGCTGCGACCAGGTGGACAGCCTGGAGCCGGAGCAGTTCGGGGCCCTGGCCCGGTTCCTGCACGGCCTGCTCGACAGCGCCTCCAACCTGCTGGTGATCACCTGCGGCCTCCGGGAAACGCTGGACCGCTGGCTGAACGACGGCGTCATCCCGACGTCCACCTGGGACCGCCTGACCCAGCACGAGATCCTGCTGCAGCGGATCAGCCCCCGGGATGCTTCGCAGATCGTCCAGGCCCGCTTGCAGCCTTTCCAGGAGCCGTTCCTCACCTTGGAGCCGGTGAAGGAGTTGGTCCAGAAGGATTACCTCTTTCCCCTGGGCCAGGCGTGGGAGGAGGAGTACCTGGCCGGCAAGATCGAGGTCCGCCCGCGCGACGTGATCAACTGGGCCCGCGAGGGGTGGCGCCGCGAGCAAGATGCGCTGAAGCGGCTGGGCGGTCCGGAGTGGCTGGCCAGGTGGAGCGACCGGGCGCGTCCGCCGATCAAGCCCGTCGATTTGCCGCCCGAAGAGATCCACCAGCGGATCGATGACAAGGTAGACCTCAAGTTGCGTGAGCACAAGCAGCAGCGGCAGCTGGAGCCGCAGACCCTGCCCCCCGACGCGGACAACCTGGCCGGCCTCCTTTACACCTTGCTCCAGCGCTGCCTGAACACGTCCGAGTGGCCGTCGCTGCTCGACGTGCAGCGCATGCCTCGTCCCAGGTACGGGCCGCGGCCGCCTTATGACATCATCCTCCGCCAGCGGCTTGGGGCCGATGCCCCGGAGATCCGCACCGGCCTGCTCTGCCTGGTGGTCAGCAGCCGCGTCTCCATGAGTGCCTTCCTCCGCCGGCTGGTGAATGATACCCAGCCGCCGGAGAGGTTGGTCCTGATCACGGAAGAGCGCCGGCCGCTCAACCCCGGCCCCACGGGTCAGGAATACCTCGATCAACTTCGCCAGCGCCACGGGGCTCGTTTCCTCCATTTCAACCTGACGTTCGACCAGTACGCCGAGCTAGAAGCCTTGCAGGGGGTCGTCGGGCTGGCCCGCTCCGGCGACCTGGAGGTCGAGTTGCCCGGCGGCCGGCCCCGCCGTGTGACCGAGGGCGAGGTGATCGAATCGCACCATCGCCGGCAGCGTTACCGGGGCCATCCCCTGCTCCGCCTGGTGCTGGAGCCGGAGCCGGACCGGGCGGCCGAGGTTGGCGAACGGCCGGCGTTAGCTGGCCGGTTTGGTTCCGCCCCGGGATGCTGCGCCGGGGCGGAGCACCACGACGCCTCGGGCATCCCCTCCGCCCCGCCGACTCCGCCGCCGGACCGGCCGAACGGCTTCGTCGCTGACGAGAAGGACCTGCGCGAGTTCATCATGGGTCGGCTGGCCATCATGATGGGGGCCTCCAGTCACGAACTCGCGGTGCAGTACCAGGACTATCTGCGGCGCAAGCAGGTAGAGCTGGAGCTGCCGGTGTGCAAGGCCCGGCTGGAGGAGGTGGCCCGGAAGATGCACCAGGACGGCCTGCTTCATGCGACGCCATTCGACGATAACCTGTCGCTGATGAAGAAATAGTTCGCCATGCCGATCGCTCATTTCACCGTCTCGCAGGTGCGCGTGGCCGCCGCCTGCCCGCGCATCCTTTACTTCGACGCCGAGCACACCCGCCGCCACGGCCTGAAGCAGCCCTCCATCAGCCGCATCTGGAAGACCGGCGAGCAGGAGGCTACGGCTTGCGGCTCGCTGTTTCACGCAGCCATCGAGCAGTTCAATCACCACGCTCTCGCCGAGCCGATGGTCCGCCGGATCGTCGAGTCCGACGCCGACGCGCCGCGGTTGACCCAGGAGTTGCTGGGCCATATCTACGACCATCACGTCAACCGTGCGGCCCTGTTTGAGAAGACCGGCGCCCAGCAGCAAGCGTTCCTGGCCGCCCTGCGCTGTTACGTCGGCGAGCTGGCCGACATCCTCGCCCATGCTCGGTCTGTAGGGAAGCCGATTGCGGAGGTCCTCGACGAGATGTTTGGGGACCGGCGGCGGCGCGTGGACGTGACCTTCGACGTCGGCCCGGCAGATGAGCCGGTCCACGTCACCGGCATCCTCGATTATGTCTTCTATGACTGGCGCACCACCCACAACCGGATCATCGACTACAAGTTGACCCCTCCCGACAAGCATGCTGAGGACCTGTTCCAGGTGAGCCTTTACGCCCTGATGCACCATGTCCAGCACCGCACCGAGCCGGACGTGGGCGTGCTCTACCTGTATCCGAAGCGGCAGATGATCGAGAAGTCGTGGGAACAGGTGCACGGCGAGCGGCACAAGGTGTACAACCTGCTGGCCTCGATGCGCGAGTGGGTGCGCTACGACGAGCAAACCGGCCAGGGGCTGAAGCCGCCCGGCGAGCCGCTCTATTGCAACGTGTGCCGCTGGCGCGATCAATGCGTGGAGCGGCTGGGGCCCAAGCATGAGGGGCAGCGGCTGACCCACTGGACCGACGCTCTCGCGGCGGCGCCCTGTGCTGAGCTGCCCGTCGCCGCCCACGAACCGGGGCCTGTTGCAAAGGCGGAAGCAGATGAAGGCCCGACCGTGCCGGCCGAGCCGCCGGAGGACGCGCTCTGGATCGGTGAGACGGCCGCTCGGCGTCCGGTGGCCCTGCCCCTGGCCGCGCTGCCGACGCATGTGGCGGTGATCGGCGCCGCCGGCAGCGGCAAGACCTGGGTGGCGAAGGTGCTGGCCGAGGAAGCGGTCGGCCAGGGGGTGCCGGTACTGGCCCTTGATCCACAGGGAGACCTGGTGCAGCTGATGAAGCCGCGGGACCCGGCCTCCTTCGCCGGCGAACTGCGCCGCCGCTATGACCGCTTCTGGGAGCGGGCCGAGCCGCGCATCCTGACGCCCGGCTCTTCGCACGGCATCCGACTCT